>JBDTVC010000082.1:0-17840 GCA_040007475.1 Burkholderiales bacterium
CGCGGTAGGCCTTGGCGCGGTACATCTCGCACGCGGTCAGCCGGTCGGTCCAGACCACTGTCCAGGTCGCGGTCGAGGACTCGCCCGCCACCGCTGCCGCCGCCTCTTCCTCGTCGACGCCTTCCTGCGGCGTGATGCGGAACATCGCGATCAGGTCGCTGTCTTTCGGCACGTAGTCGGGCTGCCAATAGCCCATCTGCTTGTACTTCAGCACCCCGGCGGCGTAGCGCTTCTTGCTGTCGGTGATCTGTGCCGGTTCGTTCATGTGACCCAAGGCCGTCTCCTCGAAACGTTGAACATCGAGGGCCAATGTAGGCAGGCCAAAAGATTTGGATAAGTTAATTCTTTTGACATCGGCATCAGTGTTTCGTAATCTATCGACATGCCCCTGTCGCGCAACGCCTCGTTCCGCCAGCTCTCCACCTTCCACGCCGTCGCGCGGCTGGGCAGCGTCTCGGCCGCAGCCGAAGAGATGCACCTGACGCAGCCGGCCGTGTCGATCCAGATCGGCCTGCTGGAGGAGTCGGCGCGCACGCCGCTGCTGCAGCGCAACGGCCGCGGCATCCGGCTCACCGAGGCCGGCGAATTGCTGGCGGGCTACGCGGGCCGCATCCTCGGGCTGTGGCGCGAGGCCGGCGAAGAGATGGCGACGCTGCAGGGCGTGTTTGCCGGCACGCTGCGTGTCGGCGCGGTCACGACGGCCGAGTACCTGCTGCCGCCACTGCTGGTGACCTTCGCGAACCAGAATCCGAAGGTCAAGGTGAAGCTGCAGGTCGGCAACCGCGACGAGGTGGTGCGTTTGCTCGCCGGGCAAGAGATTGACGTGGCGATCATGGGTCGCCCGCCGGCCGAACTGAAGACCGCGGCGAGCGTGTTCGCGAAGCATCCGATGGCCTTCGTCGCGGCGCCCACACATGCGGCGATGCGCGATGCGAACCTGAGCATCGCGTCGCTGGCAGGCGCGCACCTGCTGCTGCGCGAGCGCGGATCCGGCACCCGCACGACGGTCGAACGGCTCTTCAAGGATGCCAGGGTGCCGCTGCGCATCGGCTCCGAGATGTCGAGCAACGAGGCGATCAAGCAGATGTGCGCGGCCGGCTTCGGCGTCGCGTTTCTCTCACTGCACACCTGCGTGCTCGAACTCGACGCCGGCGTGCTGAAGATCCTGCCGCTGCCGGACAACCCGATCGAGCGCGACTGGTTCGTGATGCACCTGGCCTCGCGCCAGCTGCCGCAGGTCGCGGCGGCGTTCGAGCAGTTCCTGATCGAGCAGGCGCAGGCGCAGGTTCAGCGCGTGCTGGGCCACGTCGGACTGCCGGCCAAGAAGACATCGCGAGCGCGAGTCGCCGCGCGCCCGCGCTCCAAACGCTGAAACAGCGGCTGAGAGTTCGGCTCTAGGGCTTCTTGGCCCAGGCGCTGCACCAGCCCTTGCCGGACACCTGCTTGCCGGCGAACAGCTGGCACGGCGCGGTCGCATCGGTCGGCTTGCCCTGGAAGAAGTTGCAGCCGCTGCACATCTGCGTGGCCGCGTGCTGCGGGTACTTGGCCTTGTCGACCTTGGTGTTGTCGGCCTTGTAGCCGAGCGCGACCGCCTGCGGGTCGGCTTCCGACAGGGCCGGGGCGGCGGCCTGGGCCGAAGCGCGCGATGCGGCGAGGGCGCTGCCGCCCGCGACCACGGTCATCACGAATGTGCGTCGATTGGAGTTTTTCATGAACGATTCCTTGCGATGGCTGGGATCAAACGTCAGAATAGTCTGACACATTCAGATTCTGTGTTGCTTTACATTCAGCAATCCAGAGCGCCCGTATCAGGTTTGGAGTCCGTGGTGGTCTTTCCCTTCTCGGCGATCGTCGGTCAGGACGAAATGAAACTGGCGATCCTGATCGCGGCGATTGACCCCAGCATCGGCGGCGTGCTGGTGTTCGGCGATCGTGGTACCGGCAAATCGACGGCGGTGCGCGCGCTGGCGGCGCTGCTGCCAGCGATGCGTGCGGTGGTCGGATGCCGTTACCGGTGCGACCCCGCGCTGGCCTCCGGTTGCGAAGAGTGCGAGGCCCGCAGGGTGAACGGCGCGCTGAAGAGCCATGCGGTGCCGGTGCCGGTTGTCGACCTGCCGCTGGGCGCCACCGAAGACCGCGTCGTCGGCGCGCTCGACCTCGAACGCGCGCTCGCGCAGGGTGTGAAGGCCTTCGAGCCCGGGCTGCTGGCGCGCGCGAACCGCGGCTTCCTGTACATCGACGAGGTCAACCTGCTCGAGGATCACCTGGTCGACCTGCTGCTCGACGTGGCCGCGTCGGGCGAGAACGTCGTCGAGCGCGAAGGCCTCAGCGTGCGGCACCCGGCGCGTTTCGTGCTGGTCGGCAGCGGCAACCCCGAGGAGGGCGAGTTGCGCCCGCAGCTGCTGGACCGCTTCGGCCTTTCGGTGGAGGTGCGTACGCCGCAGGATTTGCCGTCGCGCGTCGAGGTTGTGAAACGCCGCGATGCGTTCGAGCGCGACGGCGCCGCGTTCACTGAGGCGTGGGCGAAGAGCGAGGCGAAGGTGCGGCGCCAGATCGTCGCGGGCCGTGCGCGCATCGGCGACGTGCGTGTGCCGGATTCAGCGCTGGAGCGCGCCGCGCAGCTCTGCATGGCGCTCGGCACCGACGGCCTGCGCGGCGAGCTGACGCTGATCCGCGCGGCGCGTGCGTTCGCGGCCTTGCAGGGCGATGCGGAGGTCGGCGATGCGCACCTGAAGCGCGTCGCGCCGCCGGCGCTTCGGCACCGGCTGCGACGCAACCCGCTCGACGATGCGGGCTCGAGCGTGCGGGTCGATCGCGCTGTGCTGGAGCTGTTCGCTCCATGAATGCGACGAGCCTGTCGGAAGCGATGGTGGCGGCGCTGTTCGCCGTCGATCCGGTGGGGCTCGGCGGCGTCGTGCTGCGCAGCGGTGCGGGACCGGCGCGCGATCGGTGGCTGGCGCGGCTCGCGCAGTGCTTGCCGGTGAGCACGCCGTGGCGGCGCGTGCCGCTGCATGTCAACGACGATCGCCTGCTTGGCGGACTCGACCTGTCGGCCACGCTGCAGGCCGGCCGCCCGATCGCGCAGCGCGGGCTGCTGGCGGACGCGGACGGCGGTGTGGTGCTGCTCGCGATGGCCGAGCGCCTCAGCGCATCGACGGCCGCGAGCGTGTCGGCGGTCATCGACGCGCAGGAGCTCGTGGCCGAACGCCACGGCATCGGATCGCGCCACGCCAGCCGTATCGGTGTGGTCGCGCTGGACGAAGGCATCGCCGACGACGAGCAGGTGCCGGCGCGATTGCGAGAGCGATTGGCGTTCCATCTCGCATTGGCGGTCGACATCGGCAACGGCGCCGCTGACGAACTGTTCACTCGGGGCGACATTGCCGCGGCGCGCACGCGCTTCGACAGCGTGCGCATCGACGACGAGATCGTCGAAGGCCTGTGCGCCGCGTCGCTTGCGCTGGGCGTCGAATCGGTACGCGCGCCCATGTTCGCTTGTCGGGCGGCGCGTGCCGCAGCCGCACTCGACGAACGCGATGAGGTCAACTCGCAGGACGCCGCGCTGGCCGCCGGCCTCGTGCTCGCGCCGCGCGCGACGCAGGTGCCTGCGGCCCCGTCGGCCCAGGAAGATGCGGCGGACGATCGGCCCGACGATGCCGCTGACGACCCGACGGCCGAACCGCCACCGGATGACGGAGAGACAAGCGCACCCGAATCCGATCAGGTCGATGCAGCCCATGGCGCGGTTGATGATGTGGTGCTCGAAGCCGCGCTTGCCGCCATCCCGCCGGGCCTGCTGGCCGCGCTCGCGCTGGGCAAAGCGACGAAGCGCGCGCCGTCGTCGGGTCGCGTCGGCGCCGCACGCATCGGCAAGGCGCGTGGCCGGCCCACCGGCGTGCGCCGCGGTGAGCCGCAGGGCGGTGCGCGCCTCAACCTGATCGAGACGCTGCGGGCCGCGGCGCCGTGGCAGGCGCTGCGCCGCCGCGAAGCCGAGGCCGCAGGCCACGCCAGCCCCACGCGCATCCAGGTGCGGCGCGAGGACTTCCACGTCTGGCGCTTCAAGCAACGCAGCGAGACGACGACGGTGTTCGTGGTCGATGCCTCGGGCTCGGCCGCCTTGAACCGCCTGGCCGAAACCAAGGGCGCAGTCGAACTGCTGCTGGCCGATTGTTATGTGCGGCGCGACAGCGTCGCGGTGATCGCGTTCCGCGGCACCGGTGCCGAACTGCTGCTGCCGCCGACGCGCTCGCTGGTGCGCGCGAAGCGCAGCCTCGCAGGTCTGCCCGGGGGTGGTGGCACACCGCTCGCGGCAGGCATCGCCGCGGCGCACACGCTGGCCGAGTCGGTGCGACGCCGTGGCGCGACGCCGATCGTCGTGCTGCTGACCGACGGCCGCGGCAACATTGCGCGCGACGGCACCCCGGGCCGCGCGCGCGCCGCGGAGGACGCGCTGGTCGCGGCGCGGCAGATGCAGCTCGACGGCTTCGCGACGCTGCTGCTCGACACCTCGCCGCAGCCGCAGGAGCCTGCCCGCCAACTCGCCGCCGCGATGGGCGCGCGCTACGTGCCCTTGCCGTATGCGGGCGCGGCGGCGTTGTCGCAGGTTGTGCGCGCTGCGGCGCTGCCATGAGCGCGACGCTGAACTGGGACCGCGAAGGACGCGACTGGCCACACCATGGGGCCAGCAGTTTCTTGCGCGCTGGCGGCCTGCGCTGGCACGTGCAGCGCATGGGCAACGGCCCGGTCGCGCTGCTGATCCATGGCACCGGTGCGTCCACGCACTCGTGGCGCGGCGTGATGCCACTGCTGGCGCGCCACTTCAGCGTCGTCGCAATGGACCTGCCCGGCCACGCGTTCACCGACACGCCACCTGCGGCGCAGCTCTCGCTGCCTGGCATCGCCGCCGCGGTGGCCGCGCTGGTCGACATGCTGGGGCTCGAGGTCGCGCTTGTTGTCGGCCACTCGGCCGGTGCCGCGATCGGTGCGCGTCTCGTGCTCGATGGCGCCGTCGTGCCGCAAGCACTCGTCTCCATCAACGGCGCGTTCCTCCCGCTCGCAGGCTGGCCAGGCCTGATCTTCCCGCCGGTCGCACGGCTGATGGCGGCGACGCCGCTGGCGCCGCAACTGTTCGCGCGCCGCAGCTGGGACCGCGCCGCGGTCGAGAAGTTGATCGGCGGCACCGGCTCGACGCTCGACGCGCGCGGCCTCGCGCTCTACGCCACGCTGGTGCGTGACGCACGGCATGCCGCCGGCGCGCTCGGGATGATGGCGCGCTGGGACCTGCGGCCACTCACGCGCGACCTGTCGCGGCTGCACACACCGCTGACGCTGATCGTCGGCACCAACGACAAGGCAGTGCCGCCGCAAGACGCGCCGCGCGTGCGTGCGCTGCTGCCTGCGACGACGCCCAGCACGTTGACGCGCATCGCTGGTGGCGGCCATCTCGTGCACGAGGAGCGGCCAATTGAGCTCGCGCGGCAGATCCTCTCGGCGCTGCAGTTCGAGCAGGGAATACCTGCATAGCCTGTCGGTTGTCATCTTTGCATGACACTCGTAGGATGTGAGCATGTTGACAGTCTCGGCATCGTCGCATCCGACCACGCAACCCGCCGCGAACAAGCCGCACGCCGTCGTGATCGGCAGCGGCTTCGGTGGCCTCGCGGCGGCGGTGCGGCTGGGCGCACGCGGCTACCGCGTCACCGTGCTCGAGAAGCTCGACGCGCCCGGCGGCCGCGCCTACGTGCACCGGCAGGACGGCTTCACCTTCGACGCCGGCCCCACGGTCATCACCGCGCCGTTCCTGTTCGAGGAGTTGTGGGCGCTGTGCGGCCGGCGCATGGCCGACGACATCGACCTGCGCCCGGTTGCGCCGTACTACCGCATCCGCTTCGACGACGGTGAATGCTTCGACTACAGCGGCGACGCGGCCGCGATGCGCGCCGAGGTCGCGCGCTTCGCGCCCGACGACGTGCCCGGGTACGAGCGCTTCTTGAAAGCCAGCGAGGCGATCTTCAAGGTCGGATTCGAGCAGCTCGGCGACCAGCCCTTCGATTCGTGGACCGACATGGCGCGCGTGTTGCCTGCGCTGCTCAAGCTCGAGGGCTACCGCACCGTCTACTCGCTCGCCTGCAAGCATGTGCGCGATGCGCGGCTGCGCGTGGTGCTGACCTTCCAGTCGCTGCTGGTCGGCGGCAATCCGTTCTCGACCACCTCGGTGTACTGCCTGATCGCGTTCCTCGAGCGCCGCTGGGGCGTGCACTTCCCGATGGGCGGCACCGGCAGCCTGGTGACCGGGCTGGTGCGCCTGATCGAAGGGCAGGGCGGGGCGGTGCGCTGCAACCGCGGCGTCACACAGATCACCGTGAACGACGGCGCGGCGACGGGCGTGCGGCTCGAAAGCGGCGAGACCATCGCCGCCGATGTCGTGGTGTCGAACGCCGACTCGGCCTGGACCTACCGTCACCTCGTTGCCCCCGAGCACCGCACGCGCTGGACCGACCAGCGCATCGAGCGCGCCCGCTATTCGATGAGCCTGTTCGTCTGGTACTTCGGCACGAAACGGCAATACCCCGAGGTGGCCCACCACACGATCGCGCTCGGCCCGCGCTACCGCGAGCTGCTGACCGACATCTTCGACCGCAAGGTGCTGGCCGACGACTTCAGCCTCTACCTGCACCGCCCGACCGCCACCGACCCGTCGCTCGCGCCGCCCGGCTGCGATGCGTTCTACGTGCTGTCGCCGGTGCCGCACCTGCAGAGCGGCACCGACTGGGCGACGCACGCCGAGCCGTATCGTCTCGCGATCCAGCAACGCCTGCAGGCGACCTTGCTGCCCGGTCTGGCCGACGAGATCGTCACCTCGCGATTGCTGACGCCGCAGGACTTTCAGGACCGGCTCTCGTCCTTCCGCGGCGCTGCGTTCTCGCTCGAACCGGTGCTGACGCAGAGCGCCTGGTTTCGCCCGCACAACCGCAGCGAAGAGATCGATCGCCTGTATCTCGTCGGGGCAGGCACGCACCCCGGTGCCGGCCTGCCCGGCGTGTTGTCTTCAGCCCGTGTCCTCGATTCGGTGGTCCCCCATGCAGATTCACTCGCCACAACTCACTCAGCAGCTCGCGACCATGTTCGGGTCGCGCCCGCCTGAGGCCCAGACGGCCGCGCTGCGCGCCGACCTCGCGACCTGCCGCGCGTCGCTGCGCAACGGCTCGAAGACCTTTCTCGCCGCGTCGCTGCTGCTGCCGCGTGACGTGCACGAGCCGGCCTCGGCGCTGTACGCGTTCTGCCGCCTCGCCGACGACGCAGTCGACGCGACCGGCGACCGTCGCGATGCGGTCGAGCGCCTGCGCGAGCGCCTGCGCCTGGCCTACGCCGGCACGCCACAGGACGAGCCCACCGATCGCGCGCTCGCCGTCGTCGTCGCGCAGCACCACATTCCGGCTGCACTGTTCGACGGCCTGCTCGAAGGCTTCGAGTGGGACCTGCAGGGCCGCCGTTACGACACGCTGGACGCGCTGCACGACTACGCCGCGCGCGTCGCCGGCACGGTCGGCGCGATGATGGCCTTGCTGATGAAGGTGCGCTCGGCCGAAGGCCTGGCGCGCGCGTGCGACCTCGGGGTGGCGATGCAGCTGTCGAACATCGCGCGCGATGTCGGCGAGGATGCACGCATGGGGCGCTTGTATTTGCCACGCGACTGGATGGCCGAAGCCGGGCTCGACCCTGACGCGTGGCTGGCGAAGCCCGTGTTCAGCCCCGAACTCGGATCGGTGGTGCAGCGCGTGCTCGATGCCGCCGAGCTCCTCTATGAACGCGTCGATGCCGGCGTCGCGCGCCTGCCGCTCGCCTGTCGGCCTGGCATCAACGCGGCGCGATTCATGTACGCCGCGATCGGCCACGAGGTTGCACGGCGCGGGCACGATTCGGTCAGCGCGCGGGCGCGCGTCTCGGGCGCCCGCAAGGTCTGGCTGTTGTTGAGGTCGGTCGCGCAGCTCGCGCCGTCCGTGTCGGCGAGTGCGCTGCCGCCGCTCGCGGCGAACTGCTTCCTCGTCGATGCCGCTGTGGCCGCTGCGCCGCGGGTCGTTTCGCCCTCTCGCCGCGGTTTCGCGGACCGGGTGGTCTGGACCGCCGAACTGTTCGCGCGGCTGGAAGCGCGCGACCGGATGCGGCGCTCGGACCTCGCGACGTGAGCTCCGGCCTGATCATCGCCCTCGAGCTCATGCTGGTGCTCGGCGTCGTGGTCGGCCTGGCGGTGTGGGAGCTGTGGCGCCTGCGGCGTGATCGGCAGCGCCCGCCGGAATGACGACAGGGCAGCCACGGCGCGTGTTCGTCCTCGGTGCCACCGGCACGATCGGCCGTGCGACCGTTCGCGCGCTGGTGCGGCGAGGTCACGAGGTCGTGTGTTTCGTTCGCGCGCGCGCCGGAGTCGCGGGCACGCTCGGGGCTGCCGAGAGCGCGCAGCTTCTTGCCGGCGCGGCGGTACGTGTCGGCGATGTCGCCGATCCGTCATCGCTGTCGCGCGATGGCTTCTGCGGTGAGCGCTTCGATGTGCTGGTGTCGTGCATGGCCTCGCGAACCGGGGCGCCTGCGGACTCGTGGGCGGTCGATCACCAGGCGCACGTGATGGCCCTCGGCGCGGCGCGGGACGCGGGCGTGTCACAGGCCGTGCTGCTGTCCGCGATCTGTGTGCAAAAGCCGCTGCTCGCGTTCCAGCAGGCCAAGCTCGCGTTCGAGAAGGTGCTGATCGCGTCGGGCCTGACCTACTCGATCGTGCGGCCGACGGCTTTTTTCAAGTCGCTGTCGGGGCAGGTCGAGCGTGTCCGGCAAGGCAAGCCCTTTCTCGTGTTCGGCGACGGCACGCTCACCGCATGCAAGCCCATCAGCGACGACGACCTCGCCGACTACCTGGCGGAATGCCTCGACGACACGCGCCGCCACGATCGCGTGCTGCCGATCGGCGGGCCGGGCGATGCGATGACGCCGCGTCAGCAGGGCGAGCAACTGTTCGCCCTGCTCGACCGGCCACCGCGCTTCAAGCAAGTGCCGGTTGCATTGCTCGGCGCAATCATCGGTGTGCTGGGTAGCGCAGGGCATGTCGTGCCGTCACTCGCGAAGAAGGCCGAACTCGCGCGCATCGGTCGCTACTATGCGACGGAGTCGATGCTGGTGCTCGATCCAGCGAGCGGTCGATACGACGCCGACGCGACACCGTCGACCGGCACCGAGACGCTCATCGACTTCCAGGCGCGATTGCTCAGCGGCGCGATCACGCTCGAGCGAGGCGACCACGCGGTGTTCTGAGTTCAGCCCGGAATTCGCGGCATCCGGAACGGCAGCAAGGCCTGCACCCAGGCGCTGTCGAAGCGCGTCAGCGACAGGCTCTCGTGCATCGCGGTGACGCGCTCGCCCAGCCATTGCGCGTTGAGCAGCGAGCGCGCATAGAAGGGCGCGTCGGTCAGCGTCTGCAGCACGCGGACCGGCGTGCCGGCGTCGGCCCGCGCGCCGCGTGCGACGCGCCAGCCTGTGCTGGGCAGGGTGGTCTCCGGCGGACCGTCGATGGCTTCGGCGCGGCCATCGAGATGGAAGCAGACGCCCAGTCGCAACGGCGGTTCGTCGATGCGGTCGACGTCGTAGAACACCACGCTGCGCCCGCCGCAGAGTCGTGCGCGCGACCAGTCCCAGCGTTTGAACGCGCGCTCCAGCGGCGCATCACCGTGGTTCGTGTCGAGGTAGCCAGGCCCCGACCAACGCAGCGCGCCGAGGTTCACCTCGACCCGCGCCGCCGGTGCGATCGGGCACCAGCGGTGCCGCGCGGCGAGCGAGTACGAGCGGTCGAAGCGCTGTGGCGCATGCACCGTCACCGTGCCGCGGACGCGCGATGGCCACGGCACCGCGATTTCGTCGAGATCGATGTGCAGGTGGTCGCCGATCCAGCGCATCGCACTCGGCCCGATCTTCAACACCGCTGCGTCGCGCTCCACTTGGCTGCGTCCGCGCTCGGTCATCGCCCAGCGTCCGCCGCCGCGGCCATAGAGCGCGATGTTGATCGCGCAGTGGTTCAGCGGGTCCGCCAAGCCCTGCGGCGCGTGTCGCCGCGCCCACGCGTAATAGGGCGAGAAGACGCTGCCGATGAACGCGATGATGGTGAGGCCATGCGCGCCGTCGTCGCTCAGCGCGTCGAGGTACCACCAGGCGTAGCCACCGGGGGCGACCGGCCGGTCGAAGGCCGGCTCGATGCGCGAGCCGAGGTCCGGTCCGCGATCACGCTCGCCGCGGCCTGCCGGCCCGAGAGCGCCGCCATCGGCACGCCCGGCCCCGGGTGCACCGAGCCGCCCGCGAGGTACAGGCCCGGCAACCGGCTGCGAGCGCCCGGTCGGCTGAACGAGGCCGCCCAGCCGTGTGAGGCCTGGCCGTACAGCGCCCCGCCCGTCGCCGGGAACAGGCGCTCGAAGTCCTGCGGCGTCGTCAGCCGCGTGTGCTCCGGGCTGCGCTGCACCTCCAGACCGCAGCGCGCCATCAGGCGAAAGGTCTGGGCTTCGCATCGTGTCAACTCCTCGGGTGTGAAGGCGCGCGTGTCACCGGTGGCGGGCGCGTTGACGATCATCAGCAGGCGCTCGGCGCCGGCGGGTGTGTGGCTGACGTCGTCACCTCGGTCTTGCGCGCAGACGTACACCGTGGGCGCGGTGGGCAGGCGCGCGTGCCCCGAGATGTCGGTGAACTCGGCAGCGTAATCGTTCGAGAAGAACACGGTGTGGCGCGACAGTGGAAAGCCCTTCGTCGTCGCGAGCAGGTTCCAGGTCAGTGCCGAGAACGAGCGGCGCGCCGGCTCGACCGGCGCAGCAGCCGATTGCGCCGCCGGCCCAAGCAACCCCGCGCCGAGCGCTGCGACATCGCCGTTGAACACGACAGCCTGCGCATCGAGCTCCTCGCCCCCGGCGAGCCGCACGCCGCAGGCGCGGCCGTCGCGCGTCAGGATCTCGTCGACCAGCGCGTTGAAACGAAGCGTCGCACCACGCTCGCGCGCCAGCGCTGCGAGCGCGAGCGCGATCCGGTGCATGCCGCCATCGACCATCCAGACGCCGTCCTGCTCGACATGCGCGACCAGCATCAACGTTGCCGGCGCGAGGAATGGCGACGAGCCGCAGTAGGTCGCGTAGCGACCGAACAGCTGTCGCAGGCGCGGATCGGTGAAGTACCGGCCGAGCTCACTCCACATCGTCGCGAACGGCGAGATGCGCATCAGGTCGGGCAGGCCGCGCAGGCCGACGCGGCCCGCGAGCGACAGCGGGTTGGGCCGGGAATCGCGCAGGAACGGCTGCTCCAGCGTGCAGTAGATGCGCCGCGCGCGCTCGCAGAACTCGAGGTAGCCGCGACGCGACGCGGCATCGGCGAACGAACCGATCGCGTCGGCGGAGCGCGAGACATCGGCGAACAGGTCAAGCCGCTCATGCTTGCTCCAGGCATGGCGCGCGAGCACCTCGACGGGCCGCAGCGTCAGGTGGTCGGACAGCCGTGCGCCGACCGCGTCGAACAGCGCCTCGAAGACCCAGCGCATCGTGAAGACGGTGGGGCCCGCATCCATCGCCGCGCCGCCGATGGTCAGCTCGCGGAGCTTGCCGCCGGGCTGCGCCGCACGCTCGAGCACCAGCACCTCGACACCTTGCGCCGCCAGTTCCAGAGCGGTGACCAGCCCCCCGATGCCCGCGCCGATCACGACCACGCGGCGGCTCGTCATCGTGGCGACCTCGTGAAAGTGTCATGTTGACGCGTCAATTGCATGTGTCTATGCTAAGTGACAGTCGACGATGACACCAGAGCGTTACACCTCCCTCAGCTGCCGCGCCGGCAACGGCGGAAACCATGAAATCCATGACGCGTATCGAACAGGCCCTGGCCACCGCCATCTCGTCCGGCGAGTCGACCGACTGCCCACCCAAACTCGCAGGGGCGATCCGGCATGCGGTCTTCCCCGGCGGCGCGCGCATCCGCCCCCAGCTGTGCCTTGCGGTCGCGCGAGCCTGTGGCGATGACGACCCGCAGTTGTCCGAGGCCGCGGCCTCGGCGATCGAGCTGTTGCACTGTGCGTCGCTGGTCCATGACGATCTGCCGTGCTTCGACGACTCGCCGATGCGGCGCGGTCGCGCGTCGGTGCACTACGCCTTCGGCGAGAGCCTCGCAGTGCTGGCCGGTGACGCGTTGATCGTGCTTGCGTTCCAGACCATTGCAGTGAACGCAGCGCGCTCGTCGCAGCGGCTGGCGCCGCTGATCGCCACGATCACCGCTGGTGTCGGCATGCCGGCGGGCATCGTCGCGGGCCAAGCGTGGGAATGCGAATCGCGCGTCACGCTGGCCGATTACCAGCGTGCCAAGACCGGCGCGCTGTTCGCCGCCGCGACGATGGCGGGCGCGCAGGCGGCCGGTGCGTTGGCAGCGCCGTGGCGCGCGCTCGGCGAGTGGCTGGGTGAGGCCTACCAGGCTGCCGACGACATCCGCGACGTGGTCGGCGATCCGCGCGTGATGGGCAAGCCGATCGGCCGTGATGTGGCGCTGCTGCGGCCGAGCTCGGCGAGCGAACTCGGGCTTGATCGCGCGATCGCGCACTTCGATCAGCTCGTGGGCCGCGCGATCGCCGCGGTGCCCGACTGCAAGGGTGCGGAGCAGTTGCGTGCGCTGGTTCGCCTCGAGGCCGAGCGTCTGGTGCCGCAGAGCATGTCCGAGGACCTGGTGCGGGTCGCCGCATGAGCGGCGGCGCGCGGAGCTGAACCGGCGCACGCATCGGCATGCACATCGGCTCCAGCACGTTCAGGATGACACGGTGGGCGGGCTGGGTCGACCGCTGGCTCGCCTGGCGTGACCGCCTGCTCGCGAGCCCGCGCTTTCAGCGTCGTGCAGCAGCCTTCTCGCTGACACGTCCGGTCGCGCGGCGTCATGCGCGCGAACTCTTCGACCTGGTTGCAGGCTTCGTCTACTCTCAGGTGCTGCTGGCCTGCGTGCAGCTGCGGTTGTTCGACCGGCTTGCCGAGGGGCCGCAGACGCTCCAAGCACTCGCCACACGTCTCGGAATGACGCCTGACGCGGCGCAGCGCCTGCTGGACGCTGCGGTTGCGCTGCGCCTGGTGGAGCGCCGCGGCGAGGGCCGCTACGGTCTCGGCGAACTCGGCGCACCGATGGTCGGCAACACCGCGCTCGAAGCGATGGTCGAACACCATGCAGCGCTCTACGCCGATCTGGCCAACCCGATCGCGCTGCTGCGCGCGTCGCCGGACCAGCGCCGCGGCAACGCGCTGGCGCGCTACTGGGCGTACGACGCGGCTTCCCAGGGTGGCGCTGCCGCCGACCCGCGTGTCGCCACCTACTCGACGCTGATGGCCGCGTCGCAACCGCTGGTGGCCGACGAGATCCTCGACGCCTACGCGCTGCACGGCCATCGCTGCCTGCTCGACGTGGGCGGAGGCGATGGGCGCTTCCTCGTCAGCGCCGCACAGCGCGTGCCGTCGCTGAGGCTGATGCTGGTCGACCTGCCGGCAGTGGTCGAGAGAGCGCGCGCGCGCTTCGCCGAGGCCGGCATCGCGACGCGTGCGAGTGTGCATGGCGGCAGCTTTCTGACCGACACGTTGCCGTGCGGCGCCGACATCGCCTCGCTGGTCCGCGTGATCCACGATCACGACGATGCCGCCGCGATGACGATCCTGTGCGCGGTGCGTGCCGCGCTGCCGCCCGGCGGCACGCTGCTGCTGGCCGAACCGATGGCCGGCACCCGCGGCGCCGAGACAATGGGCGACGCGTACTTCGGCATCTACCTGTGGGCGATGGGCCGCGGCCGGCCGCGCAGCGCCGAGACGCTGACGATGATGCTGAAGTCGGCCGGCTTCGACGCCGTGCGACTGGTCGCCACGCGGGTACCGCTGCAGACGCAACTGCTCGTCGCACGCCGAGCCGGTGAAAACCCTGTGGCTTTTTGTGTAAATCGGCGTTGACACATAAAACAGTAAGCATAGGATGACAGTCGCAATGAAACAGTCGATTGACACTCCTCTCCCGTCCCGCTGCACGAGGTTGCCCGCATGAACGCGCTGGCGGTGGTGCTGCAACGGCCGGAGTCGCTGACGCTGACCCGGCTCGATCTGGATGCGGCGACCGAGGACGATGTCGTGGTCGACATCGAGTGGAGCGGCATCAGCACCGGCACCGAACGCCTGCTGTGGACCGGCCGCATGCCAACCTTCCCCGGCATGGGTTACCCGCTGGTGCCGGGCTACGAGTCTGTCGGGCGTGTGACGCAGGCAGGTGAGCGCTCCGGGGCCGCCGTCGGCGACCGCGTCTTCGTGCCCGGCGCGAAATGCTTCGGTGATGTGCGCGGGCTCTTCGGCGGTGCGGCGTCGCGCGTCGTGCTGCCGGGTGCACGCACGGTGCGCATCCACGACGACCTGGGCGAGCGCGGCGTGTTGCTGGCGCTGGCCGCGACGGCCCACCACGTGGCGGGCGGCGTGCTCGACCGGCAGCCAGATCTGATCGTCGGTCACGGCGTGCTGGGTCGCATGCTGGCGCGCCTCGCAGTGGCGGCGGGCGCGACGCCGACGGTCTGGGAGACGAACGCCGACCGCCGCACCGGCGATCACGGCTACCGCGTCGTCGATCCGGCGACCGACACGCGCCGCGACTACCGCTGCATCTGCGACGTGAGCGGCGATTCCACGTTGCTCGACACGTTGATCGCGCGCCTCGCCCCTGGCGGCGAGGTCGTGCTCGCGGGCTTCTACCACACGCCGCTGTCGTTCGTGTTCCCACCGGCCTTCATGCGCGAGGCGCGCATACGTGTCGCCGCGCAGTGGCAGCCCGCCGACCTGCTCGCGGTGCGCGACATGGCCGGTTCGGGCGCGTTGTCGCTCGACGGATTGATCACCCATCACAGCGCTGCGCGCGCCGCCGACTCGGCCTACCGCACCGCGTTCGGCGATCCCGCGTGTCTGAAGATGACCCTGGACTGGAGAGACTGCTGATGAGCACCTTGATCGACGCCCTGGCGCCTGCATCCGACGGGTTTGCGAACCTCTCCCACCTGGTCGGTCTGCTCGACTGGAGGGGCTGCGCATGAACTCGCCCGTGACCTTCATGATGAAGGACCTGCGCGCCGAGGCTGCCGTCGAACCGCCGCCGGTCTCGACCTCGCCGGTGACGAAAGAGACGCAGATCATCGCGATCTACGGCAAGGGTGGCATCGGCAAGAGTTTCACGCTCGCCAACCTCAGCTACATGATGGCGCAGCAGGGCAAGAAGGTGCTGCTGATCGGCTGCGATCCGAAGAGCGACACGACCTCGCTGCTGTTCGGTGGTCGTGCCTGCCCGACCATCATCGAGACCTCTTCGAAGAAGAAGCTCGCCGGCGAGGCGGTCGCGATCGGCGATGTCTGCTTCAAGCGCGATGGCGTCTACGCGATGGAGCTCGGTGGGCCCGAGGTCGGCCGCGGCTGCGGCGGGCGCGGCATCATCCACGGCTTCGAACTGCTCGAGAAGCTCGGCTTCCACGAGTGGGGCTTCGACTACGTGCTGCTCGATTTCCTCGGCGACGTGGTCTGTGGCGGCTTCGGCCTGCCGATCGCGCGCGACATGTGCCAGAAGGTCATCGTCGTCGCGAGCAACGACCTGCAGTCGCTCTATGTGGCGAACAACGTGTGCAGCGCGGTCGAGTACTTCCGCAAGCTCGGTGGCAACGTGGGCGTGGCCGGCATGGTGATCAACCGCGACGACGGCACGGGCGAGGCAACGGCCTTCGCTTCAGCAGTCGGCATTCCGGTGCTCTCGGTGATTCCCGCCAACGACGACATCCGCCGCAAGAGCGCGAGCTACGAGATCATCGGCCGGCCCGGTTCGCCGTGGGGCTCGATGTTCGCGGAACTCGCCGAGAACGTCGGCACGTCGACACCGATGCGTCCGAAGCCGATGACGCAGGACGCGCTGCTCGGGCTGTTCTCGGCCGCGTCGGTCGGCCGCGATGTCGTGCTCGAGCCCGCGACGCAGTTCGACATGTGCGGCAAGACCGAGTCGAAGAAGGAAACCCTCGAAGTCGTGTACGACGAGGTCTGAGCCGTGCACACCACGACCATCCCCATCGTCCCGCTGAAAGTGGCCACGGCCATCGAAGGCGACGGCATGGGCTGCCACTCCGGCGGCGAGGCAATGCTCGCTGCAGCCAAGTCGGCCGGCAAGTCGGCGGTGCTCGATCAATACGCGGTCGACTACCCGAAAGATCCGAAGGCCGGCCCGCACGACCAGCCGCAGAGCATGTGCCCGGCGTTCGGCTCGCTGCGCGTCGGCCTGCGCATGCGCCGCACGATGACGATCCTGTCGGGCTCGGCCTGCTGCGTCTACGGGCTGACCTTCACGTCGCACTTCTACGGCGCACGGCGCAGCGTCGGCTATGTGCCGTTCAACAGCGAATCGCTGGTCACCGGCAAGCTGTTCGAGGACATTCGCGAGGCGGTTCACCAGCAGGCCGATCCGTCGAAGTTTGATGCGATCGTCATCATCAACCTGTGCGTGCCGACCGCGAGCGGCGTGCCGCTGCAGATCCTGCCGAAGCAGATCAACGGCGTGCGCATCATCGGCATCGACGTGCCGGGCTTCGGCGTGCCGACCCATGCCGAAGCGAAGGACGTGCTGGCCGGTGCGATGCTGAAGTACGCGCGCTCGGAGATCCAGGCCGGTCCGGTTCAAGCGCCCCGAACCGGACGCTCGGCCAAGCCGACGATCACGCTGCTCGGCGAGATGTTCCCGGCCGATCCGGTGATCGTCGGGATGATGCTGGAGCCGATGGGCCTGGTCGCTGGACCGGTCGTGCCGACGCGCGAGTGGCGCGAGCTGTATGCGGCGCTGGACTGTGCGGCGGTCGCTGCGATTCACCCGTTCTACACCGCGAGCATCCGCGAGTTCGAGGCGGCCGGTCGAACCATCGTCGGTTCGGCGCCGGTCGGTCACGACGGCACCGAAGCGTGGCTGCAGGCGATCGGCCAGGCCACCCATATCGCGCAGGACAAGATCGACGCGGCGAAGAATCGCGTGCTGCCGGCCATCAAGGGCGCGCTCGCGAAGATGCCGATCGCAGGCCGCATCACGCTGAGCGGCTACGAGGGCTCGGAGCTGCTGGTCGGCCGCCTGCTCGTCGAGAGCGGTGCCGACCTGCGCTACGTCGGCACCGCCTGCCCGCGTACCGTGTGGAGCGATGCCGATCGGCAGTGGCTGGAAGCGAAGGGCGTGCACGTGCAGTTCCGCGCGTCGCTCGAGCAGGACCTCGCGGCGATGCACGAATGGCAGCCCGAGCTCGCGATCGGCACGACGCCGGTCGTGCAGGCGGCAAAGGAGCTGTCGATCCCGGCGCTGTACTTCACCAACCTGATCTCGGCGCGCCCGCTGATGGGCCCGGCGGGCGCGGGCTCGCTCGCGACGGTGATCAACGCGGCCATCGGCAACAAGGCGCGATTCGAGCAGATGAAAGACTTCTTCGGCGGTGCCGGTGCCGGCCACTCGTCCGGCGTGTGGGAAGCCGCCAACGGTCTGCCACAAGACCGCCCCGAGTTCAAGGCCGAGCAACGTCGTCTCGCCGCCAAGGCCGCGAAGAAGCGCAAGGCCGAGGAGATGACATGAGCCCCCAAGCTCACTTCGTTCACTGCCCCCCGAGGGGGCGCAGTGCCCTTCGGGCGGCCGGGCGGGCATTCTGATGGCCCTGATCCTCGACCATGATCGTGCCGGCGGCTACTGGGGTGCCGTCTACGTTTTCACCGCGATCAAGGGTCTGCAGGTCGTGATCGACGGCCCGGTCGGCTGCGAGAACCTGCCGGTCACCTCGG
>JBDTVC010000083.1:0-17751 GCA_040007475.1 Burkholderiales bacterium
AGCACACGAATGATGAAGGCAGCCTTTCTGACCGGCCACGGTGGCAACGAGGTCGATCTACAACACCAAGCGCTTGCACTCCGCGCTCGGATACCAGTCACCGATAGAGTTCGAAACGCAACTCGCTCAGCAAGCGGCTTAGTTCTGATGACCCCGATGGTCCAGCCTCAGGGGTTCACTCCAACTATCGCTTCAAGTGGGTCAAATTTTCGGCGTCAACACCCCTTGTCGCTGCGAATGGGCTCGACGAGTCCGGTCAGCAACGTCCGAAGTGGGTCTAGCGTCGCCGGACGCGCCGTGAATCGGGCGACGTCGTGTACGGTCATGTGATCGGTTGTCTGGTTGAATGGAGATGCACGGTCGTGGGTCTGCCCTGTGGGCCTTCGATCATGAGTGGGCAAACTTGGGTTCGATGCCCTCTACGTCCACCATCACGTCGTCACCGTCAATCCGCACGGGAAACAGCGCGAGTTCCGCGTGCGATGGATTGATGCCCTTGCCGGTGGTGACATCGAATTGCCACAGGTGCTTGCAGCAGGTGAGTACATTGCCCTTGAGCTCGCCGTCACCGAGGCTGAACTCCTGATGCGGACAGGTCCCCTGGGTGGCGCAGAGCTTGCCGGAATCGGTGTGGACGAGCAGGACGTCCTTGCCGTCGATGACGATGGGTTGCATCTCTCCTTGCCAGAGATCGTCGAGGGAACAAGCGCGCTTGAAAGCCATGATCGAAAACCTTGTAGTAAACCTCAGAAGAAGCGGTCGTAGTGGACTTGCTCGACAGGAACTTTCCTGTCGAGGACGAGCATGCGAACCACGGCATCGACCATCGGAGCTGGGCCGGAGACGTAGTACTCGAGCGCGGCGCCGTCGGAGCCGATGTGGCTTGCGACCGTCTCGTGCACGAAGCCTGTGGGCCCCGTCCACCCGAAGGTCGATGCGGCCGCCGTGTCGGAGACGACGACAGTGTGGGAGAGTGACCCGACCTGTTCCCGCAGATTTCCTACGAGGGAGGCGTCGGGCTGGTCATCGGGCGTGCGGCAGCCGTAGAAGAAATGCAGGTTGCGGCGCCTGAGGTTGCCGCTGGCGGCGAGGCAGCGCGCAATCCCGAGCATGGGCGAAAAGCCGGACCCACCCGCGATGCACACGGCATCCCGCTCGACGTCGAGTCTCGCGAACGCCATCCCGTACGGCCCGTCGATCGTGACCACAGTCCCCGCGCGAGGCGATTCGAACAGGGGTTGCGTCATGGCGCCACCAGCGACGCGCTTGATGAAGAAGCGCCACTCTCCGTCGTCGTTCGATAGATTGGACATGGAGTACGCACGCCATGCTTGCACACCGGGCAGCGACAGCAGGGCATACTGGCCGCTGAGGAACAGGGCCGGTTGCAGCGTCTGGAAGACGAACTCGCTCAGATCACCGGTGTGATCGATGCGGCGCACAAGTTCCGCGCGCACGGCGCGAGGCCTGTTGACAGGTTCGAAGGAAACCGACGTGCGTACTTTGATGCGGCACTCGCTTGCCGGTTTGACCTGGCATGCCAGGAATCGCCTGCGCTGGCGGTCACGCTCACTGGTTCCGCTGGTCAGCTCGGCCGGGACATCGAGTTCGCCGTCGAGAAGTTCGAACTTGCATGAACCACAGGAGCCGACATTGCACTCGTAAGGAAAGCCGATACCGGCGCGTAGTGCGCTGCGCAGCAGCGGGTCCTGGCCGGATGCCCGGAACCCGCTTGCCGCCCCCTCGATGGCGATCTCATAGCTCTCCATGAAGAGCCGCTCAGGCCGACAGCCCGAGACTGACTCTGAAGGCACGCATCGCTGAAACCGCCGCGTCGCCGCTCTCAGCATTGTCCGGGATGGCCTTGCAAAAAGTGCGAACGGCGCGTTCCGCCAGCGGCACCCACTTGGTGTTCCATTGTGCGAGCACGTCGGCGTTGCCGGGCACTTCCAGCATCATCTTCACGAGCGCCGCCGTCCAGCGCTGGGAACGGGCACTGTCGCGCAACTGAGCCTCTGCCAGCAAGGCAAGGAGACTGTCGCCGTTGCGGCGCGCAGAAACCGCCAGCTGTCGGTTGAGTGCCTCATCGAGCGCCGGCTTGTAGATCACGTTCATCGCGAAGAAGCACTCGCCCCACTCGAAGGCCGTGAGCATGCGCTCGGTGAGTTCACGCAGGCCCTGCCATTCGGGCAGGCTCTCCCAGTACTGCCTTTCGTTCACGCCGAAGCCGGCATCCGGGTGTGCGTTCGCGAGTTCGCGGGTCCGATAGGCGACCCGGGATACCCAGCGCAACGCATCGCCGGCCTGGAACATCGCGCTGCTCGAGATGGTGCTCGCCGGCGAGATGCTGGCCAGATAGCCCGAGGCCATCTGAACCGCGTGCAGCGGGTAACGTGCCGGCGCGTACAGCTTCGTCAGTGTCGCGACCCACTGCGACGACAAGCCCTTGTCGTGCCCTTCGGCCGCAAACTGGTCGAGCAATCCATCGACATACGATTCGTGCCCGTCCTGCTGGATGTTGTAGGTGCGGTAGACCGTCTCGTCAGGGTCACGGAACAGATCCCAGTCGGCATGCTTCAATGCACAACCGAACAGGTTCTTCCGGTACCAGTCCGCCATGAAGCCTTCGACGTCCCAGGGATGGTCTGCGTCGCGGGTATGCCAGAGCAGATTGGTCGAGACGATCTCGTATTCGCTGGGCTTGCGGCGTTGACCGGCCAGATGGCTCCAGGTCTTGATCGGGGGAAGCGTGGGTTGGGGCATACGGACCTCTGTGAATGTTTGCTCGTGGGAGTGGCAGTTCAGCTCGCGTCAGAAACTGCGGTCGAAAAAGAAGCGCATTTCCTCGTCGCCGGTCTCGATCTGCCCGACGAACGAGGGCATGTTGACTTCGAGCTCGGTCAGCTGGAACGGCCGACCCAATTTGGCTTGGACCGTCTCGCGGCGCAGCTTGCATTCGCCTTCGAGTTCGATGCGGACATAGGAGGCTCGCGAGCGAAGGTGGACTTCTTTGCCAGGGTTGTCCTCACGGATCGCTTCGATGATGGCCTCGGCGAACTCGCCCGCCTGGATCACGGGACCGACCAGATTCTTCGATGTGTTGGCTGCTTCTTTCATGGGGACTCCGGAAGTGGCCTCAGGTTTTCTCGAAATAGAACTCGACGCAATCCATCGGCTCGAGGCCGGTCGCGCTGAGTTTCATGTCGGACGGATAAGGGGCGGTGGCGCCTTGCTTGCGGGACAAGATCTTCTTTCCGGGCCGGTCTGCGATGTGGATGCCGACCGCGTTGACCGCAGCTGCGGCGCCTACTTCGGCCATCGTGCTGTCCGTGTCCGCGGGCAGCAGCTTCAGGACGAAGTCACCGTGAAAGTGTGAAACGAGAGGGAACAATGCCATGACGCACTCCGACAAAAAAGAGGGACCGCAGCGAGTCGTGTCGATCCGCTGGGGAAATGGATGGATCCCGATCAGGCGGGAACCTTGAACTTCTCGACCCACGCGAAGTCGTGGGCGTCCTGACCGCCGTCGCTCAGCACGCCCAGGCCCATGTACTTCAGCACTCCGCCCAGGTCGGGCGGATCGATCTGACCCGCCAGGAAACGATCGACGAGCGTCTGGTGGCGCGCATAGCGCTCGGGATCCTGCTCGAAGATCCACTGATCGACTTCCGAGCCGAAGTGATACTTGCGGCCCTTGTAGTCGAGCTGGCGATCCTGCAGTGTGCGGTTCGGCGTGCCGACGATGGGGTTCTGCGATACGTTGCAGATGACGGGCAGCGTGCCTGGTACCGTCTTCTCGAAGCGTCCGGCCTTCGCGTTGTCGGTGATGACGTCCCAGCACTTGCCGAAGGTGTCGTTCCAGCCCGGGTACTTTTCTTCCAGCCACTCGCGCTCATCCGGACCCACGCCGGCTGCGGGGTTCCACCACAGTGTCGGGCGCCAGGACCAGGTGCCGAGCTGCTGGCCGTGGTGGTGCTCGTCCAGGTCGCGCATGAAGATGTCCCAGTACCAGGGCTTGGCCAGTCCCAGGTCCTCCAGCGAGCGGGTGAACTGCGTGACGACCCACTCCTGCATGAACTCCTTGAACGACCCTTCGCGCTTGTCCAGCGGAAGGTAGTAGTCCATCGGGATGCCGGTCAGGATGGCGAACAGCTTCCAAGAGCGCCAGAAGGAGATGTCGATCATCTTCTGCGCTTCGGCCTTCTTCCCTTGCTCGATCAGTATCTTCAGGATGGGGGTGCCGATCTGTGCGTGACGGGCTTCGTCGGACTGGATGCTCTGGATCAGCTTCGCAAACTTGAAGTCGCCAGCGTGGGTTGCATCGGAGGCGAGGCCGATGAACTGGAGGTTCGTGAAGCCGGTCTCGAATGAGAAGTTCATTGCCAACGAGGTGTCGACGGCGTTGCGCGACATCATCATGTCGTCGAAGAAGCGGCGGGCAGCCAGGGACACCCAGTTGTTGGTTCGCATCGACTCATGAGCCCAGTCGAACTGACGGTCCTTGGGGACGTACTCGTGCGCGAAGTACAGCTGGATCTGCCCGTGGCGGACCTCGTCCAGCATGCCGAAAGTCGCCATGTTTCGCATGCCTCCAGCGCGCCCGAAACGCAGAAGCCGGGAGTTCTGCAGGGCAGCGTTGTACTCAACCACCGAGACTGCCCCGTAGTGTTCCTTAAGCGTTGCGATCCAGCCCGGATCGGCCGAACTGAACATGTCCGCCCGCTCCAGTGCGGCCTTGACCGAGTAGGCCCCCGAGTCCTTTTCGCGCTGGACGCTGACGTATTCGCGGTAGGCGACCTTGTACGGCTCGTCGTAGGTGTTCCACGCACTTTCGGGGATGCCCCTGGCGCCGGTGTGACCCTCGGGGAAGAGCTCGGCTTCGGGCACGTACGAGGGTGTCCAGTTGGTGGTCCGGGCCAAGTCGTACCAGTCGGAACGGTCAAGCATGGTTTTCTCCTTTGATGAGCTGTGAACGTGGCGAATCAAACGCCGTGCGGTGCGATATCGAGGGGACCTTCGCCGCCCGGATAGCAGAACGTGATGTCGGGTGAGTAGAAGCCGAAGGTGACCTCGAGCGGCGTCTTCGGGCGCAGCGCAGACACAGGGTTCGAGGCATCCAGGAACTCCAGCTTGTCCACACGGAATTCCTCCGCCGCCTTCATGACGAAGGGATAGCGGCCACTCGTGAGCGCCCCGCCGACGCGAGTGATGTAGCGAAGCTGTCCATTCGCGTGCGCGCCCTTGCCGAACTTGACGGTGCAGGTCGTGCGGATGATCGGCTTGCCGCCGACAGAACTCGTGGCGACAAGTTGATCACCGTTCAAACGCAGTGTCGTCTCACCGGACGACGCCGGCACGCCGCGATCCGCCGCGTAGGCCAGCATGTCTGCCGAGCTGTTGAAGTAGTGAGTCCACCAGCGCCCGGGGGTGCCCGGTTGGGCGTCGAGGTTCTGCAGATCAACTCCCAGATAAGTCAGGGAGTAGGCGCCAAAGGTCCCTGGCAGGCCAGCATTGGACGTCTGCTCGGCGCGGTCGACGATGTACTGGTTCATGTAGACGACGCTGCGTGCATCCGGAGTCAGGCCTTTGGGGACCAGTAACGCCACTGCGGCAGGATCTTCCGGAACCCACGACAGATAGAGCATTCGGGCGCCGGTGATGAGCTGAGGGGCGATGAGGGGTGAATTGTTCATGGTGACTCCGTCGTGGTCGGTGGGCCAGTCGGTCTCGGCGCGTCGTTCTGTTTCCGCGTGCGAGGTTCGCTGAAGGAACTCGGGACTGTTTCGGTCGGATGGGTAGAGCGTGTCCCAAGTGGTCTGCACCGCTCGCAGTACCCGGTTCGCCGTGCTGGCGTAGTACTTCGCAAGCTGTTTCATTCCATGCGCTCCGACTCTGGTGAAAACTGCTTCACGCCTTGATGGGCGCGCTTTTGGTTGCGACGTTACAAGTATCCGAGTGCACTACCCCAACGTCGAATCGTCTTTTGGTCCCCAGCTATATAGGGCAAAGCGATATCGGGCAGAACGCTGCCTGCTCCGCATGGGCCTCCGCACGCAGTGGGCGACCTCATGGTCAGGTCCGCGGGGCAGGAGTCGATGCAGGTTGAAGCTGTGTGCATAAGCAAGCCGCATCCGCCCTTGGACTGTCCCGATGCGCCACCCTGTCTTCCGCGTCGTGCTGTCCGCCTTCGGCAACCCGTACCTCAGTTTGACCAAGACGACCTCGCTCGGCATCGCCATCGGGTTCTCTGACCTGTTCAGTGTCTACGGAACCGCGGCCAACGAACGCGCCAGCCCGGAAGGCGTCACTGCCGTCTGCCCAGTGAGATTCCAGGCTCCAATCGGGTCCGGCAGCAACGTAGTGTGATGGCCAGCGTATCCGGAAAGCCAATAACGCCCACGGCAAAAACGCTATTCGACCTGCGAGGGGCCGCTCCATACACTTCATTTGCAGCTCGACAAAGGGGCTGTCACCCCCCCCCCCAATGTGGCGGGCGCATAGGGCCTCTGAACTGCGTGTTGCGTCCAGGGCGAATCAACATGAGTCGCACCGAACTTCGGTGGCCTCGACTGAACAGGAGCTCACATGAGTCTCGTTATCAACTGCGACATGGGCGAAGGCTTCAGCCTCTACAAGTGCGGCGACGATGAAGCGATCATGCCGTTTATCACGGTGGCCAACGTCGCTTGCGGCTTCCATGCTTCGGATCCGATGGTGATGAAGCGCACTGTCGAACTCGCGAAGAAGCACAAGGTCAAGGTCGGTGCCCATCCGTCTTTCCCGGATCTGCAGGGTTTCGGCCGCCGCGAGATGAAGATGCAGCGGGACGAACTCGCCGCGTGCATCATGTACCAGGTCGGCGCGTTGAAGGCTTTCCTGGACGCCGCCGGCATGCCGTTGAACCACATCAAGCCGCACGGCGCGCTCTATGGAGCCGCCGCGCGTGATGCGAACGTTGCGCACGCGGTGGCGGACGCTGTCGAGGTCTTCGGTGTTCCGGTGCTGGGAATGGCCAACACGCAGCACGAAAAGGTCTACACGGAGCGGGGTCTGAAGTTCCTGGCCGAGTACTACACCGATCTCGACTACAACGACGACGGCTCGCTGATCATCACTCGCGAACACCCGGAAGTCGACGCGCAGGAGGCCGCGAGACGCTGCATTCGAGTCATCAAGGAAGGCAAGGCACCGTCTGTCACCGGTAAGGACATTCCGATGCGCGCGGACTGCATCTGCGTCCATTCCGACACGCCGGGCGCGGTCGAGCTGGCGCGGGTGATGCACAAGGAACTGACCCCCTACCTGGCATAGGGCTCGCCATGATCCTTCTCAACGGCCCCAACACACCGTTCGGGCGCATGACGCTGGCAACAGCGCATGAACTCAACCTCGATGTTGACAACAAGATCATCAACGTCTTCGAGGCCGAGGTTCTCGATGCCATCAACCCGTTGCGGCAGATACCCACGTTGCTGTTCGACGGTGGCACGATGCTGTGCGATAGCCGCGTCATTTGCTCGTACTTCTGTTCGTTGCGTCCGGGCCGCGGCCTGAGTCCGGTCGACGACAGATGGGACGTGCAGACGCGGTGGTGGCTTGCCCTGGGACTGATGGAAGCCTCGGTGGGGCGCGTGATGGAGCTGCTTCGCCCGGAGCCGCAGCGCAGCCCGGCGTTCATCGAAAAGTGCGACCGCCGCATTCGCAACGTCGTTGCCAAGCTCGAATCGTTCAGCGAGGAGATCTGCACGCCGGACGCGCGTGTGGACAGGCTGGCAACTGCGATCGCGCTGGAGTACATCGATTTTCGGCACCTCGGCGAGTGGCGCAAGGACGCTCCTCAACTTGCGACGTGGCTCGAGCGGGAAACGCTGCGTCCCAGTCTGGTGGCGAGCCGTCCACGCGAGCGCCGTCCATCCGACCCTTCGACTTTCGCCGACCACTAGTCCACTGCTCAACCTACTTCGATTCCGATGACCACGACTTTCCAGACCCCCGAGCTCGACGCCGCGATTCAGAGCTACTTCGACGTGCTCCATGAGTGCGATCTCGAGAAGTTCGATCGGTTGTTTCTCCCGGCGTGCAGCCTCTTCACGGTCGCCGATGGCACCGCGCAGGTGCTCTCGGCGTCCACCTATCGCGAGCTGCTCGCCACGCGCTCTTCGCCGAAGAGCCTGGGGCAGCCGAGAGAGGAGTCGGTGATCGCGTCCCTCGCACTGTCGAACGACATCGCGCTGGTGCGGGTGCGAGTTCGCATCGGCTCGAAGGTATATCGTGACCACCTCAACTTCGTGCGCTCCCAGGGTGTCTGGAAGCTGGCTGCAAAGCTCTATGTGGTCGAGCCGTCCCCCGCCGAGCAGGCTGCTGCCCCACGCTGAGCAGCCGGAAGGGCCGTTGAACACGCCGCACGATCAAAGAGGAAATGCCATGCCGATCCATTCTGTTCTCAGTCCGCTACCGGGCACGTTCTATCTGCGTTCTGCGCCCGACCAGCCACCTTACAAGAAGGAAGGCGACGCGGTCCAGCCGGGCGATGTGATCGGCCTCATCGAGGTCATGAAACAGTTCTCCGAAGTCACGGCAGAAGTGACAGGGACCTTGGTCAAGTTCCACGTCGACAACGACTCCCCCATCGATCCCGGGATGCCGCTGGCCGATATCGACGTTGCCTGAAGGACACTGCAATGTCACTTTCGCTCAAGTCTCTGCTGGTTGCCAACCGCGGCGAGATCGCGGTGCGGATCATTCGTGCTGCACGCGAGCTCGGAATTCGGACCGTCGCGGTGTTCAGCGAGGCCGATAGGGAGAGCCTGCATGTTCGGCTCGCGGACGAGGCGGTCCAGATCGGTCCGCACCAGGCGGCGAAGAGCTATCTGAATGCCGATGCGATCATCACGGCCGCCTTTTCGGCCGGCGCTCAGGCCATTCATCCTGGCTACGGTTTCCTGTCCGAGAACGCGAGTTTCGCCGATGCGGTGCGGGCGGCCGGGATGGTGTTCGTCGGACCCTCGGGCGACGCCATCCGAAGAATGGGCGACAAGGCCAGCGCGCGGCAGGCCGCGGTTCGTGCCGGCGTGCCGGTCGTCCCGGGCAGCGACGGCTTGGTGAGCGATCTCGAAGCTGCGAGACACGAGGCCGCCAGGATCGGGTATCCGGTCATGATCAAGGCGACGGCGGGCGGCGGCGGACGCGGCATTCGTGTCTGTGCAGACGAGGCTGCACTCACGCAGCAGTGGCCGATGGCGCAAGCCGAAGCGATGGCAGCATTCGGCAATGGCGCAGCCTACCTAGAGCGGTTCATCGGCCGCGCGCGTCACATCGAAGTGCAGATCCTGGGCGATGGGCAAAACGCCATCCATCTCTTCGAGCGCGAGTGTTCGCTTCAGCGCCGGCGGCAAAAGGTCTGGGAAGAGGCCCCCTCGCCCAGCATTGACGACGCGACGCGACACGCGCTCTGCGAGTCCGCGGTCAACCTCGCGAAGGCCGTGAAGTACAGCGGTGCGGGCACTCTGGAATACCTGTATGACGACAGCTCGCGCGAGTTCTTCTTCATCGAGATGAATACGCGCATCCAAGTGGAGCATCCCATCACCGAGGCGATCACCGGCGTGGATCTGGTGCGCGAGATGCTGTCGATTGCCGCCGGGAACCCGCTTCGCCTGCAGCAGTCCGACATCGTCTGCAGGGGGGCCGCGATTGAAGTGCGCCTGAACGCGGAAGATCCCGCAAAAGGCTTCGCTCCGCAACTCGGGCGTATCGAGGAATTGGTTTGGCCCGGCGGCCCTGGCATCCGTGTCGACTCCATGCTTTACCCTGGGTACACGGTTTCACCGTACTACGACTCACTGCTCGCCAAGCTCATCGTCAGCGCGGAAACCCGGGATGCGGCGCTGGCTCGCTTGGCGCGCGCTCTGGGCGAGTTGAAGCTGGGCGGGTTGAAAGCTACCACCGCGTCACTGCATGCCGCGCTGGTCCGCGACGAGCGCGTGCGCAAGGCGGACTATCACACCGGATTTCTTGAGCCGTGGTTGTTGGAGAACGCCGCTGGGCTGTCCCCTGCCAAACCAGAGGTGTCGACATGAGCAAGGCCCGCTATACATTCGGTGGCGATGAGCACCTCTTCGTTGAAGTCTCGGAGGAGATGTCCCTGGAGGCATTCTTTCGCGGCATGTCCGCGTGTGCCGAGCTGCGCAATGCGCAGGTTCCTGGGGTGACCGAGATCTGCCCGGCAAACGCGTCGTACCTGATTCGATTCGATCCGGACGTGATCAGTGCGGAGAAACTGCTGAAACTGATGAAGACGATCGAGGAGCGCGTAGAACAGGCCCCGATGGTGCTCGACACACGCATCGTCGAGATTCCGGTGCTCTACAACGACCCATGGACGCACGAGACCCTCATGCGTTTCCGCGAACGTCACCAGGATCCGCTGAGCACGGATCTCGAATACGCCGCGCGTGTCAATGACTGCGCGTCGGTCGACGAGTTCATCGCGGCCCACAGCGGCGCGCCGTGGTTCGTCTCGATGGTGGGATTCGTCGCGGGACTTCCCTTCCTTTATCAAATGGTCGAGCGGTCGAAGCAATTGCAGGTGCCCAAGTACGTCCGGCCGCGCACCGACACGCCCAAGCTCACCGTCGGTCAGGGCGGCTGCTTCGGATGCATCTACTCGGTTCGCGGTGCGGGGGGATACCAGATGTTCGGCGTCACGCCGGCGCCGATCTTCGATCCAGCTCAGCGTGAGCCCTACCTGAAGGAGTTCATGTGCTTCTTCAAGCCCGGCGACATCGTGAAGTGGAAACCGATCACGCGCGAGGAATACGACCGGGACGTCGCTGCTGTTGAGGCCGGCACTTTCGAACTTCGCATCAAGCCGGTGAGGTTCTCGCTCGAAGATTTTCAAGCCGATCCCGCCACCTGCAACCAGCGGCTGATGGAGTCCCTCAATGCTTAAGCTGATCAAGCCGGGCCTGTCGACCACGGTCCAGGATCTCGGACGCCCGGGCTACTATCACGTCGGCATCCCGCAATCAGGGGCGCTGGATCAATACGCGCTCCGGCTTGCGAACCTCCTGGTCGGCAACGACGAAGGGGCCGCCGCCCTCGAGTGCACGCTGCTGGCCCCGGAAATCGAGTTCACTGCCGACGGCATCGTCGCGATCGCGGGCGCCGAAACGACGCCCAAGCTCAATGACGCAGCGGTGCCAAGAGACGAGTCCTTCGGCGTCAGGGCCGGCGACAAGCTGCGGTTCGATTTCATGCGAACCGGAGCCCGTCTCTACATCGCGATTGCCGGTGGCATCGACGTGCCAGCGGTGTTGGGCAGCCGATCGACCTACGGCCTCGGGGCCTTCGGAGGCTTTCAGGGTCGCAAGCTCGCCGCGGGTGATCTGTTGCCCGTCGGCAGCTCGACACCGCGCGCGCGGGTAGGTCGCCGTGTCGCCGCGGACTTGGCCGTCAGTTGCCCGAAAGTGCAAGAGCTGAGGGTATTGCCGGGACTCTATGACCACCGGCTGAGCGCCGAGGCAGTCGAGACCTTCTATGCAGACCGCTGGTCGGTCGGCGCGGAGGCTGATCGCATCGGTTACCGTTTCAAGGGGGGCAGGCCGCTGAAGTTCCTGGATCGCACGCCGCCCTTCGGTGCCGGGTCGGACCCGTCGAACATCGTCGACGCCGGGTATCCCTACGGTTCCATCCAGGTGCCCGCCGGCTTGGAGCCGATCATCCTGCACCGGGACGCCGTGTCTGGCGGAGGCTACGCGATGATCGGAACGGTCATCAGCGCCGACATGGATCGCATCGCCCAGCTGCAACCGAATCACCAGGCTCGGTTCGTCCGAACCGACATGCCCGGTGCGCTCGCGGCACGGGCCGAGGCGCGAAAACGCCTGGCTCGCCTGCGGGAACAGCTCGCCGACTGACTTCACCTTTCCACCCACCCACGGAGGCTCCATGACCAACCGTTTGATTTCGCTCGCCCTGATTTCCGCACTCATGGTCCTCGCGCCCGCCATGGCGCGTGCCGATTGGTTTCCATACAAGGCCGAAGCCACCGATCCCCCGTTCTCAGCAGATGGCAAGAGGACGGACATCGAGTACACGCCGCTCGCAAAGGCCGCGAAGAAGTGGCAGATCTGCGTTTCGTTTCCCCACATGAAGGACGCTTACTGGCTCGGCGTGGACTACGGCGTCGTGGAAGAAGCCAAACGTCTGGACGTGAAGCTGCAGCTCGTCGAAGCCGGCGGCTATACCAACCTGAACAAGCAGATTTCGCAGATCGAAGACTGTGTGGCCCGCGGTGCCAACGCCGTGGTCATCGGCGCGATCTCGGCCGATGGCCTGAACAGCCTGATCAAGACCCTCGCCGCAAAGAAGGTGCCGGTCATCGACCTCGTGAACGGCATCAGCTCGCCCGAGATCACTGCCAAGTCCCTCGTTTCGTTTTACACCATGGGTCAGTCGACAGGCAGTTTCCTGGCCAAGAAGCATCCCGCCGGCAGCCCGAAGGTCAAGGTCGCCTGGTTCCCCGGCCCGGCCGGCGCGGGCTGGGTCGAGGCTGCGAACAAGGGCTTCATGGAAGCGGTGAAGGGAAGCGCGGTCGATGCGCTTGATCCGAAGTACGGCGACACCGGCAAGGAAGCCCAGTCCAAGCTCATCGAAGATGCACTCCAGGCCAATCCTGACGTCGCCTACATCGCCGGAACCGCAGTCACCGCCGAGGCTGCCGTCGGCCTCGTACGCTCGCGAAACCTGCAGGACAAGGTCAAGCTGTTGTCGTTCTACATGGCACCCGGCGTCTACGAAGGAATTCAGAAGGGGCGCATCCTGGCATCGCCTGCAGATTCGATGGTGATCCAGGGCCGTATCGCCATCGATCAGGCGGTTCGCGCCCTCGAGGGTAAGGAGCTGACCAAGCACGTCGGGCCGAAGATATTCGTGGTGGACAGCAGCAACATCAAGAGCCTCAAGCTCGGCGACATCCTGCCGCCCCCTGGCTTCAAGCCCTTGTTCGAAGTCAAGTAACAGAGGCCCGAAGACGGCATGGCCGCGACCGCGATCCCGCTGCTGCGCACCGTCCGCCTGTGCAAGCACTATCCAGGGGTGCGTGCGCTCGACAACGTGGGCTTCGACCTGAATCACGGCGAGGTCCACGTGCTCTTCGGCGAAAACGGCGCCGGCAAGTCGACGCTCATCTCGCTGCTGGCAGGCGCGAGCGAGCCCAGCAGCGGACACATCGAGTTCGAGGGACGAGCGGTCGAGCTGCGCTCGGTGCGGGAAGCGCGCGCGCTCGGCATCAGTGCGGTGTTCCAAGAATTCTCGCTCGTGCCCACGCTGAGCGTCGCGGAGAATCTGCTCCTCGGCGACGAACCAAAGCGCTTTGGCCTATTGCGGCGTGCCGAGATCCGGGCACGGGCGCTGGAATTGCTTCGCCGCCTGGATTTCCACATCGACGTCGACCGCATCGTCGGAAGCCTGAGCCGGGCCGAACAGCAGATGGTCGAGATCGCCAAGAGCCAGCGGTCGCGCCTCGCGGTCTTGATCCTCGACGAACCGACTGCCTCGCTCACCGACCAGGAAACGAACCACTTGTTCGCGATGGTCGAACGGTTGCGCGCGACCGGGGTGGGCATCATCTACATCTCGCATCGCATGCAGGAGATTCGCCGCATTGCGGATCGAATCACGGTTCTACGTGACGGCTGCCACATTGCGACGGTCAGCGCTGATCGCGCGGACGATGCCGCGCTGGTGGAACTGATGACCGGGCGCTCGATTGCGCAGATCTATCCGACGATCGCGTCCCGGCCGGGGGAGAACCTGCTCGAACTGCACGGCGTGAGTACACGCGGCGGCGTGCGCGATGCGTCGATCCGGGTGCGCCGCAGCGAGGTACTCGGCCTGGCCGGTCTGGTCGGCCACGGCAAGAGCGAATTGATGCGAGCGGCCTTTGGCATCGAGCCTGTCGTCCTCGGGCGGGTCCTCTTCAAGGGCGAGGACGTGACCCGGCGAAAGCCGGGTGAACTGCTCGCCCGCGGCATGTTCTACATGCCACCCGACCGCCGGAACGAAGGACTGATGCTGGGGTTCAGCTGCGCGCGCAACATCACGTTGTCGATGTTGCGGCGCGGACTGCAGGGTGCCGGCGGCCTGATCCAGCGCGGGCGCGAACGCACGCTGGCGAGCAGTGTGGCCGAGCGCGTCGAACTTGCACCGCTCAACCTCGGGCGGGCCGTCGGGCTGCTGTCGGGCGGCAATCAGCAGAAGGTCTTGTTCGGCAAAGGTCTGGCCATGCATGCGGACCTGTACATCTTCGACGAGCCCACCGTCGGTGTCGATGTGGGCACTCGGAGCGCGCTGTACATGTTGATCAAGCAGTTGACCGAGGCGAACGCGGCGGTCGTGATCATCTCGTCGGACCTTCCCGAGATCCTGCACTTGGCTCATCGTGCCTACGTGCTGCGCAATGGCCGGGTCGTCGGCGAATTGAACCGCCCCGAGTTGACTGAAAGTGCAGTGCTCGGACTCTTTTTCGATGGACCGGCCGAGCCCGTGCGCGAAGCTGCTTGATGGAGCGCACATGACCACCTCGCTGATCCCGCACGACGTCGTGGCGACGTCCCCCTCCAGCTTCAGCCAGCGGCTGGGCCGCGTCGCGCTGCGGATGTTCCTGCGAGTGGGTGTGTTGCCTCCTCTGATGGTCGTCTCCATCGTCGTGTTCGCACTGCTTTCGGACCAATTCCTGACGGTGCAGAATCTGGTGAACCTGCTGCGCCAGTCGGTCTACCTGGTGCTGGTCTCGCTCGGCCAGATGCTCGCGTTGGTGACCGGTGGCTTCGACTTGTCGGTCGGTACCGTCATCGCGCTGACGTCGGTGACGAGCGCGGTGACCATGACCCTGTTCGGACCTGAGGTGCAGCCGCTGGTGGCCGTCACCGTCGGGTGCCTGGCAGGCCTCGGCAGCGCGCTGCTCGTCGGGTTGGTTAACGGGTTGGGCATCGCCTACATCGGCGTTTCGCCGTTCATCATGACGCTCGGAGTGCAGTCGATCGGGTTCGGCTTGGCGCTGTTCCTCACAGGCGGCGTGCCGATCGGCGGATTGCCCGAAGCCTTCTCTGACACGCTCGGCTTCGGCACCGTGTTGGGAGCTCCCATACCGGTACTTATTGCCGCAGCGGTTGCCCTGCTCATGTTCGTTGTCATGTCACGCACTGCCGGAGGGAACTATTTGCTCGCGGTGGGTGGCAACGCCAAGGCCGCGGCGCTTTCGGGAATCGACACGCGGCGCGCGCTGTTGCTGGCCTATCTGGGCTGCGCGCTGCTTGCCTCAATCGCAGGCCTGCTGCTCACGGCGCGAGTCGAATCCGGCGAGGCCAACCTGGGCGGCACTGTGGCACTCGAGTCGATCGCCGCTTGCGTGATCGCTGGCGTCAGCCTCCGCGGCGGGATCGGCAGAGTCGAGATCGTTGTGATGGGCGCGATCTTCATTGGTCTGGTGCAGAACGGAATGAACCTTGCCAACATTGGCTCATACATGCAGATGCTGGTGCTGGGCACCTTGCTGATCGTCGCGGTCGTCGCCGACTCGATACGGCACCGTCTGAGCACGCAGGCCTGATGCCTGCACGTTCCTCCATACAGATGCTCACGATTACCAACCTCAAAGATCCGAGCCTGCTGCGCGAACAGGCCTTCCTCGCCGGCGCCTGGGCCGACGCCGACAACCGCGAGTCGGTGCCGGTGACAGACCCGGCCAGCGGCGTCACCCTGTGCACCGTGCCTATGATGGGAGCGGCCGAGACGCGCCGTGCCGTCGAGGCCCGCGCAGATCGCGCAACCCGCCTGGCGGCGCACGCCCTCCAAGGCGCGGGCAGCCGTGCTGCACCGTCTGGCGGACATGATGATCGAGCACGGGGAAGATCTCGCGCTCGTCATGACCCTGGAACAGGGCAAACCGCTGGCGGAAGCCGCGGGCGAGATCACCTACGCCGCTTCGTTCATCGATTGGTTCGCAGAGGAGGCGCGTCGGGCCTACGGCGAAACTGTGCCGGCCCCGCAGGCCGATCGACGCATTCTTGTGCTGAAGGAACCTGTCGGCGTGTGCGCTGCGATCACGCCCTGGAATTTCCCTATGGCGATGCTGACACGCAAGGTGGGGCCGGCCCTGGCTTCCGGCTGCGCATTGTGGTCAAGCCGGCCCTGGAGACACCGCTGTCGGCCCTCGCGTTTGCATTGCTGGCTCAGCGCGCAGGGCTGCCCGATGGTCTCTTGTCGGTACTGACCGGCGATGCTCAGTCCCTCGGGGCGGAACTGACCTCCAATCCCGTCGTGCGCAAGTTGAGCTTCACAGGCTCGACAGAAGTCGGCCGGATACTCATGCGGCAGTGCGCTGATACCGTCAAGAAGCTGTCGCTCGAACTCGGTGGCAACGCGCCCTTCATCGTCTTCGACGACGCTGATCTGGACGCGGCAGTCGAAGGCGCCATGGTCTCGAAGTACCGCAACACCGGACAGACTTGCGTCTGCGCCAACCGACTGTATGTGCAGCGAGGCGTCTACGATGCCTTTGCCGCAAAGTTGGTCGACCGTGTCCGCGAGCTTAAGGTAAGGCCTGGCACGGAGATCGGCGTCACGCAAGGACCGCTGATTGACCTGAACGCGGTGGCGAGGGTCGAGGCCCACATTGCCGATGCAATTGCCCATGGCGCGCATCTGCTGGCCGGTGGCGGTCGTCATGCGCTTGAGGGCACGTTCTTCGAGCCGACCGTGATCGGCGGAGCAACGGCGGCCATGCGCGTGGCACGCGAGGAGAGCTTCGGACCGCTCGCCCCGTTGTTCGTGTTCGACACGGAACACGAGGTGGTCGAGGTGGCCAATTGCACGGAGTTCGGCCTCGCCGGCTACTTCCACTCGCGCGACATGGGCAGGATCTTCAGGGTGGCCGGGTCGCTCGAGTGCGGCATGGTGGGCGTCAACACGGGCCTGATCTCCACGGTCGAGGCGCCCTTTGGAGGTATCAAGCAATCGGGGCTCGGCCGCGAGGGTTCTCGGCATGGCCTCGAAGACTACCTGGAGCTCAAGTACGTTTGCCTCGCTGGAGTGGATGGCTGATGGCGGTGTGCCACAACGTCGAGAGTCTGCTCGCACGAGATACTGGACCTTGCGCCCGGAGAGGTGCTTATGCATCGCGATGTTGCCAACATCGTTCACAGCAGCGATCTGAACTGCCATTTTGCGCTGCAATTCGCCGTCGAGTGCTCCGGTGACGGGACGTGATGGTCGTCGGCCATTACGGATGTTCTGTCATCGATGCAGCGTCGGACGGCGCTCGCTCGGGGCTCGTGGACACGTGGCTGCGGCACGTTCAAGAGGTGCAGGCGAGGTATCAAGTAGTCCTCGAGAACCTCCCGGCGCACGATCGTCCATCGGGCTTTGCGGAATGAATGTGGCCGAGCAGTTTGTCAATGTATGCCGCACGCATATCGTCCGGGACGCATCGGGCCGGAGACAGCCATTGTCTGTGCATGGCTTGGTATACGGGTTGCACGACGGGCTGCTGCGCAAGCTCGGCCTGTCTGCTTCAAATCATCGCGCCGCGAGCGAGGCGCACAGGGGGGCGATCGCGCGCATGACGGGTGTTTTGCCGCGGCCACCGGCGCGCGGTGAGAATAGCCTCGCGACAGCTTGCCGGTCCGGACTGCCCAGCGTCCCGACCTGTGATGCAATGGCGAGGCTGCATGGCATGACGTTTGCGTA
>JBDTVC010000084.1:0-17368 GCA_040007475.1 Burkholderiales bacterium
TGCAAGGGCCGCACCTTCGTGCACGTCGACATCGAGCCGACGCAGATCGGCCGCGTGTTTGCGCCCGAGCTCGGCATCGTGTCGGACGCGAAGGCGGCGTTGAAGCTGTTCGTCGAGGTCGCACGCGAGATGAAGGCGGCCGGCAAGCTGAAGGACCGCAGTGAATGGGTCGCGCAGTGCCGTGAGCGCAAGCGCACGATGCTGCGCAAGACCAACATCGACACCGTGCCGATGAAGCCGCAGCGCGTCTACCAGTGCATGAACAACAACTTCGACCGCGACACCACCTACATCAGCACGATCGGCCTGAGCCAGATCGCCGGTGCGCAGTTCCTGCACGTGTTCGGCCCGCGCCAGTGGATCAACTGCGGCCAGGCCGGCCCGCTGGGCTGGACGATCCCTGCGGCGCTCGGCGTGCGCGTGGCCGACCCGACGCGCAAGATCGTCGCACTCTCGGGCGACTACGACTTCCAGTTCATGATCGAGGAGCTCGCGGTGGGCGCGCAGTTCAAGCTGCCCTACATCCACATGGTCGTGAACAACTCGTACCTGGGCCTGATCCGCCAGTCGCAGCGCGGCTTCAACATGGACTACTGCGTGCAGCTCGGCTTCGACAACGTCAACGCGCCGCAGCTCGACGGTTATGGCGTGGACCACGAGAAGGTCGTCACCGGCCTGGGGTGCAAGTTCGTGCGTGTCTACAAGCAGGCCGAGATCGCCCCCGCGATCCAGCAGGCCGAGAAGTGGATGACCGAGTTCAAGGTGCCGGTCGTGATCGAGGTGATGCTCGAGCGCGTGACCAACATCTCGATGGGCACCGAGATCGACGCGATCAACGAGTTCGAGGACCTGGCCGAAAGCCCGGCCGACGCACCGACCGCTGTCGGTATTTTGGATTGAGGGATTCCCATGCCGCGCTTTGCTGCCAACCTCACGATGCTCTTCACCGAGCTGCCATTCCTCGACCGCTTCGAGGCCGCCGCGAAGGCCGGCTTCAAGGCGGTGGAGTTCCTGTTCCCGTACCCGTACGCCGTGGCTGATCTGAAGAGCCGGCTCGACGCCAACGGCCTGACGCTCGTGCTGCACAACCTGCCCGCAGGCAACTGGGACGCGGGCGAGCGCGGCATCGGCTGCCTGCCGGACCGCGTTGCCGAGTTTCGCGATGGTGTGGCCAGGGCGATTGCCTACGGCACCGCACTCGGCGTACCGCAGATCAACTGCCTGGCCGGCAAGGTGCCGTCCGGCGTGAGTGATGCGACGCTGCGCGACACCTTCGTCGGCAACCTGCGCTACGCCGCGGCCGAGCTGAAGAAGGTCGGCATCAAGCTGCTGATGGAGCCGATCAACACCTACGACATCCCCGGCTTCTACCTGAATCGCACCGCGCAGGCGCTGGCGCTGATCGACGAGGTCGACTCCGACAACCTCTTCGTGCAGTACGACATCTACCACGCGCAGCGCATGGAAGGCGAGCTGATCGCGACGATGACCAAGCACCTCGCGCGCATCGCCCACATCCAGCTTGCCGACAACCCGGGCCGCAACGAGCCGGGCACCGGCGAGATCCACTACCGCAACGTCTTCAAGGCGCTCGACCGCATCGGCTACAACGGCTGGATCGGCTGCGAGTACAAGCCCGCGACGACGACCGAAGCCGGCCTCGGCTGGCTGCAGACACACAAGGATTGAACATGAGCACCACTTCTCTCAAGCTCGGCTTCATCGGCTTAGGGCTCATGGGCACGCCGATGGCGGGCCACCTGATCAAGGCCGGGCACCAACTCTTCGTCTACACGGTCGGCAAGATCGCGCCCGAGATCTCGGAGAGCGGCGCAACGGTCTGCACGAATGCCAAGGGCGTCGCCGAGCGCGCCGACATCGTCTTCATCATGGTGCCCGACACGCCCGACGTGGCGGCGGTGCTGTTCAACGACGGCGGCGTGGCGTCAGGGCTCAAGGCCTCGCCAGGCGGCCCCGAGGGCCGCGTCGGCAAGACCGTCGTCGACATGAGCTCGATCTCACCGATCGAGACCAAGGAGTTCGCGAAGAAGATCAACGCACTCGGCTGCGACTACCTTGACGCGCCGGTCTCCGGCGGCGAGGTCGGCGCCAAGGCCGCATCGCTGACCATCATGGTCGGCGGCTCCGAGGCCGCCTTCGCGCGCGTCAAGCCGCTGTTCGAGCTGATGGGCAAGAACATCACATTGGTCGGCGGCAACGGTGACGGGCAGACGACCAAGGTGGCGAACCAGATCATCGTCGCGCTTAACATCGCCGCGGTCGGCGAGGCGCTGCTGTTCGCGAGCAAGGCCGGCGCCGATCCGGCGAAGGTGCGACAGGCCCTGATGGGCGGCTTCGCGGCCAGCCGCATCCTCGAAGTGCACGGCGAGCGCATGGTCAAGCGCACGTTCGCGCCGGGCTTCCGCATCGGGCTGCACCAGAAGGACCTGAACCTCGCGCTCGCCGGCGCTCGCGCGCTGGGCGTCGCGCTGCCGCAGACTGCGGGTGCCGCACAATTGATGCAGGCGTGTGCCGCCAACGGCATGCAGGACCTGGATCATTCGGCACTCGTGCGCGCCCTCGAACTGATGGCCAACCACACGGTCGCGCCGGATGCGAAGGGTTGATCCATTTGCTGGAGAACACCGTCGCATGAGACTTGCTTCGATTCGCGCGGCACGGGCCGCCGCGCCGGGCCGCCCCAGGCAAGGCCCGACCATGGGCCACGGAGGGGCCTCTTCGTGGCCCTGGGAGGGTCGTTCGCCGTATTCGGCGAGCGGGGTGTGGTCATGAGTCTGCCTTCGCCCCACACCGATCCGCGCGGCTTCCTGCTCGCCCTGTTCAACGCTGCGGTGGCGCAGGCGGTGCCGGGCCCGGCCACCGCGGCCTTCCTGCCGAAGCCGCCGAAGGGGCGCACGCTGGTGCTCGGTGCGGGCAAGGCCGGTGGTTCGATGGCAGCGGCCGTCGACGCGCTGTGGCCGAAGAGCGCGCCGATGTCCGGGCTGGTGGTCACGCGCTACGACTACGTGCCGCTGGCCTACAAGGCCAACCCCGGGCGCATCGAGGTCGTCGAGGCCGCGCACCCGGTGCCCGACGACGCCGGCCGTCGCGCCGCGAAGCGCATCGCCGAACTCACCAAGGACCTGACTCAGGACGACCTCGTGCTGTGCCTGATCTCGGGTGGCGCGTCGTCGCTGCTCGCCATGCCGGCCGAAGGCATCACGCTCGAAGAGAAGCAGGCGATCAACAAGGCGCTGCTGAAGAGCGGCGCGGCGATCGACGAGATGAACTGCGTGCGCAAGCACCTGTCCGCGATCAAGGGCGGGCGCCTGGCCGCGATGTGCGCGCCGGCGCAGGTCGTCACGCTGCTGATCAGCGATGTGCCGGGCGATGCGCCACAGGTCATCGGCAGCGGCCCGACGGTGCCCGACTCGACGACGTGTGCCGATGCGTTGCGCATCCTCGCGCGCTACGGCATCGAGGTGCCGGCCGCGGCACGTCAAGGCCTGGAGAGCGGCGCGCTCGAAACACCGAAGCCAGGCGATGCGATCTTCGCCGGCCACGCTGTCCACATGATCGCGACGCCGCAGCAATCACTCGAAGCCGCCGCCACGCTCGCGCGCGAAGCCGGTATCGGCGTGCACGTGCTGAGCGACGAAATGGAAGGCGAGTCGCGCGAGGTCGGCAAGGTCCACGCCGCGATGGCGCGCTACATCGCGCGCCATGGCCAACCGTTCGTGAAGCCCTGCGTCGTGATCTCGGGTGGCGAGACGACCGTGACGGTCAAGTCGAAAGGCGATGGGCCACGAGGCCCGGGCACCAGGCCCGGGCAGGGCGGCCGAGCGACCGAGTTCCTGCTCGGCTGCGCGATCGCATTGCAGGGCGAACCCGGCGTGCACGTGATGGCCGGCGACACCGACGGCATCGATGGCGTCGAGGACAACGCCGGTGCGGTCGTCACGCCCAGCACGCTGGCGCGCGCGCAGGCCGCGGGCCTGAAGGCGCAGGACTTTCTCGACGCGAACGACGCCTACAACTTCTTCAAGCCGCTCGGCGACCTCGTCGTGCCGGGGCCGACCTTCACGAACGTCAACGACTTCCGGGCGGTACTGATCGTGTGAGCGTTGTTCAGACGCCGCGGGTGTTGAGGTAGATCGAATACAGCGACGTGGTGCCGCAGATGAAAAGGCGGTTGCGCTTGGCGCCGCCGAAGCACAGGTTCGCGACGGTTTCGGGAATGCGCACCTTGCCCAGCAGCGCGCCGTCGCTCGCATGGCAGTGAATGCCATCGTGGGCACTCAGCCAGAGGTTGCCGTGCATGTCGACCCGCAGGCCGTCGTACAGGCCACCCGCGCAGGTCGCGAAGACCTCGCCGCCCGTGAGCGCGCCGTCGACGCCGACCCGAAAGCGCCGCACGTGATGCGGCCCGTCGGCTGAGTGCGTGGCGCCGGTGTCGACGATGTACAGCAGCGATTCGTCGGGCGAGAACGCGAGCCCGTTGGGCTGCGCGAAGTCGGCCGCGACAACGCTCAGATTGGCGCCGTCCGGTGCGGCGCGGTACACGCGCTGCGCGCCGATCTCACGGGGCGCCGCATCGCCCTCGTAGTCGCTGTCGATGCCGTAGCTCGGGTCGGTGAACCAGACGCTGCCGTCGGACTTGACGACCACGTCGTTGGGCGAATTCAGGCGTTTGCCGTCGACGTGTGAGGCGAGCACCGTGCGCGAGCCGTCGTGCTCGGTGCGCGAGACGCAGCGGCCGCGGTGTTCGCACGAGACGAGTCGGCCCTGGCGGTCGACCGTGTTGCCGTTGCTGTTCATGGCCGGCTGGCGGAACACCGAGACCGAGCCGTCCGTCTCGTCCCAGCGCAGCATGCGGTCGTTCGGGATGTCGGACCAGACGAGGTAGCGGCCGGCAGCGAACCAGGCCGGGCCTTCCGCCCAGCGGCAACCGGTGTAGAGCTTCTCGACCTTGGCGCTGAGCAGCACCAGTTGCCGAAAGCGCGGGTCGATGACCTCGATGTCGGGCGGCAAGGCCATGTCCATGATGTGTTGTCCTCCGATCAATCCAGAGTCATTCAGCGGGGTCCCGGCCGCGCCCGTACACGAGCAGCATCGCGATGATCACGACGCCATAGATCACATGGCGGCCGAACTCTTCCATCTGCATCACCGAGAGGATGGACTGCAGCAGGGTGATCAGGATCACGCCGGCCACCGTGCCGATGTAGCTGCCGCGTCCGCCGAGGATCGACGTCCCGCCGAGCACGACCGCGGCGATGGCGGGCAGGAGGTACGGGTCGCCCATCGCCTGCGCGGCCTTGCTGGCGTAGCCTGCGAGCAGCACGCCGCCGAAGGCCGATAGACCGCCCGAGATCGCGAACGCGCTCATCACCACGAGGCGCGTGCGGGCGCCGGACAGGTAGGCCGCGCGCTCGCGATTGCCGATTGCGTAGACGGTGCGTCCGAAGGTCGTGCGCGTCAGCAGGAACACCGTCGCGCCGCCGATCGCGGCCCAGACCAGCAACGCGTTCGGAATGCCGAACAGGCTGTGGCCGGTTGCGATGAAACGCATCGCCGGCGACGATGCGTCCTGCGGCGAGAAGCCACCGGTGTGGACCACCATCAGCCCTTGCGCGACCGCGTTCACCGCCAGCGTCACGATCATCGAGGGGATGCGCAGAAAGGCCACCCCGCAGCCGCTGATCAGCCCGAGCGCGACCCCACACCCGATGCCCACCGGGATGGCGAGAGCCGCACCGAGCGGCCCCCAGCCGGTGGCCGCGGTCGCCATCATCCCGCCGACCGCGACGACCCAAGGCACCGACAGGTCGATCTGCCCGAGCAGGATCACGATCATCGCGCCAGACGCGATCACGCCGAGGAAGGACGCCACCTTGAGTTGCTGCAGCAGGTATTCGGGCGACAGGAAACTGCTCGAATACAGCGAGCCGAGCAGCAGCAGCAAGACGATGCAGCCGAACGCCGAGGCGATGGCCGGATCGACACGCCGCCGCCATGCGCCGAGCGCTGCGTAGCGAGCTTGGGCCTCAGCCATACAAGTCGAGCCGGTTGCGCACGTGCAGCAGGCGGGCGGCCCCAAGGCACACCGCCACTGATAGCACCACGCCCTGGAACAGCGGCTGCCACAGCGGGTCGAGGTTGAAGACGAAGAGCAGGTCGCCGATGGTGCGGAACATCAGCGCACCGAAGATCGCGCCGATCGCGCTGCCCGAGCCACCGAAGAGCGACACACCACCGAGCACGACAGCGGCAATCGAGAACAGCGTGTAGGTGCTGCCGTTCGCGGCCGAAGCCTCGCCGGAGTAGGTGATGAAGGTGAGAAAGATCCCGGCAACCGACGCGAGCAGACCCGACAAGGTGTACGCCATGAACTTGGCGCGCCGGATCGGCACGCCCGACATGTAGGCTGCTACTTCGGCCGAGCCGACCGCGTAGGTGGCGCGGCCGATCGCCGACAGCCGAAACGGCAACCAGACGATGAGCACGAGCGCCAGCAACAGCAGCAGGCTCGCCGGGATCACCCCGAAGCATTGGCCCGTCAGCGCGTCGGCGAGCGAGGCGTTGACATCGCCGCCGGGCACGCGCCGGATGGCCAGCGCCGCGCCGTAGTACACGGCGCCGGTGGCGATGGTCGTGACGATGGGCTGCAGGCGACCGACGATGACGATCAGCCCGTTGACCGCGCCGCAGGCGGCACCCGTGAGCAACACGCCCAGCACGCCGAGCCCGGTCATCAACGGCGTGCCGACCACGATGGACGAAGCCATGCAATTGGCCAGTACCATCACCGTGCCCACCGACAGGTCGATGCCCGACGTCAGCACCACCATCGTCTGGGCCATCGCGACGATCGCGAGCAGCACGCCCTTGTTGGCGGCGGTCGTCGCCACGTTCGCGTTCAGGCCCACCGGGTGGTTCGCCGAATAGATCGTGAACATGGCGACGAAGCCGATCAGCGCGAACAAGGTTCCCCGATGCTCGCGCAGGCGATAGGCCCAATCGCCACCCATGATGCCACCCGCGATGCCGCTCATGCCGCAACGCCGATGTTCAGTGCGCTGCTGACGAGCGTGCGTTCGGTGATCTCGGCCCCCACCAGCGCGCGCTTGATCGCGCCGTCGTACATCACCAGCACGCGGTCGCAGCAGCCGATGAGCTCGTCGTAGTCGGTCGAATAGAACAGGATCGCCGCGCCGGCATCGGCCAGCCGACGCAGCAGTTCATAGATCTCCTGCTTGGTGCCGACGTCGATGCCGCGGGTCGGGTCGTTGAGCAGGATGATGCGCGGTGCCAGCATCAGCCACTTGCCGATGACGAGCTTCTGCTGGTTGCCGCCCGACAGCGAAGCCGCCGGCACGTCGGTGCCATCGCTGCGCACCGCGAGCGTCTGCATCACCTTGCGCACTGCATCTCGCTCGGCGGCGCGGTCCACGACGCCCCAGCGCGAGAGCCGGCCGAGCGCTGCGAACGAGAGGTTCTCGCGCACCGACATCGGCAGCATCAGGCCCTCGGTCTTGCGGTCCTCGGGGATCAGTGCCATGCCGATGTCGCGGCGTTTGGCCACGCCAGGGCCGGTGATCGACACCGGGTGGCCGTCGATCAGCAGCTCGCCCGTGGTGCCGCGCAGTACGCCGAAGAGGGCCAGCAGCAGTTCACGCTGTCCCTGGCCATCGAGACCGCCGAGGCCGATCACCTCGCCGGGCTGCAACTGCAGCGAGATGTCGTCCAGGCGATCGGTCCAGCGCAGGTGGCGCAGCTCCAGCAGGGGCGGCGCGCCGGCCCCAGCCGGTGACGGCCGCGCGACCCGGGCGGCGCGCGCCGGCAGGCGGCCGCCTGCCTTGCGGCCGATCATCAGCTCGACGACCTCGTCGTCGCTCTTCGTCCCCGCGGCGTAGCTCGCGACGCTGCGGCCGTTGCAGAACACGGTGCAGTCGTCCGCCAGCTCGGTGATCTCGTGCATGCGGTGCGAGATGTAGATGAGCGCGAGCCCTTCCGAACGCAGTCGCTTGAGGACCGCGTAGATCTTGGTCACGTCGGCGGCCGTCAGGGCCGACGTGGCCTCGTCGAGGATCAGCACGCGCGGCTTGCGGGCCAGCGCCTTCGCGATCTCGACCATCTGGCGGCGCGACAGCGACAGGTCCTTGACGAGGGCCATCGGGTGGATGTCCTGCGCCCCGGCACGGGCCAGTGCTTCTTCGGCCATGCGGCGCTGCGCGGCACGGTCGATCAGCCCGAAGCGGCGCGGCGGGTTGCTGATCGCGATGTTGTCGGCGACCGAGAGGTCGGGGATCAGCGACAGCTCCTGGAAGATGCAGACAATGCCGGCCGCATTGGCGGCAGCCGGTGAAGCGAACGACACGGGCTTGCCGTCGAGCAGCATCGAGCCCGTGTCGGGGGTGACGACGCCGGCCATGATCTTGATCAGCGTCGACTTGCCCGCGCCGTTCTCGCCCAGCACTGCGTGGATGCGGCCGGCCTCGACTGCGAGATGTGCGTCCTGCAGCGCGCGCACGCCGCCATAGCGTTTGGAGACGCCCTCCATCGCGAGCAGGGTCACGGGGCTACCTTCGCGCTGTGCGCTCCGGTGTTCGCCCGCGCACGCACCTACTTGTTCGCCTCTGTCTGCCCCATGATTTCCTGAGCCGAGAAATTGATGCCGCAGGTCGGGAAGGAGTTGCCGACGAAGAAGTTGTCGGACTGCTTGTCGTAGAAATCCGCGCCGTCCTTGAGGTTCGGGTCCTCGGCCTTGGCCAGTGGCAGCTTGACCGACTGCGGCACCACCTTGCCTTCGAGCGCTGCGATCGCCGTCTTGATCGCCACGGCCACCTGCGCCGGCCCGGTGCCGGCCGAGGCGCACTTCAGGCCCTGGCCCGAGTACTTGGCGCAGAACTTCCTGAAGCCGTTCTCGGTCTCGCCGCCGAAGGGCACGAACGGGTGCTTGGCATCCATCATCGCCTGGACCACGCCGGTGTCGCCACCCTGGGCGGTGATCGCGTCGAACTTCTTGTGCACCGCGATCGCGTCGGCAGTGACCTTCTGCGCCGTCGGGTCGTCCCACTTGCCGATCACCTCGACGACGTCCCACTTCTTGCCCGAGCCCTTGAGGACCTCGTGGATGCCGTCATGCCGGTCGCGGTCGACCGAGGTCCCGGAGACGCCGCGCACCTCGAGCACCTTGCCGCCGTTCGGCACGTTCTTCACCAACCAGTCGGCCCAGTACTTGCCCAGGCCCTTCTGATCGACGTTGACGTTGATCGCCTCCTCGGTGTCGAGGATGTTGTCGAACGCCACCAGCACGACACCGGCGTCGTTGGCGCGCTTGATCACCGGCTTGAAGGCGGCGGGGTTCTGCGCGTTGACGACGATCGCGTCGTAACCGGAATCGATGAAGTTGTTGATCGCGGCGATCTGAGCCGCGACGTCCTCGCCGGTCGAGACGACCTTGAACTCTTTCAGCTTCGCGGCGACCTCGGGCTGGGCCGCGTAGGCCTTGGCCGTCTTGATCATCTGGATGCGCCAGGTGTTCGCGATGTAGCCGTTCGCCAGCGCGACCCGATACGGGCCCTTCTTGGCCGGGAACTGGAACAGCTTGGTGTCGGCCGCCCACGGCGCGAAGCACTTCGCATCGGAGTTTGGCAGCGACACCACTTTGGGCGGCGCAGCCAGCGCGGTGGCGGCAATGCCAGTTGCGAGCACGGCCGCTACGGGCAGGAAACGACGAGAGAGGCTGAATTCCCGGACCATGACTTGTCTCCTTTGACAAAACGCTCGAAACGGCGATGTATAGTTTTACTATATCGATACAGTTCGGTGTCTTGCACGAGGGATTACTCGCGCTCGTGGGCGGCGCGTTCAAGCCTGAAACGTCTGCGCGATCCTGATGGACGCAGGATCGGGCGCGGCGGTCAGGTCGCGAGTGCCGGCCTGCGGCGCTTCGCTGCGGCGATTGGCACGCTGATCAGCTGCCGCACCACCAGCTGCACGCTGGCCTGCATCGCGGCAATCGCCTTGCGGTCACCCGAGAGGTGCCTGATCAGGCATTGCTGGAACAGCCCGTCGAACATCGCGTAGGTCACGTCGCTGGGCGCATTGACCGGCGCGCCGGCCAGCTCGGCCAGCCGCGACATCACGCGCCAGATCATCTTCTCGAGGCTCTTGTCGATCGCCGCGACGCAACAACAACTGCTCGACCGGATCGACCGCGCTGTTCCTCGCCCCCCAGGCGATCGAGAGCGGCGCGGCCGACTGCGTGCTCGCGCTCGGCTTCGAGCAGATGAAGCCCGGCGCGCTCGGCACGGTGTTCGACGACCGGCCCAGCCCGTTCGAGGACTTCGACCGTGAGGCCGAGGCGCTGGTCGGCATGCCCGAGCTGCCGCTCGCGCTGCGCTCTTCGGTGGCGCCGGCAAGCGCCACATGGACAAGTACGGCACGCCGCTCGAGGCCTTCGCGAAGGTGCGCGCGAAGGCGAGCCGACATGCGGCGCGCAACCCGCTCGCGCTGCTGCGCAAGGAACTCTCGGTCGACGACGTGATGAACGCGCCGATGCTCTGGCCCGGCGTGCTGACGCGCCTGATGGCATGCCCGCCGACCTGCGGTGCGGTGGCTGCGGTGCTCGTCTCCGAGAGCTTCGCGAAGCGGCACGGCCTGCGCGCCGACGTGTTCATGGCCGCGCAGGCGATGACGACCGACCGGCCCGATTCGTTCGCCAGCCACGACATGATGAACCTCGTCGGCTACGGCATGAGCCGCGAGGCGGCGAACGCTGTGTACGAGCGGGCCAGCATCGGCCCGCGGGACGTCGACGTCGTCGAGTTGCACGACTGCTTCGCCCAGAACGAGCTGATCAGCTACGAGGCGCTCGGGCTGTGCGCCGAAGGTGGCGCTGCCGGCTTCATCGATGCCGGCGACAACACCTACGGCGGTCGGGTCGTGACGAACCCGTCCGGCGGCCTGCTGTCAAAAGGCCATCCGCTCGGCGCGACCGGCCTTGCGCAGTGCTACGAGCTGACGCACCAACTGCGCGGCAGCGCCCAGGACCGTCAGGTGCCGGGAGCCCGCATCGCGCTGCAGCACAACCTCGGCCTCGGCGGTGCCTGCGTCGTCACGCTCTACCGGTCGGCCTGAGGCTCCGCTGCGCGGGGCTGCGCTGCCGATCGCGTGACGCTGGCCACCAGCGCCGCGACCGCGGGCGTCATGTTCACGGGCACCAGCGCAAGCCCGGGCTGGCTCGGTGCCAGCACGCGGAACAATTCGTCTGCGAAGGCGTGGCCGATCGTGGGCACGCCGTTGAAGTCGACGTCGGCGTGCCTGAACTCGCCCAGCCGCGCCCGCACGCGCCGCGCCTGGGCGCGCGATTCGAGCCCTTCGATCGACGAGGTCATCAGCCGCAGCGGGACGCTGGTGCGCTCGAAGTCGGCCCCGAGGCCATCCATGCTGTGGGCCTGCCGCGCGCCCTCCAGCGTGCGCGGCGTGTCGAGCGCGAAGGCGGCGTAGGCCGAGGTCCCCGCCTGACTCAGCCCGCGCTGTGGCTGCCAGCCCCGGTCATCCCAACCGCGCTGCTGGAACGCGGCGTCGTTGGCACGCAGATCGAACACGTCGGCCAGCCTGGCCGTGAAGAACAGGCCCTGGCCGGTGTGCCGCTGCGGCTGGCTCGTGAGCTTGCCTTTGCTCAGCTCGAGCATCGCGAGCGCGGGGCTCGCGATCGCGAACGTTTCGGCAATCCGCCGGAACAGCCCGAGCCCGTTGTCGGAGACAAGCAGTTGCACCTGCGTCGCGGTCTGTCGCAGCGAGATGGTGACGTGGCTGCCGCCACTGTGGTCGATCGCGTTGTTCAACAGCTCGCAGAAGCTGTGCTGCACCATGCGGCGAAGCTCGGCCGGCAGCGCGAAGCAGCGACCAAAGTCGAGCGCCCAGGCGGTGTCCTCCTCGAGCCCGGCGAGCGCGTAGCGCTGCACGACCTGGCGCATCGTGCCGGGCCGCCAGCTGGGGTGCCGGCTGCTGCCTTCGCGCACCAGCCAGTTCAGCTCGACCAGGCGGGTGAGCGCGGCGCGTGCCGTGCGCCGGCTGGTACCGGTCTGGGCGGCGAGCTCGAGGTCGAGCGACTCGGGGCGGCGCAGCGCCGCCGCGGTGATCCACTGCGTAATCGTGTTGAGGTTCAGACGGGCCACGGCCGCTCCAATCGTTGCTGCGCCCAGTGTCGGCGCTGGCCCCGCGGCGCTGACGCCGGAATAGCGGGTGTTCGGGCGTGCTGTTTTACCGCCGGCGCTTCGGTGGTTGCCAAATGTCACCAAGATGGGCTCAGTCTGGCGCGGGCGAGGGCGATATCCGATAGGCATGCAAGCCACTGGGAGACAAGCCATGACCGCGCCCGCCCGCAACCCCCTGTTCACAAGCGCCAACCCGCACGCGCTCGCCACCATCCTCGAAGCCAGCCAGACGAAGAGCATCATCGCGTCGCGCGACATCTTCGACATCGCCGGCATCAAGCTGTGGGCCCGCGACCAGCCGGTGTCGGCCACGCTGCAGCGCAAGCTGCTCGACCGCGAGCTGCGCAACCCGCTCGAGACCTGCCTGATGGCCGAGAACGGCGTCACCGCGAAGACGCTGGTCGAGGCGATGCAGGCGCTGGTCGAGCGCGACTCGCCGCTGGCCACGCTGCTGGTGCCGCACGCGGCGCGCCTCGTCGCCGAGGCTGCCCATGTGCCGCTGCACTCGGTCGCGCAGCTGCTGCTGACGGCGGGCCAGGCCTCCAAACCCGATTCGTTCGAGCACGCGGTGCAGGCGATGGCGCTGGCCGGCGCGCTGATGATCGAGCACGGCGGAAGCACCGCCGAGCTGCGCATCGCCATGTTGTGCGGGCTGCTGCACGACCTGGGCGAGATGTACATCGACCCGCGCTACGGCGAGGCCGATGCCGATCGCGAACTCGATTTCACGAGCTACCAGCAGCTCGTCGTGCATCCGCACATCGGCCGCCTGCTGCTGACGCAGCTGACGAACTACCCGGCCGTCGTCGCGCAGGCAGTCGCCGAGCACCACGAGCGGCTCGATGGCTCGGGCTACCCGCACAGCCTGCAACGCGACGGCCTCTCGCCGCTGGGGCGCATGCTCGCGGTCACCGAGGGCGCGCTCTCGGTGCTGCGCGGCGAGCGCCCGTACCTCGCGCGCATCAGCGTCGCGCTGCGCGTGGTGCCGGGTGAATATGACCTGGGCTGGGTCGGCCCGATCGCCGACGCCGCGCGCAGCCAGCCGGCGCTGCACGCGCAGCTGAGCCTGGACGACGTCCAGGCGCGGCTGACGCGGCTCGACGCCGGCCTGCAGAGCGCGCAGCAGTGCGCCGATCGGCTCGCTGCGGGCACCGAGTCGCCGGCGCTGAAGAACGCGCTCTCGCTTGCGCAGCATCTGCTGGGTCGGCTGCGCAAGGGCTGGTATGCGAGCGGCCTGTGGAGCGCGGATGCGCTGACCGCGGCCGACGCCGCCGAGGTCGAAGCGGTCGAGGACGAATTGTTCTTCCGCCTGCGCTCGATCGAACGTGCGGCGCGGCTGCGGGCCGGCGCCGCGCTGGCGGCGGACGACGCAGCCCAGCTGCAGCAACTGTGCGTGAGCCTGGGGGCAGTCGGGCGCTGAGCGTCAGTCGACGATGAAGAGCGTCGCGCCGCCCGGGCTGCGCGAACGGTGCGGCTCGGCGTCGTCGGCGACCTGGTAGCTCATCCCCGCCGTCAGCGTCATGCTGCGGCCGTCGTCGAGTTCAGTGTGCAGCTCGCCGCTCAGGCACAGCAGGATGTGCCCCTTGCGGCACCAGTGATCGGCCAGGTACCCCGGCGTGTACTCGACCATGCGCACGCGGATGCCCCCGAAGTGGCGTGTGCGCCAGAACGCCGTGCCGGTCTCGCCGCGGTGCTCGGTGCGCTCGACCTGCGACCAGTCGGTCGTGCCGAACGGGATGTCGCGCATCTGCATGGCGGCTACGTCCGCGCGTCAAGTGCGAGCCGCAGCGCCAGGCCGGCGAGCAGCGAATTCGAATGGACCATGACGAGACTGTGCCCGCCGGCGTACGCCAGCGACAGGCACAGCCCAAGCGTTTCGAAGGCGGCACAGCCGGGCTCGCTTGAAAGCAAACAGTGGCCGGATCGACCAACCGGCATAATTTCCCGGGGGGACACACCAACATGTTCGATCTGATCTGGCGGCGATGGATGCCGATCGCCGTGCTCGCAATGCTCGGCGCATGCTCCAGCCTGCCCGTGATCGACCGCGAGGCGATCAAGAGCGAGGCGATCCCGCTGAGCACGAAGACGACGCTCGGCCGCATTGCGCAGGGCTCGACGCCGACGCCCGATGCGTCGGGCTTCCGGCTGATGCCGCTGGGCCTGTTCTCGCTCGACACGCGGGTGCAGCTCGCGCGGCGTGCCGAGGTCTCGCTCGACGTGCAGTACTACCACTTCGAGGACGACGAGACCGGCCGCTGGCTGCTGCGCGCGTTGCGCGACGCGGCCGAGCGCGGCGTGCGCGTGCGGCTCCTGCTCGACGACCTCTACACCGGCGGCAAGGATCCGCTCTGGCTCGCGTTCGCGGCCCACAAGAACGTGCAGGTGCGGCTGTTCAACCCGTTCGGCCGCGCGCGCGACCGAGGCCAGGGCGGGCGCTTCGTCGCCTCGCTCGACCAGTGGTCGCGCGTCAACCACCGCATGCACAACAAGCTCTTCATCGCCGATGGCGCGATGGCGGTGATCGGCGGTCGCAACGTCGCCAATGAGTACTACCTGCGCAGCATGTCGGAGAACTTCGTCGACGTGGACGCGTTCACCGCCGGCTGGATCGTCCCGCCGCTGCAAAACCTGTTCGATCGTTACTGGAACAGCGACCCGGTCTACCCGCTCGAATCGGTCGCGAAGACCGACCTGACGCCGGCGCAGCTGCGCGCGAAGTTCGAGGAATGGACCGGCCCCGAGAAGACGCCGCCGCCCGCCGAGCTTCCGCCGAACGACATTCTCGGCTACGGCCCGATCGCCGACGACCTCGACATCGGCCGCCTCGGCCTGATCTGGGGCGAGGCCTATGTGTTCGCCGACCACCCGGACAAGCCCTTCGATGGCGAAGTCGGCGGTGAGCTGCTCGAGACCAGCGTGACCTACAACGTGTTCGAAGCGATCCGCGGCGCGACACAAGAGGTGACCGCCTCGTCGCCGTACTTCGTGCCCGGCCAGCTCAGCATGGACATGTTCCGCGAGTTGCGGTCGAAGGGCGTGAAGATCACCGTGCTGACCAACTCGCTGGCCTCGACCGACGAGCCGGTCGTGCACATCGGCTACGCGGCGCACCGCGAGGAGCTGCTGCGCATGGGCGTGGACCTGTACGAACTCAGCTCGTCGCGGCTGAAGGACAACAAGCGCCCGTTCCTGTTTGGCGCGTCGCTCGGCCGGCTGCACGCCAAGCTCGTCGTGATCGACAAGAAGCGCCTGTTCATCGGCTCGATGAACCTCGACCCGCGCTCGGCCACGATCAACACCGAACTCGGCGCGATGATCGACAGCCCGCCATTGGCGCGCGAGCTGCTGCGCATCATCGACATCGACCGGCTGCAGAGCGCCTACCGGGTGCGGTTGAACCCGAAGGGTGCGGGTCTGCAATGGTTCAGCAACGATGGCGACCGCGAGATGATCCTCACCACGGAGCCGGACTCCACGCCGTGGCTGCGGATCAAGTCGTGGCTGCTGTCGCCGTTCGTGCCCGTCGAGCAGCTCTGATCTGCGATGTGGGTGCGCAAGTCGACACCAGTGTGTCGTTTTTGCCGCGCCTGATCATTGTTTCGATGCTTATGCGCGTCGCGCCGAGATTCGCGCTGGCGGCCGCGCTGCGTCGGCCCCATCCTCCGTTGCCCGTCGCGAAGCCGCTCCGGTCACCAACACGACAACACACAGGAGGATTGCCATGAGCATGTCGTCGGAATTCAAAGAGTTCGCCATGAAGGGCAGCGTGATCGACCTGGCGGTCGGCGTCATCATCGGCGGTGCGTTCGGCAAGATCGTCGACTCGCTGGTCAAGGACCTGATCATGCCGGTCGTCGGCAAGATCCTGGGCGGCCTGGACTTCTCGAACTACTTCATCCTGCTGTCCAGCCCGCCCGCCGACTACAAGGGCGCGATGACCTATGCCGATCTGACCAAGGCGGGCGTTCCGCTGTTTGCCTACGGCAGCTTTCTCACGGTGGCGGTGAATTTCATCATCCTGGCATTCATCATCTTCATGATGGTCCGGCAGGTGAACCGCATGAAGAAAGCCGAGCCGCCGCCACCCGCACCGGCTACGCCGGAAGACGTGGTGCTGCTGCGCCAGATCCGCGACTCGCTCGCGAAATAGGCTGCGGTGCGGTCGTCGACAGCAACTGCGCGACGACCGCCGCGGCGATCACCTCGGGCTCCTTGCCCGTGATGCCCGACACGCCGATCGGGCAGGTCATGCGGGCGATGGCGGCCGGCGCGATGCCGCGCTGCTCGAAGCGGTGAATGAAGCGCTGCCGCTTCGTCTTCGAGCCGATCAGACCGAAGAAGCCGAAGTCGCCGCGCTTGAGGATCGCTTCGCTGATCCGCAGGTCCAGATCGTGCTGGTGCGTCAGCACGAGGTAGAACGCATCGGGCGGTGCCGTACGCACCTCGCCCTCGACCGCATCGACGCAGACCTTGCGGATGTGATCGGGCCACGGCCCGCCGTGATCGTGGAAATGATCCGGGAATTCTTCTTCACGTTCGTCGATCCAGTCGACGACCACGTTCTGCGGCACAAGCGCGCGCGCGATCGCGCGGCCGACATGGCCGGCGCCGTAGAGCTGCAGGTGAAAACGTGGCGGATCGATGGGCCAGCGCAGCAGCGCCTCGGCGTCGAGCGGCGCATAGGTGAGTGTCACTGCACCACCGCAGCACTGGCCGAGCGCCGGCCCCAGCGGAAAGTGTTCGCTGTGCGAAGCGAGCTGCCTGTCGCGCAGCATCGTTCGCGCGTGCTCGATCGCCTTCAGTTCCAGATGCCCGCCACCGACCGTGCCCGCCGTGTCGCGCAGCGTCACCAGCATGCGCGTGCCGGCCTCGCGCGGCGCCGAGCCGCGCGCGTCGCTCACCTCGACGACGACGACCTGCCGGTCCATCGCGAGCCAGCTGCCGGCGAGTGCGCGCAGCGCCGACATCTCAGTTGCTCCACCGCGCGTTGCGCGACCCGCTACGCATGAAACCCGAGGGCTGGGCCGGTGACGGCTGCCGGCCCGTTGCGGTCCTTGAACGGCCGCCACGCATGCGACGGTCGGCGCGAGCAAAGGCGCGTGCGGGCAGGTTCCGGCGCTTCGCTTCGGCGGTCGGTG
>JBDTVC010000085.1:0-17366 GCA_040007475.1 Burkholderiales bacterium
TTCGGGCCGATCACGGTGATCACGCTGCCGGCATCGGCCTTCAGGTTCAGGCCATGCAGGACCTCGGCGCGGCCGTAGCCGGCGTGGAGGTCGGCGACCTGGAGCAGTGGTTGAGTCATTTCAGTGTTCCGTACCGAGGTACGCGGCGCGCACCGCCGGGCTGGCCTGCACCTCCGCCGGCGTGCCTTCGATCAGCTTGGTGCCGAACTCCATCACGACGACGCGATCGACCAGGCCCATCACCAGGTCCATGTCGTGTTCGACGATCAGGATGCTCAGGCCCTCGCCGCGCAGCTGGCGCAGCGTGTCCGACAGCGCCTGTTTCTCCTTCAGACGCAGGCCGGCGGCGGGCTCGTCGAGCAGCAACAGCGTCGGGTCGGCGCACAGCGCGCGCGCGATCTCCATCAGCCGTTGCGGCCCCAGCGCCAGGTTGCCGGCAAGCTCGTGCATGCGCTCGGCCATGCCGATGCGGCGCAGCTGCTTCTCGGCTTCCTTCAGCAGCTGGCGTTCCTCGCCACGATCGAGCCGCAGCATCGCCGAGGCCACGCCGCTGCCGCCGCGCAGGTGCGCGCCGAGGGCGACGTTCTCGAGCACCGTCATGCCGGGGATCATCTTGACGTGCTGGAAGGTGCGCGAAACACCGCGCTTCGCGATCGCCCGCGAACTCAAACTGTCGATGCGCTCGCCCATCAGCTTGACCTCGCCCTTGGTCGCCGGCAGCACGCCGGTGACGAGGTTGAAGGTGGTGGACTTGCCCGCACCGTTCGGCCCGATCAGGCCGAGGATCTCGCCGGCACGAACCTGGAAGCTGACATCGTTGACGGCGACGAGACCGCCGAACTCCTTGCGCGCCTTGTTGACATCGAGCACGACCTCGCCATGCGGCGGGCGGGCGCGCTCGGGCAACGCCGCAGCGCTGGCCCAGTCGACCTTGCGATTCACCCGCGGCAGCTTCGCCTCGACGAAGGCCCAGATGCCGTCGCGTGCGTATTGCAGCACCAACACGAGCAGCACGCCGAACACGATGATCTCGTAGTTGCCGCTGCCGCCGAACAGCTTGGGCAGGATCACCTGCAGCTGGTCCTTCAGGATCTGCACGGCGCCGGCGCCGACCAGCGCGCCCCACACGTGGCCGACGCCGCCGATCACCGCCATGAACAGGTACTCGATGCCCATGTTCAAGCCGAACGGCGACGGGTTCACGGTGCGCTGGAAGTGCGCGAACAGCCAGCCCGACACGCTCGCCAGCAGGGCCGCGAGCACGAACGCGGTGACCTTGATGCGGAAGGTGTTCACGCCCATCGCCTCGGCCATCGTCGAGCCACCCTTGACCGCCCGCATCGCGCGACCGGTGCGCGAATCGAGCAGGTGCGTGACGGCCAACGCGGCGAGCACGACGATCAGCCACAGCAGGTAGTAGAAGCTGCGGCCCGTGTTGAGCTCGATGCCGAAGAACTTGATGGCCGGGATGCCGAGCAGGCCGTCGTACTTGCCCAGCGCATCGATGTTGCCAAGCAGGTAGAACAGGCTCAGGCCCCACGCGATGGTCGCGAGTGGCAGGTAGTGGCCCGACATGCGCAGCGTGATCCAGCCGAGGAACAGCGCCGCGACGAAGGTGACGCCCAGGCCGATCCACACGGTGAACCAGGGCGAGACTCCGTGCGCGGTCGTCAGGTAGGCCGCGGTGTAGGCGCCCAGCCCGACGAACGCGGCCTGCCCGAACGAGGTCAGGCCGGCGATGCCCGTGAGCAGCACCAGGCCGATCGCGACCAGCGTGTACAGGCCGATGTAGTTGGCCTGCGTGATCCAGAACTCGGGGACGGGCAGCTGCGGCAGCAGCGCGAGGATCGCGATGAAGGCCGTGAGGAACAAGCGACGCATGCTCATTCCTCCTCGTCGTGGTGGCCGTGCTGGAAGCTTCTCCACAGCAACACCGGAATGATCAGCGTGAACACGATCACCTCTTTGAAGGCGCTCGCGTAGAACGAGCCGAAGCTCTCGAGCAGGCCGACGAACAGCGCGCCGACCGCCGCGGCGGGGTAGCTCGCGAGGCCGCCGAAGATCGCGGCGACGAAGCCCTTCAGGCCGATCAGGAAGCCGGAGTCGTAGAACAGCGTCGTCGTCGGCCCGATCAGCAGGCCCGACAACGCGCCCATGAAGGCGGCGAGCCCGAAGCTCAACTTGCCGGCGCCTGAAGTCGAGATGCCCATCAGCCGCGCGCCGAGCCGGTTGACGGCTGTCGCGCGCAGCGCCTTGCCACGCAGCGTGCGCTCGAAGAACAGGTAAAGCGCGAGGATCAGCGCGATCGACACCATGAAGATGATCACGGCCTGACCCGAAAGCGTCAGCGCACCGGCGGAGAACCGCGAGTCCCAGAAGCTCGGGTTGCGAAAGCCCTCGGCGCCGAAGAACAGCAGGCCCAGGCCGGTCAGCGCGAAGTGCACGCCGACCGAGACGATCAGCAGCACCAGCACCGTCGCGTCGGCCAGCTTCTCGTAGGCGAGGCGGTAGACCAGCGGCCCGAGCGGGGTGACGATCGCCAGCGTCAGCAGGCTTTGCAGCAGCAGCGGCAACTTGAGCGGCGCGGCCCACAGCGTCAGCACGAGCACCACGGCCGGCACCAGCAGCGACTTGAGCGCGCGCAGCGCAATCGTGTTCGCCGGGATGCCGCGGCGCATGCCGGCCACCGCGTCGAGCACCGCGGCGATCAGCGCCAGCACCACCAGCAGGAACACGGTGCCCGGCACCTTGCCCAGTTGCAGCAGCGCGAGCGTCAGCGCACCGTAGGCGACGAACTCGCCCTGCGGGATGAAGATGATGCGCGTGATCGCGAAGATCAGCACGGTGGCCAGCCCGAGCAGCGCGTAGATCGCGCCGTTAGTGGCACCGTCCAGCATCAGGATGCTGGCGATTGAGAAGTCCATGGGAGCCTGTGGCAGTGAACTGGGCACCCGGTCATCGGGCGCCCGTGGGCGGCATTGTCAGCGCAGATTCACTGCGGCACCACTTGCCAATCGCCGCCGACGATCTTCAGCAGCACGCCGGTCTCGGGCGTGAAGCCGAAGTGGTCGGTCGCGGTGTAGTTCAACACGCCCTGCGAAACCGGCGTGCGGCCCATCGTCTCGAGCGCCTCCTTCAGCGCAACGCGGAACTCCTTCGTGCCCGTCTTGCCCTTCTTCAGCGCCAGAGGTACCGCCTTCTCGAGCACGATCACGACGTCGAACGCATGCGCGCCGAACTGGTTCGCGCTGCCCTTGCCGTAGGCCTTCTCGTACTCGGTCACGTACTTCACGCCAAGTGCCTTGCTGGCGTTGCTGTCGGGCAGCAGCGGTGCGACCACGGCCGGGCCGGACGACACGTACGAGCCTTCGACATCGGCGCCGCCGATGCGGATCAGGTCGCGGCTGGCCGCGCCGTGTGTCTGGTAGAGCTTGCCCTTGGGGTAACCGCGCTCGACCAGGCCCTTGTGCGGCATCGCCGCGCCGCTGCCGGAGGCCACGACCAGAATCGCGTCCGGGTTGGCCGCGACGAGCTTGAGGGCTTGGCCGGTCACGCTGGTGTCCGAGCGCGCGAAGCGTTCGGTTGCGATCAGCTTGATCCCGGCCTTCTCGGCGAGCGGCTGGATGTCCTTCAGCCACGCTTCGCCATACGCGTCGGCGTAGCCGAGAAAGCCGTAGGTCTTCACACCGGTCTTCTTCCAGTGCTCGACGATCGGGATCGCCATCACGGCGGTCGACTGCGGCATGCGGAACGAGTATTCGCCCTTGCCCGGCGGCAGGTTCACCGGCGAGAGCATCAGCTGCACCGTCTGCCCCTCGGCAGCGACATCGGACATCGCCGCCGCCACCGGCGTGGCAACCGAGCCGACGATCACGTCGACCTTGTCCTCGGTGATGAAGCGGCGCGTGTTCTTCACCGCCACGGTCGGATCAGTCGCATCGTCGAGCAGGATCACGTGGACCTTCTCGCCGGCGATCGTTTTCGGCCACAGCTCGATGCCGTTCTTCGTCGGGATGCCCAGCGCCGAGGTCGGGCCGGTCAGCGAGGCGCTGACGCCGATCGTGAGGTCGGCGTGGGCGAGCGTGGCGGCGAGCACGCCGGCCATCGCGATGACGAGGGAGCGGATGGGGGTCATGAGAGTCTCCGTTGGTTGGATCAGTGTCACAGGCTTCAGGTGCAAAGAAGGCGAATGTCTTCGGGGACGGGGATCGCGCGCAGCCGATCCGGGTCGTGCTCGTCACGCTTGACGAAGGCGCGCGTTTCGCGGCCCTCGCAGATCAGGTCTTCCAGGCCATCAGCGCGAGCGCGCGTGATGCGGTGGACCTGCTTGAAGACCTTGGCGCCCCACTCCTCGACATGCGTCGTGATCTTGAGCGTCTCGCCGTAGGTTGCGGCCTTCGTGAACTTGGTGTGGATCTCGAGCAGCGGCGTGCCGACGATGCCGCGCGTCTTGACCAGTTCGCGCCAGGGCGACACACCGCAGGCCATGAAGAACGCGAGCGAGGCGGAGTCCATCCAGCGCGAGAAGTTCGGGAAGAACACGATGCCTGCGGGGTCGCAGTCGCCGAAGGTCACGTCGACGGTGTAGGTGGTGGTGCGGGGCATCTTGATGACTGGGGCAGACGGGGTGGTCAACGCGGCGCCATGCGCAGCGCGCCATCGAGCCGGATCACTTCACCGTTGAGCGCCATGTTCTCGACGATAGCGGCGCACAGCTGCGCGAACTCCTCGGGTTTGCCCAGCCGCTTCGGGAACGGGATGCTCGCGGCGAGCGAGTCCTGAACCGCCTGCGGCAGCTCGGCCATCAGCGGCGTGAGGAACAGCCCCGGCGCGATCGTGCAGACGCGCACGCCGAACTGCGCGAGGTCGCGCGCCAGCGGCAGCGTGAGCGCGACGACGCCGCCCTTGGATGCGGCGTACGCCTCCTGGCCGACCTGGCCGTCGAAGGCCGCGACCGATGCGGTGTTGACGATCACGCCGCGCTCGCCGTCGACCAGCGGCTCGAGCTTGACGATCTCGGCGGCGGCGAGCCGGATCACGTTGAAGGTGCCGAACAGGTTCACTTCGACGACGCGCTTGAAGTCCTCGAGCGGCATCGGCGTGCCGTCCCGCCCGATCAGGCGCTTGGCGGTGCCGATGCCGGCAATGTTCATCACCAAGCGTGCCGGGCCGTGGGCCGCACGCGCGGCGTCGAGCGCGGCGAGCACGCTGTCGGTGTTGGTGATGTCGCAGGCGATGCCTATCGCTTGCCCATACGCGCCGATCTCGGCAGCCACAGCCTTCGCGCCGTCGCCGTTGCGGTCCAGCACCGCGACCTTGGCACCGCGGCGCGCGAGTTCGCGTGCCGTCTGCGCGCCCAGGCCCGAGGCGCCGCCGGTGACGAGGGCCGCTTGTCCAGTGATGTTCATCGCGGGGTCGCCTTCTTGGTGTGGGGCAGGATCACGCTCGCATCGGGCGCGTCGTACATGGCCTGCACGATCGCGTCGCGATGCAGCAGCACCGCGCGCTGGTTGATCGAACCCTTGTCGGTGACCTCGCCGCGGTCGATGCTCGGCGGCTCGACGAGCACGACCGCGCGCGCGACACGCGTGGCGCTGCCGGTGCCGCTCGCATACAGGTCATCGACGAGGGTCTGGAACAACTGGCGCATGGCCGGCGCGGCCAGCACCTCGGCCATGCCCGTGCCGGCCGGCAGGCCCGCATGCGCGCGGCAGGCATCCGGACGCGGGAAGATCAGCACGCCGATCTCGTCACGGTTGATGCCGGCGACGACCACGTCCTGCACGCACGGGTCACCGGCCGCGATGATCTTGGCGCGCAGCGGACCGACCGAGACGAAGGTGCCGGTCGAGAGCTTGAAGTCTTCAGCCGTGCGCCCGTCGAACGCGAGGCCGCGACCGGGGTTGGTCGGGTCGATCGGCTTGACCGCATCGCCGCTGCAATAGAAGCCTTCGGGGTCGAACGACTCGGCCGTCTGCTCGGGCGATCGCCAGTAGCCCGGCGTGACGTTCGGGCCGCGGTAGCGCACCTCGACCTTGTCACCCTGCGGCACGAGCTTGAGCTCCATGCCCGGCGCGGGCAGGCCGATGTGGCCGGACTTGACCTCCTCGGCGTTCGCGCAGATCGCGAACGGCGCGGTCTCGGTCATGCCCAGGCCGGTGAGCATGCGGATGCGCTCGCCGCAGGCCATCTCGGCCACGCGGTCGAGCTTGTCCCACACCGGCTGCGAGAGGCCGGCGCCGGCGAAGAAGAACATGTTGACGCGGCTGAAGAAGACCTCGCGCATCTGCGCATCGACCTCCAGCGCATTGGCGACTTCCTCGAAACCCTTGGGCACGTTGAAATAGACGGTCGGCGCGATCTCGCGCAGGTTGCGCAGCGTCTCGCCGATCAGCGCGGGCGTGGGCTTGCCTTCGTCGATGTAGAGCGTGCCGCCGTTGTAGATCGTCAGGCCGACGTTGTGGTTGCTGCCGAAGGTGTGGTTCCAGGGCAGCCAGTCGAGCAACACCGGCGGTGTCTGCCCGAGCGCCGGGAAGCACTGCAGGATCATCTGCTGGTTGCTGCAGATCATGCGCTGCGTGTTGATCACGGCCTTGGGCAGCTTGGTCGAGCCCGAGGTGAACAGGAACTTCGCGATCGTGTCGGCGCCGACGCGCGCATGCGCCGCATCGACCTGCGCGGTCACGGGCGTGGCCGCGAGTTCGGCGAAGCTCAGCGTCTTGCGCCCTTCGATCGCGCCGTGCGTCAGCACGACCGGCACGTCGGCCGGCACGGCCGCCTGGATCGCCTTGCCGAACGCGCTGCCGCTGGCCGCGAACACGAGCCCCGGCGTCACCGTGGCGAGCACGTGGCGCAGCTTGCCGTAGTCCTGCGAGATCAGCGAGTACGCGGCCGACACCGGCGCAAACGGCACGCCCGCGAGCATCGCACCAAGGCCGACGAGCAGGTGCTCGAGGTCGTTGTCCGAGAGGATCATCACCGGCCGATCGGCCGAAAGACCCAGGTCGATGAAGGCCTGCGCGATCGAACGCGCGCCGGCCAGCGCCTCTGCATAGCTGAGGCGGCACCACTCACCCGTGCTGCCGTCGTCGCGCTTGATGCGCTTGGCCGCCAGGGTGTGATCAGGCTTGACGCCGGCCCAGTGCACCAGCCGATCTGTCAGCCGCTGCGGGTACGGCTGCAGCGGCTCGACGGAATGGATCAGCGTGCTGCCGTCGGCGCGCGGCGTGAAGTGCGCCGCCAACGAGCCGCCCAGCGGCAGTTCACGGTAGCGCACTGCGCTCATGACTTGGCCACCTTGCCGGCCTTGCCGTCGAGGAATGCGCGCATCCGGGTCTTCGCCGCATCATCGCCCTGAGCCACAGCGGCCATCAGCGACTCGGTGAAGAGACCTTCGTCCTGCCCCATCTCGGCGATGCGCGGCAGCGCGTGCATCACCGCGAAGTTCGACAGCGGCGCGTTGGCGGCGACTTTCTCGGCGAGCGCCAGCGCCTTCGCGAGCCCCTCGCCGTCGGCGACCACGTATTGCGACAGCCCGATGCGCCCTCCCTCTTCGGCGTCGTAGACGCGACCGGCCAGCATCATGTCGGTCATGCGCGCCACGCCGATGAGGCGCGGGATGCGCGCCGAACCGCCGCCGCCCACGAACAGGCCGCGCTGGCCTTCGGGCAGCCCGTAGAAGGTGCTGGTTTCGGCAACGCGGATGTGCGCCGCGCTCGCCAGCTCGAGCCCGCCGCCGACGACCGCGCCGTGCAGCACCGCGATCACCGGCACGCGACCGAACTGGACTTGCTGGAACGCCGCATGCCACGAGCGCGAATGAACGATGCCCTCGGCGACGCTGCGGTCCCCCAGCTCCGACAGGTCGAGCCCGGCGCAGAAGTGTTCGCCCTCGCCACTGAGCACGACGACGCGCGTGTCTTCGGGCAGGTTGATGAAGGCGGTCTGCAGCTGGGCGACCAGGTCGTCGCTGATGGCGTTGCGCTTGGCCGGGCGGTTCAGCCGCACCTGCGTGATGCCGCCGGCGTGCGCGATCTTCAACAGATCGAGCTGGGCCAGCAGGCCGGTGGCGGGACTGAAAGGCTGGGACATGGTGGATCCTGGTGAATTGATTAATCATAGTAAATACTTTGGCGCACTGCACCTTAGTGTTTTCCCGCGGTAATGGCGGTGCCAGATGGGCTAGGGAAAGTCTCTAGGGCAAAGTTCTTAGTAGTTATTATTCTTAACTACTTAAAGAACACTCAGAAGACTGCCTCGTGACCCGCTTTGTCCCCACACTCACGCTCTCCGCCGTGGCGTTGGCGTCCATCAGCGCCTACGGCAGCGACGATTCGCTGCCGCGGCTCAGTGTTGCGACGGGCGCGACGCTCGCCTCGTGCACCGACCTCGCCACCCGGATCAGTTTCGCCAACACCAGCATCACCGCCGCGAACGCGATCGGCTTCGAGATGCGCCTGCCAAACGCCTGGAACGGCCGGTTTACGGCGGCCCGGGCGTGGCCAGCGCACGCTGTGCCGGCAACGCAGTCGCCGTGAACGCCGACGCGCCGTCGACGTGGTCGGCCACACGCACCCGCCCGCTCTGCCCCTACCCGAAAGTGGCAAAGTACAAGGGCAGCGGCGACATCGAATCGGCCGCAAGCTTCAGCTGCCAGTGACCCGAGGAACCGTATGAACCATGCCGATCTGATTGCCATCGACACGCACACCCACCTCGAGGTGTCGTGCTGGAACCCGTTCGACAACTACGGCGAGGAGTACGACCGCGCCGCGGACAAGTACTTCCGTTCCAGCAAGCGGCCGACGATGGCCGAGTCGCTCGCGTTCTACCGCGAGAAGAAGATCGGCTTCGTGATGTTCACGGTCGACGCCGAGACGCAGATGGGCCGTCGCCGCATCCCGAACGAGGAGATCGCCGAGGCCGCGCAGGCCAACAGCGACATCATGATCGCGTTCGGCAGCATCGACCCGCACAAGGGCAAGATGGGTGCACGCGAGGCGCGCAAGCTGATCGAGGAATACGGCGTCAAGGGCTTCAAGTTCCACCCGACCGTGCAGGGCTTCGAGCCCTACGACAAGATGGCCTGGCCGATCTACGAGGTGATCGCCGAGTACAAGCTGCCGGCCATCTTCCACAGCGGGCACTCGGGCATCGGCTCGGGCATGCGCTGCGGCGGTGGGCTGCGGTTGCAGAACAGCAACCCGATGCTGCTGGAAGACGTGGCGATCGACTTCCCCGACATCGAGATCGTCATCGCGCACCCGAGCTGGCCGTGGCAGGACGAGGCGCTGTCATTGGCGGTGCACAAGCCGAACATCTGGATCGATCTCTCGGGCTGGAGCCCGAAGTATTTTCCGCCGCAGCTCGTGCAGTACGCCAACACGCAGCTGAAGGACCGCATCCTGTTCGGCAGTGACTACCCGCTGATCACGCCAGACCGCTGGATGAAGGACTTCGCCGACGCCGGTTTCAAGCCCGAGGTTCAGCCATTGATACTGAAGGAAAATGCCAAGCGGCTGCTGCGGCTGGCCTAGACTTTGGGGCTCACCGTTTCCCGACTGGAGTGCCCCATGTCACTGCGCATCAACGACACCGCCCCCGACTTCACCGCCGACACCACGCACGGCAAGATCAGCTTTCACGCGTGGATCGGCGACCAGTGGGCGATCCTGTTCTCGCACCCGAAGGACTTCACGCCGGTGTGCACGACCGAGCTCGGCTACATGGCCAAGATCGAGCCCGAGTTCACCCGGCGCAACGCCAAGCTGATCGGCCTGAGTGCCGACCCGGTCGCGCGCCACGCCGAGTGGGCCAAGGACATCGAGGAGACGCAGGGCGCCGCGGTCAAGTACCCGATGATCGGCGACAGTGACCTCGTGGTCGCCAAGCTCTACAACATGCTGCCGGCCGACGAGGTCGGCGCCGACGGGCGCACCGCGGCGAACAACGCGACCGTGCGCTCCGTCTTCATCATCGGCCCGGACAAGAAGATCAAGCTGATGCTGACCTACCCGATGACGACGGGCCGCAACTTCGACGAGATCCTGCGCGTGCTCGACTCGATGCAGCTCACCGCGAAGCACAAGGTCGCCACGCCGGTGAACTGGAAGCATGGCGACGACGTGATCATCACGCCCGCCGTGTCGAACGAGGACGCCGCGAAGGCATTCCCCGGCTTCAAGACGATCAAGCCGTACCTGCGGACGACGAAGCAACCTTCCTGATCGCCGCCCGGAGCTCGCCGCCCCGGGGCGAGGATGACGAGTACGGCACACGTGCACAGATCCGCGGTATCGCGCCCGTGCTGCCGAAAACCCGCTTGCTCGTGGGCCCGAAATGCGGACACTCGCCACACCGGGACCAACCCGTGCTGTTGGCCCGATTCATCCTCGAACACTCGCCCATCTGAGCAGGAGCCCTCCCATGCGTTTGACCCTCACCTCCCTGGCAGCCGCCGCGCTGACCGTCACGGCTCTCGGCGCCCATGCTCAGGCCGCCGGGCCGGTCAAGGTCGGCTTCATGCTGCCCTACACCGGCACCTACGCCAGCCTGGGCAACATGATCGAGAGCGGCTTCAAGCTCTACGTCCAGGAGCAGGGCGGCAAGCTCGGTGGCCGCGAGATCCAGTACTTCAAGGTGGACGACGAGTCCGAGCCTTCCAAGGGTATCGACAACGTCAACAAGCTCATCAAGCGTGACCAGGTCGACGTGCTCGTCGGCACCGTGCACTCGGGCGTCGCTCTGGCGATGGCCAAGGCCGCGAAGGAAAGCAACACGCTGCTGATCATCCCGAACGCCGGTGCGGACGCGATCACCGGCCCGATGTGCGGCGCCAACATCGTGCGCAGCTCGTTCTCGAACTGGCAGCCGGCTTACGCCATGGGCAAGGTCGCGGCCGAAGGATTCGGCAAAGAGAAGGGCGCCAAGAAGGCGATCACGATCACCTGGAACTACGCAGCCGGTGCCGAATCGGTCAAGGGCTTCACCGAGGCCTTCGAGAAGGGCGGCGGCAAGGTCGTGAAGGACCTGAACCTGCCCTTCCCCGGCGTCGAGTTCCAGGCGCTGCTGACCGAGATCGCGGCGCAGAAGCCGGATGCGGTGTACGCGTTCTTCGCCGGCGGCGGCGCGGTCAAGTTCGTCAAGGACTACGCGGCGGCGGGCCTGAACAAGACCATCCCGCTGTATGGCCCGGGCTTCCTGACCGACGGCACGCTCGAGGCGCAGGGCGCCGCGGCGCAAGGCATGCTGACCACGCTGCACTACGCCGACAACCTCGACACGCCGCGCAACAACGCATTCCGCAAGAGCTTCGCGCTGACCTACAAGTCGCAGGCCGACGTGTATGCCGTGCAGGGCTACGACGCGGCGCAGATCCTCGCGGCCGGGCTCACCGCGGTGAAGGGCGACCTGGGCAAGCGCGATGCGCTGACGGCCGCGATGCACAAGGTCGTCGTCGACAGCCCGCGCGGCAAGTTCACGATCTCGCCCGCCGGCAACCCGGTGCAGGACATCTACCTGCGCCAAGCCAAGGGCAACAACAACGAGTACCGCGGGGTTGCGATCAAGGCACTGGCCGATCCAGCCCGCGGCTGCAAGTTGTAGCCTTCGAGAATTGAACGCTTCGCTGAATCCCGGCGGGCGGCTTTGCCGCCCTTGTCTTTCTTTTCGGCCGCCGCGGTGCGGGGCCACTTGATGCGCGTTCGCCCGTGGACCTGCCCACATTCCTCGTCCAGTGCCTGAACGCCGTCCAGTACGGTCTGCTGCTGTTTCTCGTGGCCAGCGGCCTGACGCTGATCTTCGGGATCATGGGCGTGATCAACCTCGCGCACGGCAGCTTCTACATGATCGGCGCCTACATGGCGTTCGCGCTCGCGCCGTACTTCGGTGACTGGTACCTGACCAAGCTTCTGGTCGGCGTCGCGCTCAGCGCGGTGTTAGGGTTCGTGCTGGAGTGGATCTTCTTCAGCTTTCTCTACCAGCGCGAGCACCTGCAGCAGGTGCTGATGACGTATGCGCTGATCCTGGTGTTCGAGGAGGCGCGCAGCATGCTGGCCGGCAATGACGTGCACGGCGTGACCACGCCCGGGTGGCTGGCCGGCGGCTTCCAGCTCGGCGGGCTGATGTCGTACCCGTGGTACCGCGTGTTCGCGTCGGTGGCCTGCGTGATCGTCGCGCTCGGCCTGTACTTCGTCGTGAACCGCACGCGGCTGGGGATGATGATCCGCGCCGGTGCAAGCAACCGCGACATGGCGCGCGGGCTGGGCCTGGACATCAAGCTGCTCTACCGCATCGTGTTCGCCGGCGGCGTGGCGCTGGCCGCGCTCGCCGGGATGATCGCGGCGCCACTGTCGTCGGTGTACCCCGGCATGGGCGGCGGCGTGCTGATCATCTGCTTCGTCGTCGTCGTGATCGGCGGCATCGGCTCGATCACCGGCGCGTTGATCGCGTCGCTGCTGGTGGGCTTCGTCGACACCTTCGGCAAGGTCTTCTTCGCCGAGTACAGCGGCGTGGGGGTGTACCTGCTGATGGCCATCGTGCTCGTCTGGCGGCCCGAGGGACTGATGAAGCGGGCGTATTGAGATGAAGCATGAAGCGATCATTCCGGCGCTCGCGGCAGTCGTGCTGTTCGCGCTCCCCGCCGTGCTGACGCCGTACACACAGGATCTGGTCGTGAAGATCGCGATCTACGCGGTCTTCGCGCTGAGCCTGGAGTTGCTGGTCGGCGTCACCGGCCTGGTGAGCCTGGGTCACGCGGCGTTCCTCGGCATCGGGGCGTACGTGACCGTGCTCGCGGCGGGTGACAGTGGCGGCTCGATCGCGACGGTGTTGCCGCTGGCCGTGCTCGCAGCGGCGGCCTACGCGCTGTTCGTCGGCGCGCTTTCGCTGCGCACCAAGGGCGTGTACTTCATCATGGTGACGCTGGCGTTCGCGCAGATGGCGTACTTCGTGTTCCACGACACCAAGCTGGCCGGCGGAAGCGATGGCCTGTTCCTGTACGCCAAGCCGAGTTGGGGTGCACTGAACCTCGACGACAAGCGCCACCTGTACTACGCGGTGATCGGCACGCTGGTCGGCACCTACGCACTGCTCGCACTGCTGATGCGCTCGCGCTTCGGTCATGCGCTGGCCGGCATTCGGGTCAACGAGCAGCGCATGCGCGCGGCCGGCTTCGCCACCTTCGGCTACAAGCTCGCGGCCTTCGTGATCGCGGGGGCGCTGGCCGGGCTCGCGGGCTTCCTGCTCGCCGTGAAGGACGGCGCGGTCAACCCCGAACTGCTGAGCTGGCACGAGTCGGGCGCGGTGCTGCTGATGCTCATCCTCGGCGGCATCGGCAGCCTGCGTGGTGCGGTGATCGGCGCGGTCGCGTTCACGCTGCTGAAGGAGCTGTTCCAGCTCGAGGCACTGCTCGGGCCCGTGGCGTCGCATTGGCAGATGACGCTCGGGTTCACGATCATCGCGTTCGTCGCCTTGCTGCCCAAGGGGCTGATCGGGCTGAAGGCGCGGTTCGCCGGAGCGCGGCATGGCTGAGCTGCTTCGCGCCACCGGCCTGACGCGCCGCTTCGGCGGGCTGACTGCCGTCGACAGCGTGTCGCTCGCCTTGAGCGTCGGTGAGGTGCATGCGGTGATCGGCACCAACGGCGCTGGCAAGTCGACGCTGATCAACATGCTCTCGGGCGAGCTGCCGGCCAGCAGCGGGCAGATCGAGCTCGACGGCCAGGACATCGGCGCGTGGTCGCAGCCGAAGCGCGCGCGCGCTGGCGTCGGCCGAAGCTACCAGCGAACCACGATCTTCCCGTCGTTCACGGTGCTGGAGAACTGCCGCCTGAGTGCGCAGGCGGCGCTGCCCCGCCCCTGGGCCGTTTGGCAGCCCGCGCAGCACTGTGCGACCAGCCTCGACGCTGCTCGCCGCGCACTCGACGCCGCCGGCCTGGCCGACGCCGCCGCGCGGCCTGCCGGCCTGCTCAGCCACGGCGGCCAGCGCCAGCTCGAGATCGCGATGTGCCTGGCCACGCACCCGCGCGTGTTGCTGCTCGACGAGCCGCTCGCCGGCATGGGCGCCGAGGAGACGAACCGCATGCTCACGCTGCTCACCGACCTCAAGCGCAGCCATGCCGTGCTGCTCGTCGAGCACGACATGGACGCCGTCTTCCGCATCGCCGACCGCATCACGGTGATGGTCAACGGTGCGGTCATCGCCAGCGACGTGCCGGAGCGCATCCGCACCAACGCCGACGTGCAGCTGGCCTACCTGGGCGAGGGGCACTGACCATGCTGGCGCTCGACGACATCCACACCTATTACGGCGACAGCCACACGCTGCGCGGCGTGAGCCTGGAGCTGCCAGCCGGCACGTCGCTCGGGCTGCTCGGGCGCAACGGCATGGGCAAGACCACGCTGATCCGCACGCTGATGGGCTACGTGCGCGCCGCGAAAGGCCGCGTGCGGTGGGACGGCGCCGACGTGACCCACCAGCCGCCCGAGCGCATCGCTCGGCTCGGCGTGGGCTACGTGCCGGAAGGGCGCGGCATCTTCCCAAACCTGTCGGTGCGCGAGAACCTGGTGATGACGGCGCGCGCCGGCGTCGATGGCCGGCGCGACTGGACTTATGACCGCGTGCTGGCGACCTTCCCGCGCCTCACCGAGCGCCTCGGGCACGGCGGCCAGCAGCTCTCGGGCGGTGAGCAGCAGATGCTGGCGATCGGCCGCGCGCTGATGACCAACCCGAGACTGATGGTGCTCGACGAGGCGACCGAAGGCCTCGCGCCGCTGATCGTGGCCGAGATCTGGCGCGTGATCGGCGAGATCCGCGCCACGGGCATCAGCACGCTGATCGTCGACCGCAACTACCGTGCGGTGCTGGCCCACACCGACCGCGCCGTCGTGCTGGAGAAAGGCGTGATCGTGATGGCAGGCGCCTCGTCCACGCTGGCCGCCGACCACGAGGCGCTGGCCCGCGCGCTCGGCGTTTGACGACCTTGTAGACTGGCCAACCCACTCCTGCTTGAGAGCGAAAGATGATTCTCGAAATCGCCGACATCCGCATTCCGCCCGGCCAACAGGCCGAATTCGACGCCGCGATCCAGCACGGTGTCGCCACCGTGGCGTCCAAGGCCAAGGGTTTTCGGGGCTTCAAGGTCAACAAGGGCGTCGAGTCCCCGGAGCGCTACATCCTGATGATCTACTGGGAGACGCTCGAGAACCACACGGTCGATTTCCGCCAGGGTCCGCTGTTCCCGCAGTGGCGCGCCATCGTCGGGCCGTTCTTCGCGGCGCCTCCGGTGGTCGAGCACTTCACATTGGTGGCGAAGTCGGCCTGAAACACAATCCCAAGAACGTTTCTCGGCGGGTTTGTACGCGAAAGCCCGAATGCTGGGACAATCGAGAGGTTGATGGTGTCTCTCCGGCGCCGTCGTCCGCACTCTTTTTCCAGGGATCGCAATGGCCACCCGTCGCCCGTCTCCGTCTGCTGCCACCTCTGACTCCAGCCAAAAACTCCGCCAGACCCAGGCCGAATACGTCGCCGCTCGCCCCGCGGGCGAGCCCGGCGTGAAGCCGATGATGTCGAGTTCCAAGATGTATGTTTGCCGGCGCTGCCAGGCCAACTTCAAGACCGGTGACGGCAAGCCCGACGCCCGTTTGCCCGGGCTGGGCAAATGCAACAAGTGCCTGGCTGCGGCCACGGCCGCGCTCGCGGCCTGACTTGACTCGACCGCGCCCCGAGCGGGCGCGGATCGGACAAACGGCCTCAGCAGGCCAGCATCGGCGATCGGTTGCGGATTGCTTCCTGCGCCTTGCTCATCGCGTAGGCCAGCGCATCGGAAGGTGACTCCCAGCGGTGCCCGCAGGCCAGGCTCTCGTCCCGCAGCGCCTCGCGCGGGGCGCCTGGGACGCCCTGGATGCGCTGCACGATCATGGCGGCGATGTAGCCATCACCCCTGGGGGCCTCGAGCGCTCCGGCAAAGATCCGGTAGTCACCCACATTGCGTTCGTCAAAATGCATTTGCTTGCTCCAGCCGGCCCCTGGGCCGCCCAACGAGCAAATCATCGGCGCAACGGATCGTGATTTCCATCCACCCTATGGGGGAAGGCGCAACACACCGGCGCCTCAGCGTGCGGTCGTTCCGAACCGGGCCTCGCCCTGGCGCCGGAACTCCTTGGGCGTCATGCCTTTGATCTCGAGGAACCGCCGGTTGAAATTGGCGACGTTGTTGAAGCCGCAGTCGTAGCAGACGTTGCTGATGTAACGGTCGGTCTCCATCAGCAGCTGGCAGGCGCGCGTGATGCGCAGCCGGTTCACGAAATCGGTGAAGGTGTTGCCGGTGGCGCGCTTGAAATAGCGCGAGAACTGGCTCTCGCTCATGCCGACACGCTGGCTCAGCGCGGCCATCGAGAACGACTCGGCGGCGTGCTCGGTGATGTAGTCGACGATCGCACTGATCTGCGCGAGCGAGTTGTCGTCATCGAAGCTCTGCAGCGGCATGCTCGACAGCAGGCGGTAATCGGCACACTCGGCCAGCTCGCCGAGGAATTTCAGGAACTCGCTGAAGCGCTTCAAGCCGTGCAGCGTCTTGATGCGCTGGAGGTAGTCGAGTGCGCGCTCGGTCAGGCCGAAGAACTCGATGCCCAGACGCGCCCGTTCCAGCAGCGGCAACACGTCGCGCAGGTCGCTGATCAGCTCGGACGCCCGGCGCAGCGGCTCGTCCGAGAACTGCAGCACCATGTCGCGCTGGGCGACGCCCTCGGGGCCGACGTCGACCGAGATCCAGTTGTGTGGCAGCCGTGGTCCGGTCAGCACGAGGTGCCCGGGCTCGAAGTGGCCGATGTAGTCGCCGACGAAGACCTTGCCGCGCGTCTGCAGGATCAGGTGCAGCTCGTATTCCTCGTGGTAGTGCCAGCGCACCAGCGGGTTCGGGAAGCCGTGCTCCAGGCAGCGCACGTAGCCGTAGCTGCCGGCGGGCTCGTAGCCGAGCGTCGGATCGCGGACGAAGTCGTGCTCGAGCTCGGGGCTGCGCGCGTGCTTGTGTCCATGCTTGTGGCTCATAGAAGGGCGATTCTGAACGGCGCTGCTCTCATCGGGGCCTCTCAACTCATGACGCTGCCGCCGTCCACGTTGAGGGTCTGTGCGGTGATGTACGCCGACGCGGCACTCGCCAGGAACACGGCGGCCCCGGCGACATCGTCCGGAACACCCATGCGGCCCAGCGGCACAGCCTCGCCGACGGCGGCCTTCTTCTCGCCGGGCTTCAGTCCTTCGTGGCGCGCGAAGAGCGCGTCGACCTGCCCCCACATCGGCGTATCGATCACACCGGGCGAGATGCCGTTGACGCGGATGCCGTGCGGCGCCATCGCGAGCGCGGCCGACT
>JBDTVC010000086.1:0-17284 GCA_040007475.1 Burkholderiales bacterium
GACTCGCAGCTCGAGATCCCGCTGGCCCGCTTTCTCTCGCGCGAGCTGGGCATGCGGCTGGTCGAGGTCGGCACGCCCTACCTGCACCGCCAGCACCTCGCCGAGGAGCTGCAGCTTCTGCCGGAGGGAACGATGCTCTCGGAAGGCCAGGACGTCGATCGCCAGCTCGACCGGTGCCGTGCCGCCTCCCCGGATCTCACCGTCTGCGGCCTCGGCCTGGCCAACCCGCTGGAGGCCGAGGGCCTGACCACCAAGTGGGCGATCGAACTCGTCTTCACGCCGATCCAGGGTTACGACCAGGCCGGTGACCTGGCCGAGTTGTTCACCCGTCCGCTGCTGCGGCGCCTCAAATTGGTGGCCTGAGCATGCAGCTGACCCTTTGGACCTACGAAGGGCCGCCGCACGTCGGCGCGATGCGCGTCGCCACGGCGTTGACCGACGTGCACTACGTGCTGCACGCACCGCAAGGCGACACTTACGCTGACCTGCTGTTCACGATGATCGAGCGCCTGCCCAAGCGGCCGCCGGTCACCTACACCACCTTCCAGGCGCGCGACCTCGGGGGCGACACCGCGCAGCTGTTCAAGACCGCTGCACGCGAGGCCTACGAGCGCTTCCAGCCGAAGGCGATGATGGTCGGCGCGTCGTGCACCGCCGAGCTGATCCAGGACGATCCAGGCGGTCTGGCGAAGGCGCTCGATCTGCCAGTGCCTGTCGTCGCGCTCGAGCTGCCGTCGTATCAGCGCAAGGAGAACTGGGGCGCGTCCGAGACCTTCTATCAGATGGTCCGCGCGCTCGCCGGGCCGAAGGTGCGCACACCGCGCGCCGAGGGCGATCGCCCGCGCTGCAACATCCTGGGACCAAGCGCCCTCGGCTTCCGCCACCGCGACGACGTGCGCGAGATCACGCAATTGCTCGACCAGATGGGCATCGATGTCCAGACCGTCGCGCCGCTGGGCGCCAGCGCCGACGACCTGGCGCATCTCGGCGACGCGGACTTCAATGTCGTGCTCTACCCAGAGGTCGGCGCGCTGACCGCCAGCTGGCTCACGCGCACGTTCGGCCAGCCCGCCACGAAGACGATCCCGATCGGCGCGGCCGCGACGCGCGCGTTCATCCAGGAAGTCGCGGCGCTCGCCGGCATCGACCCGACCCGCGCCCTTGCCGACGTCCGCTCGCATTCACCGTGGTACGCCCGCTCGGTCGACTCCACCTATCTGACGGGCAAGCGCGTCTTCATCTTCGGCGATGCGACGCACGCGGTCGCCGCGGCGCGCGTCGCGTCGAACGAACTGGGGTTCAAGGTGGTCGGCCTCGGCACCTACAGCCGCGAGTTCGCACGCGAGGTGCGCGAAGCCGCCAAGCTCTACGACATCGAGGCGCTGATCACCGATGACTACCTCGAGGTCGAGGCCCGTGTCGCCGAGCTCCAGCCCGAACTGGTGCTCGGCACGCAGATGGAGCGCCACATCGCCAAGCGCCTGGGCGTGCCCTGCGCAGTGATCTCGGCGCCGGTGCACGTGCAGGACTTTCCGGCGCGCTACTCGCCGCAGATGGGTTTCGAAGGTGCCAATGTCCTCTTCGACACCTGGGTGCACCCGCTGATGATGGGCCTGGAGGAGCACCTGATCGGCATGTTCCGCGGCGACTTCGAGTTCCACGAGGACGCGGCACCATCGCACCTCGGCGGCCAGGCCACGGCGCCGGCGGCCACACCTGCGCTGGCGGAGCAATGCCCCGAATCGGCCGAGCAGATCACCGTCGCCTCCTGGGCCGCCGATGCCGAGAAAGAACTCCGCAAGATCCCGTTCTTCGTGCGGGGCAAGGCCCGGCGCAACACCGAGCGCTATGCGCTCGACCGCGGCGTGCCGCTGATCACCATCGAGACGCTGTATGACGCCAAAGCGCACTTCAGCCGCTAGCACGCCGGTGACGATGCACATCGCGATGCACGTGGTCATCGTGACGATGGACAGCCACCTCGCCAGCGCCGCCGAGCGCGCCAACCGCACGCTCGCGCGCACGACGCCCGGCCTGAAGCTCACCGTGCACGCCGCCGCCGAATGGGGCGGTGACGACGCGGCCCTGCAACGCTGCCGCGACGACATTGCACATGGCGACATCGTGATCGCGACGATGCTGTTCATGGAAGACCATTTCCTGCCGGTGCTGCCTGCGCTCAAGGCACGCCGGGACGCGTGCGACGCCATGGTCTGCGCGATGTCGGCCGCCGAAGTGATGAAGCTCACCCGCATGGGCCGCTTCGACATGGGTGCGCCCGCCAGCGGGCCGATGGCCCTGCTCAAGCGCCTGCGCGGCAAGCCCGAAGCCAAGGGCAACGAAGCCGGTGTGAAGGCCACCGCGGGCGCGCAGCAGATGAAGATGCTGCGACGGCTGCCGAAGATCCTGCGCTTCATCCCGGGCACCGCGCAGGACGTGCGGGCCTACTTCCTGACGCTGCAATACTGGCTCGCGGGTTCGGAGGCGAACGTCGCGAACATGGTGCAGTTCCTCGTGGACCGCTACGCCGATGGGCCACGCAAGGCCCTGCGCGGGATGTTCAAGCCAGGGTCGCCCGTCGAGTACCCCGAGGTCGGCGTCTATCACCCGCGCATGGCGCAGCGCATGTCGACGCAGCTCGCCGACCTGCCGCGCGTGGCGACCAGCGGCAAGCGAGGCACGGTCGGCCTGCTGCTGATGCGCTCCTACCTGCTGGCCGGCAACACCGACCACTACGACGGCGTGATCACCGCGATGGAAGCCCGCGGATTGCGCGTCGTGCCTGCCTTCGCGACAGGCCTCGACTCGCGTCCCGCGATCGACGCCTTCTTCTTCGCCGACGGCCGCCCGACGATCGACGCCGTCGTCTCGCTGACCGGCTTCTCGCTCGTCGGCGGGCCGGCCTACAACGACGCCAAGGCGGCCGAGGACATCCTCGCGAAGCTCGACGTGCCGTATCTCGCCGTCACGCCAGTCGAGTTCCAGACGCTCGACCAGTGGGGCGGTTCGCCGCGCGGGCTGCTGCCGGTCGAGGCGACGATGATGGTCGCGATCCCTGAACTCGACGGCGCGACCGGCTCGATGGTCTTCGGCGGCCGCGGCAGCGCCGAGCACATCGCGTGCACCGGCTGCGCGCATGGGTGCACGTTCAAGAACGTCGTCGATGCCCACGATATGCACAGCTGCATCGAGCGCGCCGACCTGCTCGCGGCGCGCGTCGGCAGATTGGTCGACCTGCGTCGCTCGGAGCGTGCCGAACGCAAGGTCGCGGCGGTCGTCTTCAACTTCCCGCCGAACGCGGGCAACACCGGCACGGCCGCGTTCCTGTCGGTGTTCGAGTCGCTGTTCAACACCATGGCGGCGATGCAGCGCGAGGGCTACACGGTCGACATGCCCGCGAGCGTCGACGCACTGCGCGGACGCATCATCAACGGCAATGCGCAGCGCTTCGGCGCCGCCGCCAACGTGCATGTGCGCATCCCTGCCGACGACCATGTGCGGCGCGAAAAGCACCTGAAGGAAATCGAGGCGCAGTGGGGCCCGGCACCGGGCAAGCAGCAGAGCGATGGCAGCAGCCTCTTTGTCTACGGCGAGCGCTTCGGCAACGTCTTCGTCGGCGTGCAACCCGCGTTCGGCTACGAGGGCGATCCGATGCGGCTGCTGTTCGAGAAGGGCTTTGCGCCGACGCACGCGTTCTCGGCCTTCTACCGCTGGCTGCGCGAGGACTTCGGAGCGCACGCGGTGCTGCACTTCGGCACGCACGGCGCGCTCGAATTCATGCCGGGCAAGCAGAACGGTCTGACCGCCACCTGCTGGCCTGACCGCCTGATCGGCGACCTGCCGAACTTCTATCTCTATGCCTCGAACAACCCGTCCGAAGGCACGATCGCGAAACGCCGCGCCGCGGCCACGCTGATCAGCTACCTGACGCCGCCGGTGGCGCAGGCGGGGCTGTACAAGGGGCTGGCCGACCTGAAGGGCTTGCTTGAGCGCTATCGCGGTCTCGAGCCCGATGCAGTAGCAGAGGCCGACGAACTCGCGCTGATGATCCAGGCGCAGGCGGCCGAACTCGAACTCGCGGTGATCGAACCGCACTGGGCCGACGCCGCATCCACGCAGGTCGCAAAGCTCAACGACGCGGTGCTCGAACTCGAGTACACGTTGATACCGTACGGCCTGCACGTCGTCGGTCAGGCGCCCACGCCGAGCGAGCGCGTCGACCTGCTGCTCTCGCTGGCCGAGGCGTCGCATGGCGCACGGCCCGATCGCGCGGTGATCGAGGCGCTCGTCGCCGGTGGCACGGCACAGGGTGACGCGCGGACCATCGCGCTGCTGACCGAGCTCGCCGCCGCCGATGCACTGATCGCCGAAGACCACGAGGTCGACGGAATTCTGCACGCACTCGATGGCAAGTTCCTGCGCCCCGCGCCGGGCGGCGACCTGCTGCGCACGCCGGCCATCCTGCCGACCGGCCGCAACCTCCACGGCTTCGACCCGTTTCGCATCCCGAGCGCGTACGCGGTGCAGGACGGCGCGCGGCAGGCCGAGCGGCTGCTGCAGCGGTACATGGCCGACGGCCATGCCTTCCCCGAATCGATCGCGCTGGTGCTGTGGGGCACCGACAACCTGAAGAGCGAAGGCGGCCCGATCGGCCAGGCCCTCGCGCTGATGGGCGCGAAGCCGCGCTTCGACAGCTACGGCCGGTTGGCCGGTGCGCAACTGATGACGCTCGAAGAACTGGGCCGGCCGCGTGTCGATGTGATCATCACGCTGTCGGGCATCTTCCGTGACCTGCTGCCCTTGCAGATCAAGCTGCTCGCCGAGGCCGCGTTCCTCGCGGCCAGTGCCGATGAGCCGCTGGAACGCAACTTCATCCGCAAGCATGCGCTGGCCTACCAGGCCGAGCACGGCGGCGATCTCGAGACCGCCTCGCTGCGCGTCTTCGGCAACGCCGAGGGCGCGTACGGCGCGAACGTCGGCAGCTTGATCGACAACAGCCGCTGGGACGACGCCGACGAACTCGCCGAGACCTACACCCGCCGCAAGGGCTTTGCGTACGGCCGCAGTGGCCGGCCGGTGCAGCAAGCGGCGTTGCTGAACAGTGTCCTCGCCGGCGTGCAGCTCGCGTACCAGAACCTCGACTCGGTCGAACTCGGCGTGACCACGATCGACACCTACTTCGACACGCTGGGCGGTATCAGCCGGGCCGTGAAGCGCGCGAAATCCGCAAGAGACGGCGCGAGCGCTGAAGTGGCCCCCGTCTACATCGGCGACCAGACCCGTGACGCGAATGGCGGCGGCACGGTGCGCACGCTGAGCGAGCAGGTCGCGCTGGAAACGCGCACCCGCATGCTGAACCCGAAGTGGTACGAGGGCATGCTGAAGCACGGCTATGAAGGCGTGCGCCAGATCGAAGTTCACGTGACGAACACGATGGGCTGGTCGGCCACGACCGGCCAGGTCCAGCCCTGGGTCTACGAGCAGTTGAGCGAGACCTTCATGCTCGACCCCCAGATGCGCGACCGGCTCGCGCGCCTGAATCCGACCGCCTCGGCGCGAGTGGCGAACCGCCTGCTCGAAGCCTCGGACCGCAATTTCTGGAAGCCCGACGCGAAGATGCTCGACGCCTTGCGCCGGGCCGGTGAGGAGCTTGAAGACCGGCTCGAAGGTGTGTTTGAAGGAGCTCCTGCATGAGCCTGCCGGGCCGCCCCAAAGGCGAATACGAAGTGCGCAGCACGAAGGATCCTCAATGAGTACGACAACCGTTCCGTTCCCCGACATCAAGTCGCCGGGCCTGCGCAAGAACCTGCGCCTCGATGGAGAGGGCAGCGTGCAGGTCGAGCTCGATCCCAATTTGAAGATCGGCAACGCCAAGGTCTTCGCGATCTACGGCAAGGGCGGCATTGGCAAGAGCACGACGTCGAGCAACCTCTCGGCCGCGTTCTCGAAGCTCGGCAAGCGCGTGCTGCAGATCGGCTGCGACCCGAAGCACGACTCGACCTTCACGTTGACCAAGAAGATGCTGCCCACCGTGATCGACGTGCTCGAAACGGTGGACTTCCACGCCGAGGAGCTGCGCGTCGAGGACTTCGTCTTCCCCGGCTACAACGGCGTGATGTGCGTCGAGGCCGGCGGCCCGCCGGCCGGCACCGGCTGCGGCGGCTACGTCGTCGGCCAGACCGTCAAGCTGCTGAAGGAACACCACCTGCTCGAAGACACCGACGTGGTGATCTTCGACGTGCTCGGCGATGTGGTCTGCGGCGGCTTTGCCGCGCCGCTGCAGCACGCCGACCGCGCGCTGATCGTCACCGCGAACGACTTCGACTCGATCTTTGCGATGAACCGCATCGTGCAGGCGATCGGCGCGAAGGCCAAGAACTACAACGTGCGCCTCGGCGGCGTGATCGCCAACCGCAGCGCGGCCACCGACCAGATCGACAAGTACAACGACAAGATCGGGCTGAAGCTCGCCGCGCACTTCCCCGACCTCGATGTGATCCGCCGCAGCCGGCTCAAGAAGTCGACGTTGTTCGAGATGGAGTATTCGCCCGAGCTCGAGGCGGTGCGGAAGGAATACATGCGGCTCGCGGCCTCGCTGTGGCTGGGCACGGAACCGCTGAACGCGGTGCCGATGAAGGACCGCGACATCTTCGATCTGCTGGGCTTCGATTGAGGAGCACGCGATGACACCCCTCTCGTACACCGAACGCCGCGGGCAGATCGAGACGTACTTCGATCGCACCGCCGTGCAGGCGTGGGCGCGGCTCACGTCCGACGCGCCGGTCGGCCGCGTGCGCGCCTCGGTGCGTGCCGGGCGCGACCGCATGCGCCACACGCTGCTGTCGTGGCTGCCGAGCGACCTGCGCGGTGCGCGCGTGCTGGACGCCGGCTGCGGCACCGGTGCGTTCGCGGTGGAAGCGGCGCACCGCGGCGCCCACGTGCTGGCGATCGACCTGTCGCCCACCCTGGTCGGTCTGGCCCGCAAGCGCCAGCCCGTGATCCGCCATGGCGGATCGATCGACTTCCGCGCCGGCGACATGCTGGCACCCGAACTCGGCGTGTTCGACTACGTGGTCGGTATGGATTCGGTCATCCACTACGAGACCGGCGACGCGGTCAGCGTGCTCGCCGGGCTCGCGCAACGCACGCGCGTCGGGCTGCTGTTCACGTATGTGCCGAGCAGCCCGGCGCTGGAGGTGTTTCGCGCGGTCGGCAAACTGTTCCCGCGCGGCGACCGCTCGCCCGCCGTCGTGCCGGTCGCCGAGCGCTGGCTGCATGGCCGCATGGACGCAGACGCACGGCTGCAGGGCTGGTCGCGCGGCCGCACCGAGCGCATCTCGAGCGGGTTCTACACGTCGCAGGCGCTGGAGTTGGTGAAGCCATGAATCCGGCGCGCGCTGCGCTCAAGCTGAATTCGACGCTCGCGGTCCAGTGGGCCAAGGTCGGCACACGCTTCCTGCCGTTCGCCGATGCGGCGTCGACCGAGTTGCCGCTGTCACGGTTGCTGCGTCTGTCGCTGTTCCAGGTCACGGTCGGCATGGCGATGGTGTTGCTGGTCGGCACGCTGAACCGCGTGATGATCGTCGAGCTCGGCGTCTCGGCGTGGCTGGTGTCGGCGATGGTCGCGCTGCCGCTGGTGTTCGCGCCGTTCCGCGCGTTGATCGGCTTCCGCTCCGACACGCACAAGTCGGTGCTGGGCTGGAAGCGCGTGCCCTACATCTGGATCGGCACGCTGCTGCAGTTCGGCGGCTTGGCGATCATGCCGTTCGCGTTGATCGTGCTGTCGGGTGACAGCCGCGGCCCCGCATGGATCGGCCACGCCGGCGCGGCGCTGGCCTTTCTGCTCGTCGGCGCAGGTCTGCAGACCACGCAGACGGCCGGCCTCGCGCTGGCGACCGACCTGGCGCCTGCCGAATCACGCCCGCGCGTGGTGGCACTGATGTATGTGATGCTGCTGCTCGGCATGGTCGTCAGCGGACTGCTGTTCGGCTTCGCACTGCGCTCGTTCAGCCAGATCAAGCTGATCCAGGTCGTGCAGGGTGCTGCGCTGCTGACGATGGTCGTGAACCTGATCGCGCTGTGGAAGCAGGAGGCGCGCGACCCGGCGAACCGGCCGCGCGGCGAGCCGAAGCCTTCGTTCCGCGCGAACTGGGCACGCTTCGCGGCGCGCGGGCAGTCGATCCGCTTTCTCGTCGCGGTCGGCATGGGCACGGCCGCGTTCAACATGCAGGACATCATCCTCGAGCCCTACGGCGGCGAGATCCTGCACCTGCCCGTCGGCGCGACCACGACGCTGACCGCGATGATGGCCTGCGGCGCACTCGGCGCCTTCGCGATGGCGGCGCGCGCACTCGGGCACGGCGCCTCGCCGCACAAGCTCGCCGCCTGGGGCGTGCTCGCCGGCGTGGTCGCGTTCTCGCTCGTGATCTTTGCCGAGCCGCTGGATTCGGCGCTGTTGTTCCGCATCGGCGCCACGCTGATCGGCTTCGGCGGCGGCCTGTTCTCGGTCGGCACGCTGACCGCCGCGATGAACCTCGAGAACGACGGCCTCAACGGCCTCGCCCTCGGCGCGTGGGGAGCCGTGCAGGCCTCGTGCGCGGGCGTGGCCATTGCGGCCGGTGGCGCGCTTCGCGACATCGTGTCGAGCCTGGCGACGCAAGGCGCGCTCGGCAGCGCTTTGGGCAGCCCGGCGGTCGGCTACAGCGTCGTCTACCACGTCGAGTTGTACCTGCTGTTCGCGACGCTGATCGCGATCGGCCCGCTCGTTCGATCGGCGCGCCGCGCGCCGCCCCCATCCAACCCCGGGAAGTTTGGCCTGGCCGAATTTCCCGGCTGATCCTCTTCACCCCAGCCCCACAGGAGCCTCTCATGGGAACCGGAGCCATCACCTCGTACATCGACGTCGCGCAGATCGCGCTGTACGTCTTCTGGGTCTTCTTCGCGGGGTTGATCTACTACCTCCACCGCGAAGACAAGCGCGAGGGCTACCCGCTGGAGTCGGACCGCTCGCATCGCTCGGGTGGCCGCGTCAAGGTGCAGGGCTGGCCGCGCGTACCCAAGCCCAAGAGCTATCACCTGCGCGATGGTCGCGTCGTGATGTCACCGAACTTCCGCGGCTCCGACCAGCCACTGGGCGGCACGCCCAGCGCCGGCCACCCCGGCGCACCGCTGGAGCCGAACGGCGATCCGATGCTGGCGGCCGTCGGCCCCGGTTCGTATTCGGATCGCGCCGACATCCCGGATACGACGATCGACGGCGAGGCCCGCATCGTGCCGCTGCGCGCCGCGGCGAGCTTCGAGGTCTCGGCCCATGATCGCGACCCGCGCGGCCTGCCGGTGCTCGGTGCGGACAACATCGTCGCCGGCCACGTGCGCGAGCTGTGGGTGGACCGCGCCGAGGTGCTGTTCCGCTACCTCGAGGTGGAGGTGCCGGCCCAGGTCGGCAGCCGCCGCGTGCTGCTGCCGGTGAACTTCGCGCGCATCGGCGACCAGCGGGTCAAGGTGCGTTCGATTCTCGCGGCCCAGTTCGCGCAGGTGCCCGTCACACGCGCACCGGACACGGTGACGCTGCTCGAAGAGGAAAAGATCATGGCCTGCTACGGCGGCGGCACGCTGTACGCGACGCCCGACCGCCAGGAGCCGCTGCTGTGACGCCCCGCGGCTTGCCCGGTCGGCAGGCGGCCCAACACGAGTTCGAAGCCGAGCTCGGGCTGCCCGAGCCGCTGCCGCGCGGCGAGCGCCTGCTGTGGCAAGGCTCGCCGGACTGGCGCGTGCTGGCGCGCGAGGCACTGCACACCCGCATGCTCGCGGTCTACTTCGCCGTGCTGCTCGCGGCACGCGCTGCGAACGTCTGGTCGAACGGTGGCTCGCTGGTCGATGCCGGCGTGGCGGTGCTCTGGCTGTTGCCGCTCGCCGTCGCGGCCATCGCGGTGCTGTCATTGCTGGCCTGGCTGATCGCGCGCACCTGCGTCTACACGATCACCGACAGGCGCGTCGTGATGCGCATCGGCGTGGTGCTGAACATCACCTTCAACCTGCCGCACTCGCAGATCGTCTCGGCCGGCCTGCGCACGAACGCAGACGGCAGCGGCGACCTCACGCTGCTGCTGAACGACGCCGACCGCATCGCCTACGTGCACCTGTGGCCGCATGCGCGGCCGTGGCACCTGAAGCGCACCGAGCCGATGCTGCGCGCGCTGCCGCAGGTCGGCGCGGTCGCGGCGATCCTGTCGACCGCGCTGGCCGATGCGGCCGGCCTGGCACGGCCCGCACTGCAGGCGGTGCCGACGCCACCGCGCGAGCCGTCGACGCAGACGGGCCAGCAGCCGCTCGCGGCCTGATGCCATGAACACCACTGCCCTGCCCCCGATCCGCTTTCCGCGCGCGCCGCTGTTCGCGCTCGGCGCGCTGGTGCTCGCGTCGGTCGTCGCGGTCGCGGTCGTGCGGCTGACCGGCGTCGGCGCCGTGCATGTGCCCGATGCCACAGCGGTCGAAACGCGCGAGTTCCGCTTCGAAGACCGGCCCGACGGCAGCATCGTCGTGCTCGACGCGAGCGGTCAGCACCTGATCGACACCGTCGCCCCCGGCACCAACGGCTTCCTGCGCGGCACGATGCGCGGCCTCGCCCGCGAGCGCATGCGTCAGGGCGTGGGCCCGACGCTGCCGTTTCGCATGATCGGCCGCGCCGACGGCAAGCTCACGCTCGAAGACCCGGGCACCGGCCGGCGCGTGGACCTCGGCTCGTTCGGCCCGACCAACGCCGTCGTGTTCGCGAAGATCATGGTCAGCCCCTTGCACTGACTCGAAAGGGACATCGATGAACGCTCAATCTGCTGCCGTCACGCCCAAGACCCCGATCAACGTCGCCACGCGCACGGCACTGCAGGACACGGTGCTGACGCCGCGCTTCTACACGACCGACTTCGCCGCGATGGACAAGCTCGACCTCAGCGCGATCCGCCCGCAATGGCAGGCGCTGATGGACGAGTTCCGCCGCGACACGAACACCGACCACTTCCAGCGCCCGGCCGACATGATGGCGGACTGCTCGAAGCTGCCGCCCGCGCTCTACAAGGAGTTCACCGACTTCCTGATCAGCTCGATCACGTCGGAGTTCTCGGGTTGCGTCCTGTATGCCGAAATCCGAAAGCAGGTCACCAACCCGGACGTGAAGGAGCTGATGGGTTTCATGGCGCGCGACGAGTCGCGCCATGCCGGCTTCATCAACCAGTGGCTGAAGGATTTCGGCATCGGGGTCGATCTGGGCTTTCTCGCGAAGGCCAAGAAGTACACCTACTTCCGCCCGAAGTTCATCTTCTACGCGACCTACCTGTCCGAGAAGATCGGCTACGCGCGCTACATCGCGATCTACCGCCAGGTCGAGAAGCACCCGGAGCTGTGCTTCCACCCGATCTTCAAGTGGTTCGAGCTGTGGTGCAACGACGAATTCCGCCACGGCGAGGCGTTCGCCCTGCTGCTGCGCGCCAACCCCAAGCTGCTGACCGGCGTCAACAAGCTGTGGATCCGCTTCTTCGTGCTGGCCGTCTTCGCGACCATGTACGTGCGCGACCATCAGCGCCCGGAGATGCACGATGCGATGGGGCTGGATGCGACCGAGTACGACTTCAACGTCTTCTGCATCACCTCCGAGATCACGAAGCAGGTGTTCCCGCTGACGCTGAACCTCGACGACCCGCGCTTCCATGCCGGCCTCGAGAGGCTTCGCAGGATCTCGGTCGCGACCGAGGCCGCGAAGGCGCGCGGCGGCCTGGTCGGCGGCGTGAAGCGACTCGGGCTGGGCATCGCCGCCGGTGTCACCTTCGCACGCCTGTTCTGCCTGCCGGCGAAGCATCACGCGCTACCGCAGAACATGCGCCTGGCGCCGACCTGGTAGCCACCGGAGCGTCTCGATGTCGACCTACCTGCTGCCGATCCTCTACACGGTCCTCGTGTGGTGGGCCAGCACCGGTGTGATCCTGTACCTGAACGGCCTGCCCCGCTGGACACACCCGTGGACGATGCTGTTCGCGACCGTGCTGCTGGTCGTCGCACTCGTCGGCCTGGGCGCGACGCGCGATGACACGCGCGTCACAGGCGCTTACCTCGCGTTCACCTGCACGCTGCTGGTCTGGGCCTGGCAGGAGGTGGCCTTCCTGCTCGGCTACGTGACCGGCCCGCGGCGCACGCCCTGCCCCGTAGGCTCGACCGGCTGGCGGCGCGCCGGCTACGCGCTGCTGACGCTGCTGCATCACGAGCTCGCACTGATCGTGCTGGGCCTGGCCGTCGTCGCGATCACCTGGGGTGGCGCGAACCCGACCGGCTTGGCGACCTTCATGATCTTCTGGGTGATGCGGCAAAGCGCCAAGCTCAATGTGTTTCTCGGCGTGCGCAACCTCAGCGAGAGCTTCCTGCCGCCGCACCTCAGGTACCTGCAGACCTACTTCCGCCGCGCACCGATGAATGCGCTGTTCCCGGTGTCGGTGATCGCTTCGAGCTGGCTCGCGGTGCTGCTGTGGCAGGCCGCCGCCGCGCACGGCATCGGCGCGTTCGAGGCGACTGCGCTGACCTTCTCGGGCACGCTGCTGAGCCTGGCCATCCTGGAGCACTGGTTCATGGTGCTGCCGCTGCCGTCGCAGGCCTTGTGGAACTGGGGTTTACGCTCACGCACTGCCGACCCGCCGACCTAGAATCTCCGCCATGCAAGCCCCAGTTCGCTCCCCCGAACGCCACGCGCACGAAGGACGAACCGCGTGAACCGCGCACCTGGCGATCGGCCCGATCTCGCCGCCCTGTCGGCCTGGGCGCCCGAGCTCGCGAAGACCTTTGTCTCGCTGGCCAGCGACATCGCGCTGATCATCGACGCGGACGGCGTGATCCGCAACGTCGCGCAGGGCGGCGTCGACCCGATTGCACCCGGCGCGTACCAGTGGGTCGGCCGGGCGTGGATCGACACCGTCAGCGGCGAGACGCGCCCGAAGATCGAGAACCTGCTGAAGGAAGTGACGGCCACCGGCATCGCGCGCCGGCGAGAGGTCAATCACCCGCTCAGCGGCGACAGCAGCATCCCGGTCGCGTACACCGCGATCCGACTCGGCGACAACGGCCCCGTACTGGCGGTCGGCCGCGATCTGCGCACGATCGCGGCGATCCAGCAGCGGTACGTCGAATCGCAGCAGGAGCTCGAACGCGGCTACTGGCAAGCGCGCCAGGCCGAGGCGCGCTACCAGTTGCTGTTTCAGGTGGCGACCGATGCCGTCATGGTCGTCGACGGCGAGACGCTCGAGATCGTCGAAGCCAACCAGGCGGCGGCCACCCTGCTCGACATCCCGGCCGAGGAACTCCGGGGTCGGCACGCGAGCGCAGGCTTCGAGCACCACTCGCGCGGCGCCGTCAACGAGTTGCTCGGCAATGCACGCACCTCTGGTCAGAGCGGCGAGATCCGCGCACGCCTGCAGGGCACGCAAGCCGGCACGAGCGTCGTCGCAACGCCGTTCCGCGCCGACGACGCGATGCGGCTTCTGGTGCGCATGCGCGCGATCGACGCGACCGGCACATCGGGTGCGCTGACCCAGACGCTCACCCGACTCGTCGACGGCGCGAGCGATGGTGTAGTGGTCACCGATTCCAGCGGCCGCATCCAGATCGCCAACCCCGCGTTCATGGCCCTGGTCGGCATGAGCCGCGAGGCCGACGTGAAGGGCCGGCCGCTGATGAACTGGCTGAGCCTGGCCGACCAGCCACTGGCCGCCCTCGTCGCCAAGGTTCGGCGCGATGGCATCGCACGTCACATCGAGTCGTGGGTCAAACCCGCGGCCGCGCAGCCGACCCAGGTCGATATTTCTGCCGCACTGCTGACCGAGGGCGACCAGGAGTGCATCGGCTTCACGATCCGGCCGATGAATCGAACATCGGTCCCGCCGGCATTCCACAACGGCGCCGACGCTGGGGACGCGCTGTCTCTGGTGCTGCGTGCGGGCATCGAGGCGCTCGGCTCGCGGCTCGACGAGCAGGCATTGGCGGCGGTCGTTCGCGAGGCCGCCGCGCTGCTCGGCACGAGCGCGGAACACCTGTCGTCACGGGCCAACCTTGGGTCGAGGGCGCCGGTCGATGCGCGTGACGATCCGAGCAGACGGTAGTGGGGAACAGCCCAGCATTCGGCCAGGCGGACCTCACCAATTGCGAACGTGAGCTGATCCACCTTGCGGGCTCGGTGCAGCCGCATGGCTTGCTGCTCGCGCTCCGCGAGCCCGACCTGCGCATCGTGCAGGCCAGTGCCAACGTGCAGACGCTGCTCGGGCTGCATGTCGAGGCGCTGCTGAACCAATCGGTCGCCGAACTGGGAGGCGACATTCACGCGAGCATCCAGCAGGTGCGCGCGCAGGCTGCAGACCTGACCGAGCCGGCGCCGCTGCGTTGCCGGGTGCAGGTCTCTGGTCTGACCCGAGGATTCGAGGGCACGATGCATCGCGTGCCAGGTGTCGGTGGCGGTCACGTCCTGCTGATCGAGATCGAGCCCGTCGGCACCGAACACGTCCAGGTGGCCACGGTCGACATCTCCGCGACACAGCTGCGCGACCTGCTCGGCGCTGCGGTGCAACGCCTCAGCGCGGCATCGGCGATCGGCACGCTCGTCGATGGTGTGGTGCGCTGCTTTCGCGACATGCTCGGCTACGACCGGGTGATGGTCTACAAGTTCGACCCCGATGGTCACGGCAAGATCATCGCCGAGGCACGCGATCCACGGCTGGAGTCGCTGCTCGGTCATCACTACCCGGCCTCCGACATCCCGCAGCGCGCGCGCGAGTTGTACCTGCGCAACCGGCTTCGGGTGCTCGTCGACGTGCACTATGAACCGTCGCCGCTGGTGCCCCGGCAGCTGCCGGGCTCGGGCGTTGAGCTCGACATGTCCATGTGCCAGCTGCGCAGCATGTCGCCGCTGCATCTGCAATACCTGAAGAACATGGGCGTGACGGCGACGCTGGTGGTCTCGCTGGTGCGCGAAGGAAAGCTGTGGGGCCTCATCGCGTGCCACCACTATGCGCCCCGCAACCTGCGCTTCGCGGTGCGCGCCGCCGCCGACCTGCTGGCCGAAGTCGCCGCCACGCGCATCGCCGCGATCGAGAACTACGCGCACGCGCAGGTCGCGATCCAGGTGCGACGGCTCGAGCAACGACTGGTCGAAGCCACCTCGACCGAAGGCGACTGGCGACTCGCGCTGTTCCGCAACCCGCGCACGGTGCTGCAACCGCTCGAAGCGACGGGCGCGGCGCTGTTCCATGAAGGCGAGCTGTTGACGGCGGGCGAGACACCCTCCACCGCCGAGTTGCGCGCTTTGATGCAGTGGATCGGAACGCAGTCGTTCGACGGGCTGTTCAGTTGCTCGTCGGTGGCCCGCACCAACCCTGCGCTCGATTCGCTGACGCCGACCGCCAGCGGGGTGCTGGCCGTGAAGCTGTCGAAGTCGAAGCCGGATTACCTGATGTGGTTCCGCAAGGAGCAGCTGCTGACCGTGACCTGGGCGGGCGATCCGTCCAAGCCGATGGTCGCGAACAACCCGCTCGAGCTGTCGCCGCGCAGTTCGTTCGCCGCCTGGTCCGAGATCGTGCGTGGCACGGCCCTGCCCTGGTCGAACAGCGAACTGGCACTGGGGCGCGCGTTCGGCGCCTCACTGGTCGACATCATCGTGCAGATCAACGCGGTGCGCCTGCTGATCGCCGAGCACCAGCTCGCACAGATCCGCGCCACGGTCGGCAGCGCGAGCGAGCCGGTCGTGATCGGTGACGCCAGTGGCCGGGCCCTGTTCGCCAACGAGGCCTTCACGGCGATGCTCGGACAGGCGCATGCGGCGCCGCTCGACAACCTCCCGGGCCTCTTCACGCAGCCCGAGCTCGTGCGCAAGGTGCTGGCCTCGCTCGGCCAGGAGCGTCAACCGTGGCGGGGCGAGCTCACGCTCGTGCTGCCCGGCGACAGGGTGCTCCCCGTGGCGGTGCGGGCCGAGGTCGTCCCCGCGCGCGACGGGTCGGTTCTCGGCTTCTTCCTCATCCTCGCCGACCTGACCGAGGCGCAGCGTGCGGCCGAGGCGCGGCGCCACCTCGAACACTCGCTGTCGCAGGCCGTTGGGGATGGGACCCCCACGCGAGACGACCCGCGCAGCACGGCGATGGGCCTTCACGGCGATGTGATGGGGGCGATCCTCGCCAACGCCAGCCTGGCAGCGATGGACATCGCCGACGGCAGCAGCGCCTCGACGGTGGCGCCTCTCCTCGAAGAGGTCGAAGCCTCGACTCGGCGCGCAGCGCAACTCTACGGACGAATTCGCCTGTTCGATTCGTGACCGCCGGCCTGGCTTGAGACGCTCTCTTGCGCGTGATCAACGGTCGGGCGCAGCCTCGGGTTACCCGAGGCTTGCAAATGCGCAAAGGAAGCGCAAGATCAACCGAGAAAATGCGCGGGGGGAGCCGTGCTCATCGGGAGACGTACCGTGATCGAGCGTCACAAGGGGTCTTGGCGGCGGGTCAGGTTGCTGGCCCTCGTTGTGCACCTGTTTCTTGCCGAGATCGCGACGGGCGCGGAGCCAGCGTTTCCGCCCAAGGGGTCCGATTCCGCGGTGGTCAAACCCGGAGAGCTGCTGCCGCCTCGGGTGGTGGCGCCGTGTGCACCGGGGCACTGCCCGTTCGCGGGGCAGCGGGTCACCGTGCTGGTGGTCAACAGCATGCCGATCGGCGCGCCGCTGACCGAACTGAAGGCCGAGTACGAAGCCGCGACGGGCGCCACGCTCGAGATCGTCCAGCGTCCCATCGCCGAGCTGTTCACCACGCTGACCTCCGACCTGACCAGCGGCACGGGCATCTACGATGCCTGCATCGCGGGCGCGTGGTGGCTGGGTGAGTTGGTGGAGGGCAACTTCCTGATGCCCTACGACGCGTACTACAAGGATCCGCGTTTCCCCGTCTGGGACATCGGCGAGGTGCTGCCCGCGCCGCGCAGCCTGCTCGAATACAGCGGCCACAAGTACATGGTGGCCAACGACCATGACGGTCAGGTGATGTACTACCGGCGGGACTTGTTCGCCGACCCGAAACACCGCGCGGCGTTCCAGCAGACCTATGGACACCCGCTCGGCGTGCCGGCGACGTGGGACGAGCTCCGCGAGGTTGCCGAGTACTTCAACGGCAAGGACCTGAACGGCGATGGCGAGCCCGACCACGGCGTGATCCTGCCGTTGATGACCGGCGCGCAGGGCATGTTCCACTTCATGTCGCTGTCGGCGCCCTTCGTCATCGGG
>JBDTVC010000087.1:0-17264 GCA_040007475.1 Burkholderiales bacterium
TCGGGGTCGGCTGCGCACGCGACCTGCTCTACCGCTTCATCGACGCGGCCGACGATGCGGCCGCCACCGCGACCGATTCAGGCTGCGTGAAGTCGATCCCGCGCCCCGGCGTGTTCATTCCGATGAGCAGGGAGGGTTCGAAGTGATCCGCATCGAGCACCTCGCCAAGCACTTCACCGGCCCCGCCGACGCCCGTCGGGGCTTTGCCCTCAGGCGTGGCGCACCGCGTGTCGTGCAGGCCGTGCGCGACGTGAACCTGCACGCGCCCAACGGCCACATCACGGGCCTGCTCGGCCCGAACGGCGCCGGCAAGACGACGACATTGCGCATGCTCGCCGGGCTGATCACGCCCGACGCGGGGCGCATGGCTGTGGACGGCATCGACGTCGCTTCGCGCACGCGCGAGGCGCTGGCGCGCATGGGCGTGCTGTCGGACGCGCGCGGTCTGTACCCGCGGCTGAGTGCGCGCGAGAACATCGTCTACTACGGCCGCCTGCATGGCATGACGGGCGACGCCGCGAACGCCCGCGCCGAATCGCTCGCCGCGATGTTCGACATGCGCGCCCTGCTCGACCGCCGCACCGACGGCTTCAGCCAGGGCGAGCGCATGAAGACGGCACTCGCCCGCGCGCTGGTGCACGACCCCGCCAACATCGTGCTCGACGAGCCGACCAACGGCCTGGACGTGCTCGCCACGCGGGCACTGCGCGACACCCTGCGCTGGCTGCGATCGCCCGATGGCGGCGGCAAGTGCATCGTGTTCTCGACGCACATCATGCAGGAGGTCGAGCGCCTGTGCGACAGCGTTGTCGTCGTCGCGCATGGCCGCACGGTGGCCACGGGCAGCGTGCCGGAGCTGCTGGCGCAGACGGGCCAGCGCGACTTCGAGGAAGCGTTCGTGCGGCTCGCGTTCGCCGACGAGGTCGCCGCATGACAAGCGCGCAGACCATCGCGACGATCTTCCGCAAGGAGATCGTCGACGCGCTGCGCGACCGGCGAACGCTGCTGACCGTGCTGATCTCATCCGTGCTGATGGGGCCGCTGGTGTTGCTCGCGATCTCGGGGCTGGTGGCCTCGCTCGAGTCGAGCGCCGAGCAGCGCGAGATCGTCGTGGCCGGGATAGCCAACGCGCCATCGTTGAAAAACTTCGTCGAGCGCCAGACCTACACGGTGCGCGAGGCGCCCGCAGACTTCGAGGCGCAGCTGCGCAGTGCGACGCTTCGCGACGCGGTCGTCGTCGTGCCGAAGGACTTCGAGGCGGCGCTGCAGCGCGGCGACGCACCGATCGTCGAGATCGTGGCCGACAGCGCGAACCAGCGCTCGCAGGCCAGCAGCGGCCGTGTCTCGCGGCTGCTCGGTGCGTTCAGCCGCGAACGCGCGACGCTGAACCTGGCGATGCGCGGCGTCTCACCCGACGTGCTGGAGCCGGTGCAGGTCGAGGAACGCGACCTCGCGAGCACGCAGACGCGGGCGACGCAGATCACCGGCATGCTGCCATTCTTCGTGCTGATGGCGGTGCTGACGGGCGCGCTCAATGCGGCGCTCGACACGACCGCAGGTGAACGCGAGCGCGGTTCGCTGGAGCCACTGCTGATGAATCCGGCGGAGCGCTGGGCGCTGGTGCTCGGCAAGTGGGGCGCGGTCGCGAGCGTGGCGATGCTGATCGCGGTGCTGAGCTGCTTCAGCTTCCTGCCCGGCCAGTGGCTGCTGCGCAGCGACACGCTGGCGGCGATGTTCCAGTACGGCCTGCGCGAGGCGCTGCTGTTTCTCGTCGTGCTGCTGCCGTTCGCCGCGGCCGTGTCTGCACTCCTGATGGCGGTCGCGATCCGCTGCAAGACGTTCAAGGAGGCACAGGCGAGCACGACCGTCGTGATGCTCGCCGCGTCGCTGTTGCCGTTGATCAATGTCTTCAGCCTCGGCAGCGAGTCGCCGTGGTACCTGTGGGTGCCGGCACTGGCGCAGAACCTCTTGATGATGCGGGTGTTGAAGGGCGAGGCGTTCGATGTGGCCCAGGTGGCGACACCCTTGTTCGTGTGCGTGCTGATCGCCTCCGGCGCGGTGTGGTTCGTCGCGCGCACCTTGCGCAGCGCGGCGGTTCGATGAGTTCACCGCTGACCTGGCGCTGGTGCCGCTTCGACGAGCTCAGCGTGTTCGAGCTGGAGGCGATCTACCGCGCGCGCCAGGAGGTGTTCTCCATCGAGCAGGCCTGCGCCTACCTCGATGCGGATGGGTTCGATCAGCACTCATGGCATCTCACCGCCTGGTCACCCGACCAACCGACTCCGCTGGCGTATGCGCGCGTGGTGCACCCGGGCCAAAAGTACGCGGAGCCGTCGATTGGCCGCGTCATCACGACGGCGCGAGCGCGCGGCACCGGGCTCGGTCGCGAGCTGGTGCGGCGCGCGGTCGACCAGTGCGCGGCGGCGTACCCCGGCCAGGGCATTCGGATCTCGGCACAGACGCGGCTGGAGCGCTTCTACGTCGGGTTCGGGTTCGCGCCGGTCGGGCCGCCGTACATGGAGGACGGCATCCCTCACACCGAGATGCTGCGGCCAGGCTGATCGGGGCGCGTCGCGTCTTCCAGCCGGCTCAGCCAGAGCAACGCTTCGCCACGATCGCTGCCGCACATCTCGGCGGAGGGCTGCAGGCCCGAGCAGCACGCGGGGCGATCGGGCCGGCCGAAGATCCTGCAACGCTGGTCGTCGCCCAACTGAACGCAGCGCACGCCCGCGGGCTTGCCGTTCGGCATGCCGGGGATCGGCCCGGTGATCGAGGGGGCGATGCAGCAGGCGCCGCAGTGAGATCGACAGTCCATGCGCCGAGCGTAGCAAACCCTCCGTGTGACTTCGCAGGCCTCACTCTCTACAATGTTGCCTTGCTCAAAAAACAGGCAGGCGAGATGCTGTTCCCGAAGGAATTCGATGTGATCGTGGTCGGCGGTGGCCATGCCGGCACCGAAGCTGCGCTGGCTGCGGCGCGCATGGGCGCGGCCACGCTGCTGCTCACGCACAACATCGAGACGCTGGGCCAGATGAGCTGCAACCCATCGATCGGCGGCATCGGCAAGGGCCACCTCGTCAAGGAGATCGACGCCATGGGCGGCGCGATGGCCGCGGCCACCGACGAGGCGGGCATCCAGTTCCGCATCCTGAACGGCTCGAAGGGCCCGGCGGTGCGTGCGACGCGCGCCCAGGCCGACCGGATTCTGTACAAGGCCTCGATCCGTCGGCGGCTGGAGAATCAGCCGAATCTGTGGCTGTTTCAGGGCGCCTGTGACGACTTGATACTGGAAGGTGACAAGATTGCCGGCGCCGTCACGCAAGTGGGCATTCGCTTCAAGTCGAAAGCGGTGGTATTGACGGCGGGCACGTTCCTCGACGGCAAGATCCACGTCGGTTTGCAGAGTCACAGCGCCGGGCGCGCCGGCGACCCGCCGGCCGTGGCACTCTCGGCGCGGCTCAAGGAGCTGAAGCTGCCGCAAGGTCGCCTGAAAACCGGCACGCCACCACGTCTCGACGGCCGAACGATCGACTTCTCGAAGCTGACCGAGCAGCCGGGCGACCTCGACCCGGTGCCCGTGTTCAGCTTCATGGGGAGCACTGCGCAACATCCGCAGCAACTGCCGTGCTGGATCACGCACACCAACGCACGCACGCACGAGATCATCCGCGCCGGCTTCGACCGCAGCCCGATGTTCACCGGGTTGATCGACGGTATCGGCCCGCGCTACTGCCCGAGCATCGAAGACAAGGTCAATCGTTTCGCCGACAAGGATTCGCACCAGATCTTTCTCGAGCCCGAAGGCCTGACGACGCACGAGTTCTATCCGAACGGCATCTCGACCTCGCTGCCGTTCGACGTGCAGCTCGACGCAGTGCACAGCATGGTCGGCCTGGAGCACGCCCACATCCTGCGACCCGGGTATGCGATCGAATACGACTACTTCGACCCGCGCGCGTTGAAGGCGAGCCTCGAGACCAAGTCGATCGCCGGGCTGTTCTTTGCCGGCCAGATCAACGGCACGACCGGCTACGAGGAGGCCGCGGCGCAGGGCCTGTTCGCCGGGCTGAACGCGGCGTTGCAGGTTCGCGGCGATGCGGCCTGGTCGGCGCGGCGCGACCAGGCATACCTCGGCGTGCTCGTCGACGACTTGATCACGAAGGGTGTCACCGAGCCCTACCGCATGTTCACCAGCCGCGCGGAGTTCCGCCTGCAGCTGCGTGAAGACAACGCCGACATGCGGCTGACCGAGATCGGCCGCGAGCTGGGCCTGGTCGACGACGTGCGCTGGGCCGCGTTCAACCGCAAACGCGACGCGCTGGCACGCGAGATGGAGCGCATGAAGTCGACCTGGGTGCGGCCCGACACGCTCAGCGCGGCCGATGGAGACCGCCTGCTGGGCAAGGCGATCGAACACGAGTATCGGTTCGCCGATCTGCTGCGCCGGCCGGGTGTCGGTTTCGACACATTGACCGAGGTTGCTGCCGCGGCCGGCATCGCACCGGCGGTTTCACGTGAAACACTGCGCGCCGAGTTCGGCTTGCTGCTTGCTGATGCAGTGATCGAACAGGTCGAGATCAGCATCAAGTATTCGGGCTACATCGACAAGCAAAACGACGACGTGGCCCGGGCCGCGCACTTCGAGGACCTGCGTCTCCCCGATGAGCTCGACTACGGCCAGGTGGCAGCACTGAGCTATGAAGTGCGTCAGAAGCTGAGCAAGCACCGGCCCGAGACGCTGGGCCAGGCGTCGCGCATCTCGGGCGTGACGCCCGCCGCGATGTCGCTGCTCCTGATCCACCTGAAAAAGGGGCGCTTCAAGGGCTTTGCCGCGAACGATCGATCCAGCGATGCCGCCGCCTGATCGTCGAAGCCGGCTGATTGATGCAGCGGCCGATCTTGCACAGCCTCTCACGGAAGCTCAGGCGGATCAGCTGCTGGCGTATATCGACCTGCTTCAGCGGTGGAATGGCACCTACAACCTGACAGCCATTCGCGACCCGGAGCACATGCTGGTCCAGCATGTGCTCGACTGCCTCGCGATGATCGGACCGCTGCGTCGACATCTGAACGCAGCGCCGACTGCACGATTGCTCGACGTGGGCAGCGGCGGCGGATTGCCGGGCATCATCATCGCGATCCTGTGCCCAGAGATCGACGTGACGTGCGTGGACACCGTCGGCAAGAAGGCAGCGTTCATTCAGCAGGCCGCCGGCAGTCTGCGACTGCCGAATCTGCATTCTCGACACGCTCGAGTCGAGCAGATGACTTCGGAACCCTTCGACGTGGTCACCTCGCGTGCCTTTGCCTCGCTGGCGGACTTCGTCACCCTCACCCGCCAACACCTCGCCGCTGGCGGCGTCTGGCTCGCGATGAAGGGCAAGGACCCGGCCGACGAGCGCGCCCAACTGCCCGCTGACGTGAACGTGTTTCACGTGGAACAACTCGCCGTACCCGGCTTGGCCGCGGAGCGTTGTCTTGTCTGGATGCGCCCGAAGCCGTCCCTATAATCGCTCTCCATATCTCGCCTGTTGGCGCCGCTTGGCGCCTCTCCACCCATCGCCCATGGCCAGAATCTTCTGCATTGCCAACCAAAAGGGCGGCGTCGGCAAGACCACCACCACCGTCAACCTCGCGGCCGGCCTGAGCCAGATCGGCAAGCGTGTGCTCGTGGTCGATCTCGACCCGCAGGGCAATGCGACGATGGGATCGGGAGTCGACAAGCGCGCACTCGAATTCACCGTCTACGACGTGCTGCTCGAAAACGCAACAATCGCCGAGGCGCGCCAGACCGGCACCAAGGCGGGTTACGACGTCCTCGGCGCCAACCGCGAGCTGGCCGGTGCCGAGGTCGAGCTGGTCGAACTGGAGCGGCGCGACAAGCGGCTGAAGCGCGCCCTGCTCGCTGTGGATGCCGACTACGATTTCGTGCTGATCGACTGCCCGCCCTCGCTCAGCCTCCTGACCCTCAACGGCCTGTGCTCCGCCCATGGCGTGGTCGTGCCGATGCAGTGCGAGTACTTCGCACTCGAAGGCCTGAGCGACCTGGTCAACACCATCAAGCAGGTTCACGCGAACCTGAACCCGGCACTCGAGATCATCGGCTTGCTGCGCGTGATGTTCGACCCGCGAATCACGCTGCAGCAGCAGGTCAGCGAGCAGCTCAAGTCGCACTTCGGCGACAAGGTGTTCGACACCGTGATCCCACGCAATGTGCGGCTGGCCGAGGCGCCGAGCTACGGGTTGCCAGGCGTGGTGTTCGACCCGGCGTCCAAGGGTGCGCAGGCTTTCGTCGAGTTCGCGAAGGAAATGTCGGCGCGACTGGGCGCGCCTGCGAGCGCCGAAGCCTAGAGGCCCTGCCCCTCGTCGAGGCCGAGGTGCACATTCATCGACTGCACCGCCGCACCACTGGCGCCCTTGCCCAGATTGTCCAGGCGCGCCATCAGGATGACTTGGGTCTCGCTCGCAAACACGAAGATGTCGACACGATTGGTGTCGTTGCACGCCTGTACATCGAAGTAGGTCTCGGCCACAGCGGCCGGGTCGCGCAAGGGCATCACGCGGATGAAACGCTCGCCTTCATAGCGATGCCGCAGCACCGCGTGAATCGTCTCAGGGGTCGTTCCGCCTTTCAACTGCATAAGGTGTAAGGGCACACTCACCGACAATCCCTTGTAGAAGTTACCGACGATCGGCATGAACACCGGTGGCAGGGCCAAGCCGGTGTGGGCCGTCATCTCAGGCACGTGCTTGTGCGACAACGTCAGCGCGTACGGGCGCGGCGCGTCGAGCCGAGCGTCGCCGCCGGCCTCGTACTGCTCGATCATCTTCTTGCCACCACCCGAGTAGCCCGTGATCGAGCTGCCGGTAACTGGCAGCGCGGCCGGCACGACCCCCGAGTCCACCAGCGGACGCAGCAGCAGGATGAAGGCCGACGCATGGCACCCCGGGTTCGAGATGCGCTTGGTGTCGCGCAGCGCTTCGCGCTGCCCGGGTGCGAGCTCCGGCAGACCGAAGACCCAGCCCGGTGCCGTGCGATGGGCCGTGCTCGCGTCGATCAGGCAGGTCTTGGGGTTCGTGACAAGTGCCGCCGCTTCGCGGGCCGCCCCATCGGGCAGGCACAGGAAAGCCACGTCGGCGGCATTGAGCAGGCGCGCACGCTCGCTCGCATCCTTGCGCTTGTCGGCGTCGATGCGCAGCACCTCGATGTCGCTGCGCTGCGCGAGATACTCGTGGATGCGCAGCCCGGTCGTGCCCTCCTGGCCGTCAACGAATGCGCGGTAAGTCATCGCCCGTTCCTCATCAATCCAAGACCTAAGGATAAACCAGAGCATGTCGGAGCCGTTGCGTTTTCTGCTGCTGCCGGGCTGGCTCGACTCGGGGCCGGCCCACTGGCAAAGCCGCTGGGAGACGCTGCACGGCTGCGAGCGCGTGCACCAAGACGATTGGCTCTGGCCGCGGCGCGGCGACTGGATGGCGCGGCTCGACGAGGCCTTGCTCGCCGACGACCGCCCGGCCGTCCTGATCGCCCACAGTCTGGGCTGCCAGCTCGCCGCCGCCTGGTCAGCACATTCACGGCATACGACCCGCGTGCAGGCCGCCATGCTGGTGGCGCCGCCTGACACCGAACGTGACGACATGCCACCGAACCTCTTCAACTGGCGACCGATCGTTCGCACACGCCTGCCGTTCCACACCGTCGCTGTCGTCAGCAGCGACGACCCGTTCTGCGAACTGGCACGTGCCGTCGGCATGGCGAACGATTGGGGCAGTACGGTCCACGCCGTCGGACCGCGCGGCCACATCAACGGCGACTCCGGCCTGGGCGACTGGCCCGAGGGCTGGGCGCTGCTGACGTCGCTGCTGGCCTGATCGCTCACAATCCCGACATGGCGACCAAGAAACCAAAGGGCCTCGGCCTCGGCCTCGAAGCACTGCTCGGGCCCCGCGTGAAGGAGGCCGGCGAGCCGACCATCACGGACGCCGACAGCGCACCCCACGTCCTCAAGCTCTCGCAGCTGCAGCCCGGCAAGTACCAGCCGCGCACCCGCATGGACGAAGGCTCGCTGTACGAGTTGGCTGAGAGCATCAAGGCACAAGGCGTGATGCAACCGGTGCTGGTGCGGCCACTCAGCGGTGGCCGCTACGAGATCATCGCCGGCGAACGCCGCACGCGTGCCGCGAAGCTGGCCGGCCTCGACGAAGTGCCGGTGCTGGTCAAGGATGTGCCGGACGAATCGGCCGCCGCGATGGCGCTGATCGAGAACATCCAGCGCGAAGACCTGAACCCTCTCGAAGAAGCGCAAGGCCTGAAGCGTCTCACTGACGAGTTCGGCCTGACGCACGAGATGGCAGCGAAGGCGGTCGGCCGCTCGCGCAGCGCGGCGAGCAACTTGCTGCGGCTGCTCAACCTCACCGAGCCCGTGCAGCAGATGCTGATGGCCGGGGATCTCGACATGGGCCACGCACGCGCTCTGTTGCCACTCGAAGGCGCACAACAGATCCTCAGCGCGTCCGAAATCGTCGCGAAGAAACTGTCCGTCCGAGAGGCCGAAAAGCTCGTTGCCCGCGCCAGTGCCAGCACGGGAAGACAAGCGCCGCTGATGCGCACGAAGCACGAGAAGCCGCGCGATCTGCAACGCATCGAACACGAACTGTCAGATGCACTGACAGCGAGCGTCGAGATTCGCGTCAAGAAGCGCACCAAGCGCGGCGAACAGGGCGAGGTCGCGATCGGCTTCGGTTCGCTCGATGAGCTCAATGGTTTGCTGGCGAAACTGGGTCTCGGTTCGCGCTGAGCAGAGGGAACTTCGTGCTGCCTCGCACGCTCTGCCACACATGCACGTCAACCCAGCCGGCTTCGGCACGTTGTTTGCTAATTGCATCACGTCGGATGCGATCACCGAAATGAGTGGTCATGCACCTTGTACTCGACGGATCGGCGAGCGCAGAATGACCGAAGCTTGACACACACGAATTGCTGCTGAACGGAAAGCTCTGATGGCGCCCTACCGGGTGTCATCAGAACTTCCCCAGGCGTTGAAGGGCGGAGCATCACGCCGCCGTCAACGTCTCCTTGTCGCACAGGAGATCAGCATGGATGTGGTCAGCAATTTCGCCGCTCGCTTCGAGCGCAGCCGCGAAGAAGAACTCTCGATCGAGGACTACCTCGCCGAGTGCAAACGCAACCCTGTTGCGTATGCCACCGCCGCCGAGCGCATGCTCAAGGCCATTGGCGAGCCCAAGATGGTCGACACGCGCAACGAGCCGCGCATGTCGCGCATCTTTGCCAACAAGCTCATCAAGATCTACCCCGCGTTCGCCGAGTTCTACGGCATGGAAGACGCCATCGAGCAGGTGGTTTCGTACTTCCGCCACGCCGCGCAGGGGCTGGAAGAAAAGAAGCAGATCCTCTACCTGCTTGGCCCGGTGGGCGGCGGCAAGAGTTCGATCGCCGAACGCCTGAAGCTGCTGATGGAGCAGGTGCCGTTCTATGCGATCAAGGGCTCGCCGGTGAACGAGTCGCCGCTCGGCCTGTTCGACCCGCTCGAAGACGGGCCGCTGCTCGAAAAGGAATACGGCATTCCGCAGCGTTACCTGCAGCGCATCCTGAGCCCGTGGGCCGTGAAGCGGCTCGAAGAATACGGTGGCGACATCCGCAAGTTCAAGGTCGTGAAGCGTTTCCCGAGCGTGCTCAAGCAGGTCGGCGTCAGCAAGACCGAGCCGGGCGACGAGAACAACCAGGACATCTCGGCCCTGGTCGGCAAGGTCGACATCCGCAAGCTCGAAACCTTTGCGCAAGACGACCCCGACGCCTACAGCTTCTCGGGCGGCCTGTGCCTGGCGAACCAGGGCCTGCTCGAATTCGTCGAGATGTTCAAGGCGCCGATCAAGGTGCTGCATCCGCTGCTGACCGCGACTCAGGAAGGCAACTTCAAAGGCACCGAGGGCTTCGGCGCGATCCCGTTCGACGGCATCGTGCTCGCGCACAGCAACGAGAGCGAGTGGAAGACCTTCCGCAACAACAAGAACAACGAGGCCTTCCTCGACCGCATCTACATCGTGAAGGTGCCGTACTGCCTGCGCGTCAGCGAAGAGGTCAAGATCTACGAGAAGCTGCTGCGCGGTTCGTCGCTGGTCGATGCGAAGTGCGCCCCCGGCACGCTGAAGATGATGAGCCAGTTCGCGATGCTCACGCGCCTGAAGGAACCCGAGAACTCATCGCTGTACTCGAAGATGCAGATCTACGACGGCGAGAACCTGAAGGACACCGACCCGCGCGCCAAGAGCTACCAGGAGTACCGCGACTACGCTGGTGTCGACGAAGGCATGAGCGGCGTCTCGACGCGCTTCGCGTTCAAGATCCTGTCCAAGGTCTTCAACTTCGACCCGGCTGAAGTGGCGGCCAATCCGGTGCACTTGATGTACGTGCTCGAGCAGCAGATCGAGCGCGAGCAGTTCCCGGCCGAGACCGAGCAGAAGTACCTTGGGTTCATCAAGGAACACCTGTCGGCGCGCTACGCCGAATTCATCGGCAAGGAGATCCAGACCGCCTACCTCGAGAGCTACAGCGAGTACGGCCAGAACATCTTCGACCGCTACGTGACCTACGCCGACTACTGGATCCAGGACCAGGAGTACCGCGACACCGACACCGGTGAGGTCTTCGACCGCGCGTCGTTGAACGCCGAGCTCGAGAAGATCGAGAAGCCCGCCGGCATCAGCAACCCGAAGGACTTCCGCAACGAGATCGTCAACTTCGTGCTGCGTGCGCGCGCCAACAACGCCGGCAACAACCCGGTGTGGTCGAGCTACGAGAAGCTGCGCACGGTGATCGAGAAGAAGATGTTCTCGAACACCGAGGAACTGCTGCCGGTGATCAGCTTCAATGCGAAAGCCAGCGCCGACGAGGCGAAGAAGCACGAGAACTTCGTCAATCGCATGGTCGACAAGGGCTACACCGCCAAACAGGTGCGGCTGTTGTGCGAGTGGTACCTGAGGGTGCGCAAGAGCAGTTGAACGACGCGCACACCCGAGAAGGAACCTCATGCTTCAGCAGATCATCGATCGGCGCCTGGCGGGCAAGAACAAGTCCATCGGCAACCGGGAGCGCTTCCTGCGCCGGCATCAGGACCAGGTGCGCGACGCCGTCCGGCGCGCGGTCGATGGCCGCGGCATCCGCGACATGGAGCGCGGCGAAGACATCCACATCCCGAAGAAGGACATCAGCGAACCCGCGTTCGGCCACGGCAGCGGCGGCAAGCGCGAGATGGTCCACCCGGGAAATCAGGATTACGTGACCGGCGACCAGATCGAGCGACCGAAGGGCGGTGCAGGCAAGGGCAGTGGCAAGGGCGAGGCAGGCGACTCCGGTGAGGGCGAGGACGATTTCGTCTTCCACCTCAGCAAGGAGGAGTTCATGCAGATCTTCTTCGACGACCTCGCGTTGCCGCGCATGACGCAGACGCAGCTCGCCGAGACGCCGGAGTTCAAGAGCCACCGCGCCGGCTTCGTCAGTGACGGCACGCCGAGCAACCTCAGTGTCGTGCGCTCGATGCGCGGCGCGATCGGCCGCCGCCTCGCGATCGGCGCGGGCTCTCGCGGCGAGTTGCGCGAGCTCGAAGAGCAGCTCGAAGCCGTGCTGGTCGAGCCCGTCAGCGCGTTGCGCGACGCCCACCGCGATGACTTGGTCGAGCGCATCTCCGCGCTGAAGAACCGCCTCGCGCGCATCCCCTACCTCGATCCGATCGATCTGCGCTTTCGCAGCCGCGTCAAGGTGCCGGTGCCGACGACCAAGGCGGTGATGTTCTGCCTGATGGACGTCTCGGGCTCGATGGACGAGGCACGCAAGGAGCTGTCCAAGCGCTTCTTCATCCTGCTCTACCTGTTCCTGACGCGCCACTACGAGAAGATCGAGCTGGTCTTCATCCGCCACCACACGCAGGCGCAGGAGGTCGACGAGGAGAACTTCTTCCATGCGCGCGAGACCGGCGGCACCGTCGTCAGCTCCGCGCTGGTGCTGATGGAGGAGATCGTGCGTGCGCGCTTCAACCCGGGCGAGTGGAACATCTATGGCGCCCAGGCGAGCGACGGCGACAACTGGCACCACGACAGCGGCCGCTGCCGCGAACTGCTGAACGATCGCCTGCTGCCGCTGGTGCGCTACTTCGCCTACGTGCAGGTGGCCGAGGAAGAGCAGAACCTGTGGGAGGAGTACACCCAGCTGCAGGAGCTGCACGCGCACTTCGCGATGCGCAAGGCCACCAGCGCCGATCAGATCTACCCGGTCTTCCGCGACCTGTTCCGCAAGGAAGGGGTGCAGGCCGCATGACCGCCACGGACCGTTCCCGGGGTGAATACCGGAGGGCGCAGCCCGAAGGGGGCCCATCGGGCCTCGTCGAGCCGCTGCCGTTGCCGCGCCGCCCGGACCAGCACCTTCCGGGGCCGAGCGACTGGTCGTTCGACCTCGTCGAGCAGTACCACCGCGTCATCCGCGACACCGCCGAGCGCTTCGGCCTCGACACCTACCCGAACCAGCTCGAGGTCATCACCGCCGAGCAGATGATGGACGCCTACGCGTCGGTCGGCATGCCGGTGAACTACCGGCACTGGAGCTACGGCAAGGAGTTCATCTCTAACGAGAAGAATTACAAGCGCGGCCACATGGGCCTGGCCTACGAGATCGTCATCAACTCCGATCCCTGCATCAGCTACCTGATGGAGGAAAACACGACCGCCATGCAGGCGCTCGTGATTGCACACGCCGCCTACGGACACAACAGCTTCTTCAAGGGCAACTACCTCTTCAAGCTGTGGACCGATGCGTCGTCGATCATCGACTACCTCGTCTACTCGAAGAACTACATCGCCGAGTGCGAAGAACGCCATGGCATGCAACGCGTCGAGGAGCTGCTCGACAGCTGCCATGCGCTGCAGAATTACGGCGTCGATCGCTATCGGCGCCCGAGCAAGCTCTCGTTCGCCGAAGAAACGGCGCGCCGCAAGGAGCGCCTCGAGCACGCGCAGTCGCAGGTCAACGACATCTGGCGCACGCTGCCGAAGAAGGCCGAGAAGCCGGGCGAGGTTGCCGACGCGAAACGCTTCCCGGCCGAGCTGCAGGAGAACATCCTCTACTTCATCGAGAAGAACGCCCCGCTGCTCGAGCCCTGGCAGCGCGAGATCGTGCGCATCGTTCGCAAGATCGCGCAGTACTTTTACCCGCAGCGCCAGACGCAGGTGATGAACGAAGGTTGGGCCACCTTCTGGCACCACCACCTGCTGAACACGATGTACGACGACGGCTACCTCACCGACGGCGTGATGATCGAATGGCTGAAGTCGCACACCAACGTGATCTACCAGCCTCCTGTCGGCCACCGCGCCTACAGCGGGATCAATCCGTATGCGCTCGGCTTCGCGATGTACACCGACATCAAGCGCATCTGCGAACACCCGACCGACGAAGACCGCGAGTGGTTCCCGAACTTCGCCGGCAAGCCGTGGCTGCCGACGCTGGATCACGCGATGCGCAACTTCAAGGACGAGAGCTTCGTCGGCCAGTACCTGAGCCCCAAGCTGATGCGTGACCTGCGGCTGTTCGCGATCGTCGACGACGAGGCGGCCGAGAACCTCGAGGTCTCGGCGATCCACGACCCGACCGGCTTCAGGCGCTTGCGCGAGGCGCTGTCACGCCAGTACGACCTGAGCTCGCGCGAACCCGACATCCAGGTCTGGAACGTGAACCTGCGCGGCGACCGGTCCCTCACGCTGCGCCACACGCAGCACAACAATCGGCCGTTGCACGAGAGCTCTCAGGAAGTGTTGAAGCACGCCGCGCGGCTGTGGGGCTTCGGCGTTCAACTCGACAGTGTGGACAACACCGGCGCCGTGACGAAGACCTGGTCGGTGCCGGCTCCATCCCACAACTAGAGAGTAAAGATCTTCCCGGGGTTCATGATGTTCTTCGGGTCGAGCGCGCGCTTGAGCGTGCGCATCATGTCGAGCGCGCCTGCGCCCGCTTCGCTCACCAGGAAGTCCATCTTGTGCAGGCCGATGCCGTGCTCGCCGCTGCAGGTGCCTTGCGCCGCGATCGCCCGTTGCACGACCTCCTGATTGAGTCGCTCGGCGGTCTCGCGTTCGGCGGGGTTCTTCGGATCAACGAGGTAGGCGATGTGGAAGTTGCCGTCGCCCACGTGACCGACGATGTAGTGCGTCATTCCTGCGGCAGTTGCCGCCTCCGAGGCCTGCGTCACGCACTCGGCCAGGCGCGAGATCGGCACGCAGGTGTCGGTTGTCACGGTGCGGCTGCCGGCCTTCAGTTGCAGGCCGGCGAAGTAGGCGTGGTGGCGTGCGGTCCACAGCTTGGTGCGCGCTTCGGGCGTGGTCGCCCACTCGAAGCCGGCACCGCCGAACTCGGCCGCGATCTCCTGCACCGTCGCGGCCTGTTCGGCCACGCTCGCATCGCTGCCGTGGAACTCCATCAGCAACATCGGCGCTTCGGTCAACGTCAGCTTGTCGTGGCGGTTCACAGCGCGCACCGCGTGCGCGTCGAGCAGCTCACAGCGTGCGATCGGGATGCCCATCTGGATGATCTGGATCGTCGTTCGCACCGCCGCGTCGATGGTCGGGAAGGTGCAGGTCGCCGCCGAAATCGCTTCCGGCAGCGGATACACGCGCAGCGTCACCTCGGTGATCACGCCCAGCGTGCCCTCACTGCCCACCATCAACCGCGTGAGGTCGTAGCCGGCCGACGACTTGCGCGCGCGCGTGCCCGTATGGATCACTTCGCCCTGCGGCGTGACGACGGTGAGGCCCAGCACGTTCTCGCGCATCGTGCCGTAGCGCACCGCGTTCGTGCCGCTGGCGCGCGTCGCGCACATGCCGCCCAGGCTCGCATCGGCGCCCGGGTCGATCGGGAAAAACAGGCCGGTGTGGCGGATCTCGTTGTTCAGCTGCATCCGCGTGACACCGGCCTGCACCGTGACCGTCAGGTCCTCGGGCTGGATCGCGATCAGCTTGTTCATGCGCGACAGGTCGATGCTCACACCGCCCTGCACCGCGAGCAGATGGCCCTCGAGCGACGAGCCGACACCGAACGGGATCACCGGCACCGCGTACTGGTCGGCCAGCCTGACGACCGCGGCCACATCCTCGGTGCTCTCGGCATAGACCACGGCCTCGGGCGGCGGCGCATCGATCGGCGATTCGTCGCGTCCGTGCTGCTCGCGCACCGCGAGCGCGGTGGAGCAGCGCTCGCCGAAGCGCGCCTTCAATGCATCGAGCATCACCGCCGGCACGGCGCGCGGCGCGAGTCGCGGCAGCAGGTGGGCGGGCAGGGGTGCGTTCATCGCGGTGTCTCCGTCGTATCGCCGCATTGTGCCAACGCGCTAGCATGCGCACCATGGCCAATCGACTCTCCCAGATCGCGACCCGCACCGGCGACGACGGCACCACCGGTCTCGGTGACGGCACGCGCGTGCCCAAGGACCACCTGCGCGTGCAGGCGATGGGTGACGTGGACGAACTCAACTCGCAGCTCGGCGTGCTGTTGGCCGAGCCGCTGCCCGACGACGTGCGCGAGTTGCTGGTCGTGATCCAGCATGAGCTGTTCAACCTCGGCGGCGAGTTGTCGATCCCCGGCTACGCGCTGCTGAAGGGCGACGCGGTGCTGCGGCTCGACGAGGCACTGGCGCACTACAACGCCACACTGCCACGCCTCAAGGAATTCATCCTGCCTGCGGGCACGCGCAGCGCCGCGCTCGCGCACGTGGGGCGAACGATCGCCCGGCGCGCCGAGCGTGCGGTCGTGGCGCTGACCGCCGTTGACACCGTCCGCGCCGAGCCGCGTCACTACCTGAATCGCTTGAGCGATCTTCTGTTCGTGCTCGCCCGCGTGCTCAACCGCGCCAACCTCGATGCGTTGGGCGGCGACGACGTCTACTGGAAGAGCGAGAAGCTCGCGCGCGACGCGGGCTGAGCACGCTCAGCGCCCGACGATCAGGGAACGTTCCGCGACCCAGACCACCGGTGCGCCGACCGCGGCGCGCTGCAGCACCATCTCGGTATCGGTGCGGTCGGCGGCAGACAGGCTCCGGTAGAGGAAGTCCCGGGCATTCCCTGGCTCACCGGCCACGAACAGCTGGGAGGTCAGGTCGCCCCAACTCGGGTGGCGCAGTCGCACATGGATGTGCGGCGTGCGGCCCGGGTACGGCACCGGCCTGATGGTGCGAAAGCGGTAGCGCCCGCGCGCATCGGTGACGCAGCTGCCAAAGCCCTGAAAGCCCGGGTCTACCCGAGCGCCCGCGCCGCGCGGATGGCGATAGCTGCCGTGCACGTCACATTGCCAGATCTCGACCTCAGCGCCATCGACGATCCGGCCATGGGCGTCGGTCACGCTGCCCGCGAGGTCCAGCCACTCGCCCGCGGCACGCGGCGCCTCGCTCTTCGAGCCGTCGAGCGCACGCGTCAGGTCGGCGTCCCAGTCGAGGCGCTGCGCGCGGTACTCGGGCGGCGGGTAGAACGGCCCTTCGGTCATCGCCGGCAACGCCGCGCGCACCAGCAGCGGACACGCCAGCACGGCGCCTCCGCCGGCAATGGCGCGCAACGCGTGTCGACGAATCATCCGCTGGCTCATGCGACTTGACCAAGCCTGGGCCGGGAAGTTCAATGCCGCCGCGCCTTCACGCCCGCGCTCAGCACGTCCAGCACCTCGAGCGAGTGCTCCCAGCCGATACACGCATCGGTGATGCTCTTGCCGTACTCGAGGCTCAAAGGATCGTCCTTGCCCGCGCTGAACTTCTGCGCACCGGCGCTCAGGTGGCTCTCGACCATCACGCCGAAGATGCAGCGGCTGCCGTCGCGCAGCTGTTGCGCCACGTCACGAGCCACGTCGACCTGGCGTTCGTGCTGTTTGCTGCTGTTGGCGTGGCTGCAGTCGACCATCAGCGCGCAGTCGAGCTTGGCGGCCTCGATCTCCTTGCAGGCCGCGGCCACATGCGCAGCGTCGTAGTTCGGCGCCTTGCCACCGCGCAGGATCACGTGGCAGTCCTTGTTGCCGCGGGTCTCGACGATCGCGACCTGGCCGTTCTTGTGCACCGACAGGAAGTGATGCGGCCGCGCCGCCGCCTGGATCGCATCGATCGCGATGCGGATGTTGCCGTCGGTGCCGTTTTTGAAGCCGATCGGCGCCGACAGGCCCGACGCCAGCTCACGGTGCACCTGGCTCTCGGTCGTGCGCGCGCCGATCGCGCCCCACGAGATCAGGT
>JBDTVC010000088.1:0-17246 GCA_040007475.1 Burkholderiales bacterium
TGATCTTGCCGCGCCTTGCCTTCAGGCTCAGGTTGTTGAGGATCATGAAGTCGCCGTAGCCGGCCACGACATCATCGAATTCGATAGCGACGTCGTTCATGCTCAGTTCCCCAGATAGGCGTCGAGCACCTGCTTGTTGGCCCGGATCTCCGCCGGCGTGCCGATGGCCATCACCGTGCCCTCGACCATCACGAGGATGCGGTGGCACAGGTCCATCACGAAGTCCATGTTGTGCTCGATCACGACAAAGCTGCGCCGCTTCGCACCGCCGCCGCCGGACTGGTTCAATTCCTTCAGCAAGGTGCTGATGCCGCCGACCAGACTCGGGTTCACGCCCGCACAGGGCTCGTCGAGCAGCACCAGATCGGGCTCGCTCATGAACGCCATCGCGATGTCGACAAGCTTCTGCTGGCCGTAGCTCAGCTCGCCCGCCTTCTTGTCGGCGACATGGCGGATTCGGAACTGATCGATCAGCGCATCGGCCCTCGCGCCCAACCCGGAGTCGCCCGGCGCGAACATGCGGCTGAACATCGAGCCCTGGTGCTCCTGCGCCGCGACGATCAGGTTGTCACGCACCGTCATCTTGCCGAACACCTGCAGCGTCTGGAACGTGCGGCCCACGCCGCGCTGGCTGAGTTGCAGCGGCGACAGGCCGGTGATGTCCTTGCCGTTCAGCTCGATCGTGCCGGCGTCTGGCGTGATCTGGCCGAGCACGCTGTTGAACATCGTCGTCTTGCCTGAGCCGTTGGGCCCGATCACGCCGAAGATCTCGCCTGGCATCACCGCGAAGCTGACGCCGCCGACCGCCTGGATCGCGCCGTAGGATTTCTTCAGGCCGTCGACCTTGAGAAGTGTGGTGCTCATGTCAGGCTCCCACCGCGTTGGCTGCTGCACTGCGCGCTGCCGACGCCTCGCGCGACTGACGCCGCGCCTTCAGGCGGTCCGGGATGCTGAGCAACCCGTCGGGCAGCCACAGCATCAGCACGATCACCATCGAGCCAAACACGAACAGGTACCAGGCCTGCGCGAAGCGCAGCCACTCCGGCAGCAGCACGCCGACCGCCGAGCCGAGCAGCGGGCCGAAGAAGTAGCCCGGCCCGCCGACCACGACCATCAGGTACATCATGATCGACGCGCCGACCGCGAACGGTGCCGGCTCGACGAACTCCACCAGCGACGCGAACAGCGCACCCGCCACGCCCGCATACACCGCGCCGATCGCGAACGACAGCAGCGTGTAGGCCTGGATGTTCACGCCCAGGCTCTCGGCGCGGATCGGGTTGTCGCGCAGCGCGGTGAAGGCCTTGCCCCAGGGCGAGCGCACCAGCCCCCACAGCAGCAGGCCCATCAGCACGGTCACGCCGAGCACGAAGTAGTAGTAGCTGAGGTTGCTGTCCAGGCTCAACCCGAACAGGCCGGGCCGCCCGACGTTGTTGATGCCGAAGGTGCCGCCGGTGAGCCACTCCTCGTTGCGCATCACGAGCCAGATCGCGGTGTTGAAGCCGAGTGTCGCGAACGCGAGGTAGATCGTCTGCACGCGCAGCGCCGGGAAGCCCAGCGCCAGACCGATCACGAAGCAGCCGACCGCCGCGACCGGGAGCCCGAGCCAGAAGCTGAAGCCGGCCTTCATCAGGATCGCCACGCTGTACGCGCCGATACCGAAGAAGGCCGCATGGCCGAGCGACTTCTGGCCCGCGTAGCCGACCGTGAGGTTCAGGCCCATGTTGGCCAGCACGAACACGAGCCAGTAGCTGACGAGGTAGATGCCGTAGTTCTTGAGGAACGGCGGGCCGACGAGCAGCACGATCAACGCGACGACGCCGAAGAGGAGGTGTGGCTTCTTCATGGTGTGCTCCAGCTCAAACCTTGCGCTCGGTCTTCTTGCCCAGCAACCCTTGCGGCCTGAACAGGATGACCATCATGAAGATCACGAGCGCGACCGCGTCTTTGTAGGTCGGCGAGACGTACGCCGCGGCGAGGTTCTCGCAGACGCCGACGATCAAGCCGCCGAGCAGCGCGCCGCGCGAGTTGTTGAAGCCGCCGATGATCGCGGCGAAGAATGCCTTGTTGCCGAGCGACTCGCCCATGTCGAACTTGGCCAGGTACGTCGGCGTGACCAGCAGCGCCGCGGCACAGGCCAGCAGCGCGTTGACCGCGAAGGTGTAGAAGATCATGCGCGGCACGTTGATGCCGAGCACCGTCGCGCTGTCGGTGTTCTGCGCCACCGCCTGCATCGCGCGGCCGGTCACGGTCTTGGCCAGGAAGGCCTGCGTGCCCAGCACCAGCAGCAGCGACAGCACCAGCGTGCCGACATCGGCGAGCGTCACCGTCACACCCGCGATGTTGAACAGCTTGTCGGCGAACAGGCTCGGGAACGGATGCGCCTCGGCGCTGAACCCGGCACGCACCCCGCTGCGCATCGCGATCGCCAGCCCGATGGTCGCGACGACGATCGGCATCATGCCGAAGCGCAGCAGCGGGTCGGCGATGCCGCGCTTGAAGCCCCAGCCGAGCACCAGCACTGCCACACCGCAGGTCAGCGCGAAGCTCACCAGCAGCGGCACGTGCATCGCGTTGAAGCCGAGCATGATGAAGGCCGGCAGCATCACGAACTCGCCCTGCGCGAAGTTGATCGTGCCCGACGCCTGCCACAGCAGCGTGAAGCCCAGCGCAGCCACGGCATAGATGCTGCCGGTGGCCAGGCCGGAAAGGAACAGTTGCAGGAAGTCGGTCATGGTGCCTCGCGGATTCAGGCGCGCCCTCCCCCCACGTGCACCGGGAGGGCCGGAGTCAGACGCTGCGGGTCGCGGCCCTACTTCTTGCTGAGCGCCGGCAGGGTCTCGGTGACGATCTGCTTGCCGCCCTTCACTTCGGTGAGAAAGCTCTCGCGGTCGAGGTCGCCCTTGTCGTCGAAGCTCACGTCCAGGATCACGCCGGGCTCCTTCGCGGCGCTGACGCTCAGGCCGTGCATCGCCTTCGTGAACGCGGCGCGGTCGACCTTGCCGGCCTTCTCGATGCCGGCCTTCATCACGTACACGCTCGTGTAGCCCTTGATGCCGTTGTGATCCGGGATGTACTTGTATTCCTTCTCGAACTTGGTGCGGAATGCGCGCATGTTCGGGATCGGCGCATCTGTCGTCAGCCCGACGTGCGCGATGGCGCCGTTGGCCGCGTCACCAGCGAGCTCGATCACCTTCTGGCTTGTCAGCACGGTCTCGCCGACGATGGGCTTGGTCACGCCCTGCTTGCGCAGCTCGCGCAGTGCGCGGGCGGCCTCTTCCTCGTTGGTGTAGACGAAGACCACGTCGGCATTGCTCTGCTTGGCCTTGAGCACCGGCGACGAGAAGTCGACCTGGCCGGCGTCGGTCGAGATGTCGGCGACGACCTTGGCGCCGAAGGACTCGAGCGACTTGGTCACCGAGTCACGCCCGCCCTTGCCGAAGTCGTTGTTGACGAAGATCACCGCGACCGTCTTGGCCTTCAGGTTCTGCGCGACGTAGCGCGCGATCTTCGGCATCGACGTCGCCTGGCCGAAGCTGGTGCGGAAGATGTACGGATTGTTCTGCTGCGTGACCGACGCGGCCTCGCCGCCGGTGAAGTTCGGGATCTCGGCCTTCTTCGTCTCCGACATGCTGACCAGGATCGAGCCCGAGAAGCCCGGGCCAAACACCGCGAACACGTTGTCGTCGACCGCCTTCTGCGCCAGGCCCTTGGCCACGCCGGGGTTGCTCTGCGTGTCGGAGTGCGTGACCTCGATCTTTTTGCCGAGGATGCCACCGGCGGCGTTGATCTCCTTGATCGCCAGGTCCATGCCGTTCTTGAAGTTGGTGCCGACCGTGGCGCCGGTGCCCGAGAGCTCCTGGATGCTGGCGATCTTGATCGACTGCGCTTGCGCGGCCGTGGCGAGTGCGAACGATGCGCACGCCAGGGCGAGTGCGCTGGCGATGAACTGGCGTTTGATCATGTTGTTGGTCTCCGTGATGGGAATGGTTCTGGGGGCAAGGGATTCAGGCGGCTTCGAACAGCGCGCGAACGTCCGACGGGTCGGCCTGAACGGCGCGGGCCATCTCGTCGAAACCGAAGAACGACAGGTACTCGGGTACCTGCTGCACCATCATCTCGAAGCCGGGATGCGCGGTGATGCCGCGGGCGTGGCAGGCGCGTAGCAGCGGCGTCGGCTGGTTCTTCATCAGGATGTCGACGACGGCAGTGCCGATGTCGAGCCGGGCGACGTCGAAGGGCAAGGGATCACCGGCCTTCAGGCCCAGCGGTGTGGCATTGACGACGAGGTCGAAACCCGCCGGATCAGGCGCAGCGACCGACACCACGTCGACGCCGAACTCGGCGCTCAGCTTCGCGGCCACCGCGGCGGTGCGACCAGGCGTGCTGTCGAACAGCGCGATGCGGCCGGCGCCGCGCGCTGCGAGCGATGTGGCGATCGCGACGCCGCCACCGCCCACGCCGACGACGAGCACCCGCTGGCCACTGATCGCGATGCCGAAGTGATCGAGCGCCTTGGTGAACCCGACGCCATCGAACAGCGCGCCTTCGAGCGAGCCGTCGGCATTGCGGCGCGCGGCGTTCACCGCCCCGGCGCTGCGGCCCAGCCGATCGCACGAATCGAGCAGCCCGATCATCGGCGTCTTGTGCGGTATCGCGAGCCACAGGCCGTCGATGTTGCGAGCCTTCAGCACATTGGCGACGAAGCTGCCGAGATCGGCCGCGGGCACGTTCGCTGGCACCAGCACCGCGTCGACGCCGTGCTGCGCAAACAGGTGATTGAACGCCTCGGGCGCACGCACCTGGGCCACGGGATCACCGAGGATGAGGAAGACCCGCGTCGTGCCGGAGATGTTCATGAGCGGTGGGGTTTGATCTGTGCAACGGCGTGGAGGTTAGGCACGCACAGGGTTCGCCACAAGGCCGCGGCGCCCCACTTGCGCGATGATCGCGCAACGCGAGCGATGATCGTTTGCTTCACGGGTTTTCACGGGCATGGATGAGCTGCGATTCGAGATCGACCGGAAGGACCTGATCGAGGGCCTGGGCAAGGGCCTGCGGATGATCGAGGCCTTCGACGACGACCATCCGCGGCTCACGCCGTCGGAGGCCGCGGTGCGGACCGACATGTCGCGCACGGCCGCGCGGCGCTTCCTGCTGAGCCTGGTGCACTTCGGCTATGCGGCGACCGACGGCAAGCACTTCTGGCTCAAGCCGCGGGTGTTGCGGCTCGGGCAGAGCTACCTTGGCGCCGCGCGCCTGCCGCGGCTGGTGCAGCCGTTCATCCAGCGAATCTCGATGGAATCGGGCGAGACGGTGAACTTCAGCAGCCTGGACGGGCACGAGGTGGTCTATCTCGCGCGCAGCAACTCGCCGCGCTTCATCTCGATCGGCTACCAGGTCGGTGTGCGTGTGCCGGCGCATGTGGTGACGCCGGGTGTGGCGATGCTGTCGACCTGGTCCGACACGCGGCTGGAGGAGTGGATCGCAGCGCACGATTTCGCCGGCTTCACCGCCCACACCGTGACCGACCCGGAGCGCTTTCGCGAACAGGTGCTGGCAGCGCGCGCGCTCGACTACTGGACGACCGAGCAGCAGCTCGACCTCGGCCTGGCCGGCATCTCGGTGGCGGTGAAGGACCGCAAGGGCGAGTGTGTCGGTGCGGTCGGCATCACGGTCAACCTGCAAGGCCACACCACGCAGCGCTTCACCGACCAGTTGCTGCCGCTGCTGCGCGAGGCCGCGCGGGCGCTGCGCCCGATCCTGTGATGCGCGACATCTCGCTCGCTGCCCTCACGGTGCTCGAGCTGTCGCCGGTCGCGATGGTGCGCTGCGCCGCCGAGGCCGGCTATTCCCACGTCGGCCTGCGGCTGCTGCCGGCCACGCCGACCGAACCGGTGTGGGACATGGTCGGCGACACACCGATGGTGCGCGAGGTCGCCGCGGCGCTCGCGGACACTGGCGTGCGCGTGCTCGACGTGGAGATCTTGCGCCTGCGACCCGAGACCGACGTGCGTGACTTCGAGCCGATGCTCGCGACCGGGGCACGGCTCGGTGCGCGTTACGTGCTCATCGCCGGCAACGACCCCGACGAAGCCCGGCTGACCACTCGCCTCGCCGCACTGTGCATGCTCGCCGCGCCGCTCGGCCTGGCGATCTACCTCGAGCCGATGCCGTGGACCGACGTGCGCGACCTGACGCAGGCCGCGCGCATCGTCGAGCAGGCGGGCGAGGCCAACGCCGGCGTGCTGATCGACCCGATCCACTTCGACCGGGCCGGCAACCGCGCAGCGCAGATTGCCACGGTGCCGGCAAAGCGCCTGGCCTATCTGCAGTTTTGCGATGCGCCCGCCGAGCGGCCCGCCGACCTCGACGGGCTCCTGCACCAGGCACGCGCCGAGCGGCGGCTGCCCGGTGATGGCGGGCTCGACCTCAACGGCATCCTCGCGGCGGTGCCGGCGGGCGCCCCGCTGAGCCTGGAGATCCCGATGCAATCTTGTCGCCTGCCGGCCCTCGAGCGGGCACGGTTGGTGCTGGAGGCCGCGAAAGGTTTTATGTCCGGCCGACCCTGAGCGTTCCAGGGCGGCCGTGGCCTTGTACCATCGCGGCATCGGGGAGTGACAAGAGCATGATCAAGCACATCGCCACCGTCACGGGCATCGCCCTCGCCGTAGCCTTTGTCGCGATCTTCTTCGTCGGCCGCACGCAGACCAAGCACCTCACCGAGGTCGCGCCGCGCGTCGGCATGAGCTATGACGACCTGATGGCCATGGGCCCGCGCGTGGCGACGCAGACCGGCGCGACGCTGGGCTCATCACGCCACGTCGTGTACCTTCTGGCGTGCAGCGGTCAGGCCAGTGCTTCGACACTGGAGACACAGGCGATGCAGGCCGGCACCCTGGCCAGGCAGAAGCGTCTCAGCGATCGCGAGGCGGTGGTCGCAGTGATCGCGCAAGGCGGGCGCGGCAGCGCCGAGAATCTCAAGGGCTGCTGAGACCCCTCTTCAAGCCACGCAGGTGCGGTTCTTGCCGGTTCGCTTGGCCTCGTACAGGGCCTGGTCGGCGCGCTCCAGGGCCACTTCGATGCTTTCGCCCGTTCGGTAGGCGGTGACGCCAGCCGAGAAGGTCACGAACACCTGCTTGTCCTCGTGCATGAAAAGGCCGCCGGTCAGCGATCGCTGCAGGCGCGTGAGGATCTGCTGCCCCTCGTCTGCCGGAGTCTCGGGCAGCAGCACGACGAACTCCTCGCCGCCGTAGCGCGCGACCTGGTCTGTCGGCCGCAGCGTCTTGCTGACTACCGCCGCGAGTGCCTTCAGGGCCTCGTCGCCGGCACCGTGGCCGAGCGTGTCGTTGAGCTTCTTGAAGTTGTCGATGTCGAGCAGGCCGACCGACAGTGTGCTGCCGGACCGCTCCAGCCGCGACCGCTCGGTATCGAAGGCCTGCAGCAGGCCGCGCCGGTTGGCGATCTGCGTGAGCTGGTCGGTCGAGACCTCGTCCGACAGCCGCCGCATCTCGGTCTCGAGCTCGCTCACGCGCTCGGTGAGGCCACGCGCCTTGCTGTGCTCCTCCTGCAAGCGCGCCTGCGTCTGCTGCACCAGCGCCTGCACGGTGCGGCTCTCCTCGACCATCTCGCGCACGACGCCGGCCAGGCTCTCGAGCGAGTCGGCCTTCTCGATGACATCGGCATAGCGACCGACGCTCTGGTGGAAGTTGCCGGTCTGCGAACCGAGCTGGTCGAGCTCGCTGAGCATCTGCGTGATCAGACCCTTGAGCGAGTCGCGGGCGCGCTCGCGCTCGGCGCGGAGCTGGCCCTGCCGCTCGCGCGTGTCGCGAAGCAGTTCGCCGACGGCGCGGATGCCGCGCGCGCTCAGGCCCTCGTCGATCTTGACCTGCATCGCCTCGCACTGGCCCTTGGCCCAGCTGTCGTTCTCGGCCAGGTCGGTCAGGCTCCCGGTGAGTTCACCGCACAGCTCGCGCAGCTGGTCAAGCAGGCGGTGGCGGTGCTGCAGCACCGGGGCGGCGCGCTCGCACAGCGCCTCGAGTTCGGCGATGAGCTCGGGCGTCGCGTCATCGCCGCGCAGCCGTTCGGTCAGCTCGGCGAGTTCGCGCGCGATGTCATGCGGCTGCGCGTCGACACGCGGCAGCGCCAACTGCACCGTGCCGCCGAGCGCGTCGATGGCACGGCCCCACGGCAGCACGGCCGGCATGTCGAGAGGCGCGCTCGTCGTCGGGGCGGGCACGTCGGTCGCCGCGGTCTCGCTGATCGCGGCGGCGTCCGCGGGATCGGTGTCCCAGCTCGCGACGAGCTGCGTCAAGCGCTGCTGCAGACGCTTGGCGTCGCTGCGGCTGCCATCGAGCACGCGTTGCAGGCTCTCCTTCTTGCGCGCCGCGGTCCAGCCCTTGCTGCTCCGCTCGATGCCGCGCACGATGCGCTCTATCAACCCGGCGATCGCCGCGCCTTCGTTGGCCACCGGCGGCTCGCCGGCTTCCTGGCGGAACGCGCGCGCATAGTTGTCGGGCGTGGGCTCCAGCTTGTCCATCGCCAGCCGGCGCAACGCGCCTTTGGCGATCTGGGCCGTGTCGGTGGCGCTGCCGGTCAGCGGCGCAGGTCGGGTCGCTTCCATCAGGAAAAGCTCACGCGTCTGGTTTGGTTCGCCCGTCGGCGAAGCGCAGCACCTCGGTCACTTCGGCCTCGCCGGCCCTGCCGATCCAGGGTGCCTTGCGCGGCAGCACGGTCTGCTGCAGCCAGGTCTCGATGTCTTCCGGCGGCTGCGGTCGGCTGAACAGAAAGCCCTGCATCACGCCACAGCCGAGGCGGTGCAACACCTCCATCTGGCGCAGGTTCTCGACGCCCTCGGCGATCACGCGCAGGCCGAGCGAACGCGCCAGCGCGATGATCGCGGTGACGACCGCCGAGCTCTGCGGCGTCATGCCGAGGTCGCGCACGAAGCTGCGGTCGATCTTGAGCTCGCTGATCGGCAAGGTCGTCAGGTAGGCGAGCGACGAGTAGCCGGTGCCGAAGTCGTCGATCGAGATCTCGACACCGATCTCGTTGAGCCGGTGCAGCGACGGGATCACGTTCTGCAGATCCTTCATCAGGCCCGTCTCGGTGATCTCGAGTTCGATCGCGTGGTGCGGCACGCCGTAGGTGGTGACCGCGTTGTGGATGTACTCGACCAGGTCGGTGCGCTCGAACATGCGGTTCGGCAGGTTCACCGCGATCGAGTCGACGAAGCCGAAGCTGTCCTGCCAGATGCGCGCCTGGCGCGCCGCCTCGCGGATCGCCCACTCGCTCATCGGCACGATCAGCCCGGTCTCTTCGGCCATCGGGATGAAGTCGCCCGGCGGCACGAGCACGCCGTTGCGGCGCCAGCGCATCAGCGCCTCGGCGCCGACCATCTTCGCGCCGCGCACGTCGACCTTGGGCTGGTAGTGCAGCACCAGCTCGTCGCGCTCGATCGCCTTGTGCAACGCGCTCTCGAGTTCCAGCTTCTCGCGGCCCTGCCCGGCCAGTGCGGGCCGGTACAGTGAGGCCGAATTGCGACCGGTCGACTTGACCGAATACATCGCCACGTCGGAGTTGCGCATCAGGTCGGCCACCGTCGCGCCATCGCGCGGGTACAGCGCGATGCCGACACTGGCCGTCACGAAGCATTCCTGCCCGCCCACGAAGATCGGCTCGCGCATCAGGTCGAGGATGCGCGAGGCGACGCGTTCGGCATCGCGCTCGTCCGCGACCTCGGGCAACAGCGCGACGAACTCGTCGCCACCGAGCCGGCCCACCGCCTCGAGCGACCGGTGCGAGCGCGAGCCCAGTGATTCGATCGAGCTCTCGGTGACCTGATCGGAGTGGCGCACGCACGAGCGCAGTCGCCGTGCGACTTCCATCAGCAACTCGTCACCGGCGCCGTGGCCCAGCGTGTCGTTGATGATCTTGAAACGGTCGAGGTCGATCAGCAGCAGCGCAACCTGGTGGTTCAGGCGCCTGCCGTGCTCGAGCGCCCGCTCGGCGCGCCAGATCAGCTGGCGGCGGTTCGGCAGGCCGGTGAGCACGTCGAAGTTCGCGAGGTGGCGGATCTTGTCTTCGGCCAGCCGCCGGTCGGTCACGTCCTGCACGATGCCGCTGTAACCCACCAGCGCACCCTGCTCATTGAACTCGGGCTCGGCCTCGACGTGCACGATGCGCTGGCGGCCATCGTGCAGCGTGGCGGGGATGTCGGTCGCCAGCACCGTGCAGTGCTTCATCACCTCGCGCAGCACACGGGTCATTCCGCCGCGCTCGTCGACCGACAGCATGCGCAGCAACGGGCGGAACGCCAGCCGGTCGTGCGGGCCGAGACCGAACACGCGCAGGGCCTCGACCGAGAACACCGGCCCGCCATGCCCGCGCCGCCAGTCGAAGCTGCCCATGCGCGCCAGATCCTGCGCACGCGCCAGCCGCGACTTGCTGCGCTCGAGCTCGGCCCGTGTGCGTGAGGCGCGCAGCAGGTAGCGCAACCGGCCGGCCAGCAGGCTCCATTGGGTCGACTTGACGAAGAAGTCGGTCGCGCCGGCCTCGTAGGCGCGCGTGATCGACGCGTCGTCGTCGAGCCCGGTCAGCATCAGCACCGGCGCCGACTCGAAGCCTGGCATCACGCGCAACGCGCGGCAGGTCTCGAAACCATCCAGCCCCGGCATCAAGGCGTCGAGCACGACGACGTCGGGCTGCAGTTCCCCCAGCAATTCGATGGCACGCTCGCCGCTCGTCGCCTCGGTGATGGCGAAACCCTGCTCACGCAGCGCGATCGAGGTCAGCAGCAGGTTGACCTCGTCGTCATCGACCAGCAGCACCTTCGGGCGCTCGGGCAGATCGTCCTCGGGAGCGACCGGGGCAGCGGCGCGGGCGCTCATGCGCGCGCCTCCAGCAGTTGCACGATCGCGTGCAGCGCGCTGTCGAGCGCGGAGTTCAACGCGTCGAGCTGCGCGCCAAGGTCGTCGTGCCCACCAGTGCGGATCGTCGTCTCGACCTGCGCGCACAGCTGCGACAAGTGCATCGCGCCGATGCTGGCCGACGAAGACTTGAGTGTGTGTGCCACCAGTCTCAGCGCAGCGTGGTCACCGCTCAGGCGCGCGGCATCGGCCTGCGGACGCAGACGCGCCACCGAGGTCTGGAACGCCCGCAGCACCCGCTCGAGCAACTGGTTCTCGCCCTTGGGATCGAGATCGGTCAGGCGCGCCAGCGCCACCGGGTCGAGCACCGGCCCCGGTCCAGCCGCGACTGGGCCGGTCGACTCGCGCGACTCGGCGGGGGCGAAAGGACGCGAATGCTTGTTCAGCGGCGCAAGCATCGAGCCCTGGCGGAACGGTTGGCAAACATGGTCATCGACACCTGACTCTTGATCCTGCGGCTTGTCTCGACGCAAGCCGGGTACGAGGCTGCATTGTGGCCTACCTGGCGCGTCCTGACCCTCCAGCATGCCAGATGCCGGCGCCCCGTGACGCGCCGCGTGCCGCGAGAAGCCCGCCGATGCCTCGGGGTTCACGAACAAGGGCGCCCCGGGCCGCTCGGACAGCACCTGGCGCGCCAGCTCGAGGAGGCCGCTCAGGGCTTGCGGCTCGATGGGCAGGTCGATGTCCGTCAGCTCGATCACGGCGGTGACGTGCCCGGCGACCGTCAACGGAACCACCGCCGACCCCGGCGCTGCTGCCCACACCTGCTGGCTCCGGATCGCCCGGCCGAGGCGCTGGCCGTCGAGCCGCACCCGATGCGGTGTCGGCCGGAAACCCGGCTGGGACTCGATCAGCTCGCTCAACAGCGCATGCTCCGCATCGACGCCACGCACCTCGAAGACCGCCACCTTGCGCGCACCCAGCTCGCCGCGCAGAACTCGCGCGACGGCGTGCAACGCGGTTTCCGGCGACTCGGCCGATGCGGCTTCGCGCACCAGCGCCGCGGCGGCGTCGGCCAGTGCGGCATGGGTCAGTGCCGCAGGATCGGGCGCGACCCACGCCGATCGAGGCGTGCTTCGTTGCGCCGACGTGCCGGCACGCCACATCATGAATGCGGTCGCGCAGCAGCCCACCGACACAGCAGTCAACAGCGTCTCGTGCCCGCGTGGCGCGAGCAGCGCCACGGCCGCGACGGCGGCGGCCAGCCAGAACGAAGCGCGCGACAGTCGAAACAGCATGGAGGGCCGCCCTGGGGGGCGTGTCGGGAGACGGGCATGGGTGTGTCTCTTTTTCGGCAACGCAAGACGAAACTTGATCCCGCCGCGCGCCCCGCGGGACCGGTCATGCACGATCGCGTCCGTACAATGATTTGCATGAATTGTCTCGGGGGAGCCCCTGCGGATCGGCGCCAATCCTGGCCGCAGCGCGCTGTGTCATGGCCTGTGGTCTGTGCCGCCGCCCCAGCCTGGGCCGCGGATGCCGGCGAGGCCCGCATCCCGGTCGAGCTGACCGCCTCCCTGTTCACGCTGGCGCTGGCCGCAATGGCGCTGGTCCTGTTGGCCGCGCTGGCCCTGCGCGCGGCGCGCGCGAGGCGAGAGTCGGCTGAGGAACTGCGCCGCCTGCGCGCCCGCAGCCAGGCACTCGAGCAGGTGCTCGACGTCTGGTCGTGGCACAGCGATGGCGAGCATCGGCTCGTCGACATCCGCCCACCTCAGGGTGCCGCCACGAGCGACTGGTCGGCGGCGCGCCTGCCGATATCGCTCTGGGAACACTTCAACACCGACGATGTCGCCGCGCTGCGTGCACAGCTGGCGAGCGGCGCACCGCTCGACGACGTGAAGGTGCGCATCGACGGCGAGCGCGTCGGCCTGCTGCGCGGTCGGGCGATCGGTGATGCGTCGGGCCGCTTTGCCGGCTACCACGGCACGCTGCGAGAGTTGGCGCCCTCCCCGGTCTTGCCCGTGCCCGTGGCGTCGCCCCCGAAGCCGGACGACGCCGCGGCGGACCACGACTCGTTCGGCTACACCGTCTCGCACGACCTGCGCGCGCCGATCCGTGTCGTCGAGGGCTTCACGAAGATCATCAAGGAAGACTACGGCCGGCTGCTCGACCGCGTCGGCAACGACCACCTCGACCGCGTGCTCGGCGCCGCCGCGCGGATGAACAACATGATCGACGCGCTGCTGGCGCTGTCCAAGTTGTCGTCGCAGCCACTGGCTCGCCAGCCGGTGAACCTGTCGCAGCTCGCCGGCTTCGTCGCCGACGATCTGGCGCGCCAGTGGCCGGCGCGCGAGGTGCGCATCGAGATCGAACCCGGCATGCAGGTGCAGGGCGACCCGACGTTGCTGCGGGTCGTGATCGAGAACCTGCTGGGCAACGCCTGGAAGTACACCAGCAAGACGAATGCGCCAACCATCACGTTCGGACGCCACGCGCGGGACGCCGACACGTTCAGCGTCGTCGACAACGGCGCCGGCTTCGACATGCGCTTCGCCGACCGGCTGTTCGGCGTGTTCCAGCGCCTGCACAGTGCCAATGACTTCCCCGGCACGGGCGTCGGCCTGGCGTCGGTGCGCCGCATCGTGCGGCGGCACGGCGGCGACATCTGGGGCGAGGCCGAGGTGAACCGCGGCGCGCGCTTCCACTTTTCGCTGCCGCAACGCGGCAGCGAACGGCGCTGAATTCAGGTCGCAGCCGGCAACGCCAGCAGCTCGACCGCTTCGAGCAGCCGCTCGGCCTGTTCCTGCGCCGAACATCCCTCGGCCTGGGCCAGCCGGTGCAGTCGCTCGAAGGCCTGCGCGCGCAGCAGCGAGTAGCGGTGCATCAGCACGCCGACCGCCATCAGCACTTCGGGCGCAGGCATGTCGCCTGCGGCGGGTTCGGTGCGGCGTTCACCGCGCGCCGCGAGCGCCGCCTCGACGGCCGGAAGGATCTGGCCGATGTCCAGCGGCTTGACGAGATAGGCCACGGCGCCCAGCGCCTTGACCTGCGCGGCGGTCTGTTCATCGGAGAACGCCGACAGGAACATGAACGGCGTCTCGCGGCAGTACTCGCGCAGGTACGCGGCCACGTCGAAGCCACTCTTGCCCTGCATGCGGATGTCGAGCAACGCCAGATGCGGCCGGTGCTCGCGCGCCAGCAGGATCGCATCGTCGCCATTGTCCGCATCGATCACGTCGTAGCCGGCCTGGCTCAGGCCGTGTGCGACGGTGGCAAGCACCAGGCGATCGTCGTCGACGACGAGGATGGTGCCCTTCGGGTTCGGCGTCATGTGCGTTGCACTTCCCGATTGCGCCCAACGCGACGGGAAGCCCTTGTCCTTTGTCGGCCATTGTCCGTGAAACAGCCTTCCAGCGGGCCTCGGGGCGACCCCGTCGTTGAGGGGTTTGCCATGAGACCGCGTGCGTTATCACACGTGCGGCGCTCCCCGCGGGTGGCTCAGGCCGGGTCGACGCGCGTCACGCCCGGCGGTGCGAGGGTCACCGTGGTCAGCACCTGCTCAGCCGCCTGGGTCAACGCCAGTTGCGCGCTGCGCCGCGGCAGCAGCGCCCGCACGAGGCCCAACCCGGAGACGCCACCGGGGATGCGCGCCAGACTGAACCCTTCGGGCAATGTGCCCGGATTGGCGATCAGGATGCACACCTCGGTGTCTGCACACGCGAGCGTGCAGTTCACGGCGATGTCGGGACCGCCGGTGCAATGCTTGACGGCATTCGTGAGCAACTCGTTGAGCGTGAGCGCGATCGGGATCGCCTCGGCCTCGGGCAATTGCCAGCGCGTCGCGTCGCTGCCCGTGACCTCGAACCTGATCACGCGCCCGAACGTGCGCTGCACCGAGCCCGTGATCGCGCGCACCACGCTCACGAGTTCGAGCGGGCCGCTCTCGCCCACCTGCAGGCCGTAGACCTGCGCGATCGCCTGCACCTGGCCGACCACTTCGGAGATCGGCCCGGCCACTTCGGGCTTGCGCTGCGCGATCTGCTGCAACAGGCCGGCCACGCCCTGCAGGTTGTTCTTGATGCGGTGGTGCACTTCCTTCACGAGCATCTCGCGCTGGGCGATCGCGGCCTCGAGCCGCGCTTCCTGGGCCGCACGCTGTTCGGTCACGTCCGTCGCCACCAGCAGCAGTTGATCGGGCAGTTGGCCCGGGCCGGACGCGAGCGGCAGATAGCGTGCGTCCCAGACGCGCTGCTCGCCATCCTGCTCGAGCAGGTACTCGCGCCGGGTCACGTCCGGGGTTGCGAGGGCCTGCTGCATGTCGAGGCGACGCTGTGCGGCGGTCAGGGCGTCGAAGATGTCCTCGGGCGTGGTGCCGATCAGGGCTTCGGGCGAGCCGCGCACGCTGGCCGCCGCCATGCCGTTGACCTGAATCACCTTCAGCGTGCGCGCATCGCGCAGCGTGATCGCCAGTGGGGCGGCCTCGATGATCCGCTGCAGCTGCGCCTGCGCCTGCGACATGCGGGCTTCGGCCTCGCGACGGCGCTCGATGTCCAGCAGTGCGTAGGTCAGCTGGCGGCCGGTCGATTCGCGGGCCGTCGAGACCACGTTGCCGACGACCCAGAACTCGCGCCCGTCACGGGCCATCACCCGGCACTCGAAGGTCTCGGCCTGCCCTTCGACAAGCTCGGTCAGGTACTCGGTCCGCCTGAACGGGTGCTCGGGTTCGGGTGTCGCCACGGTGGCGATCGGCAGGTTGACGAAGTCGGCGAGGTCGGCGCCGAACATGCGCCGCGCCGAGCGGTTCATCCACTCGATGCCTTGCGGGCCCACGGTGACGATGCCCACCAACACCGAGTCGAGGATCGAACGCGTGCGCTGCGCCTGCATCGCGACGGCGCGTTCGGCGCGGTAGCGCGCGTCGACGTTGACGTACGAAGCAATGATGCCGCCCGCCGGATCGCCGTCGACCACGAGACGCATGCTGACCTGTACCCACAGCGTACGACCGTCACGCGTGCGGATCGGGTGCTCGCCGGTCCAGCGACCGTGGTCGCGCAGCGCGACCTGCACCAACGGCCAGCGGCGCTGGTGTTCGTCCGCGTCGGCGAACAGGTCGGCGACCCGCAAGCCGGCGAGTTCGGACACGCTGCACCCGACCAGCTGGACAAACGCCTGGTTCGCGCGCTGGACGCCATCGTCGCGCAGGAAGGCGATGCCCACGCCCGACAGGCTGAACATCAATTCGCTCTCGCGCGCCAGCGTCTCGAACTCCTGCTCGCGCGCTTTCAGCCGCGTCACGTCGGACAGCACCGCGATCGCCTCGATCGCGCCTGCCGAGTCGCCCGCGTGCCGCACCGACAGCGAGTACCAGCGCGTCTGGGGCGTGCTGCCTGGCGGCACCAGACGGACGTCGAACTCGGTCTCGTAGATCGTGCCCTGCTCGAGGGCCTCGCGCGCCTCTGCCGCGATGCGCCCGGTGCGCTCGTGCACGCCCAGCAGTTGCTCGATGCGGCGCCCCTGCAGCGCACCGGCGCCCAGGCCGAGCATGGCCTCGAAGCGCCGGTTGCAGCGCACCACCACCGAGTCGCGCAGGTAGGCGATGCCCGCGCTAGTGCTGTCCAGGATCGTGGTGAGCTCGTGCAGCAGCTGTTCGGTCTGCAGCTGGGCGTTGTGCTGCTCCGTGATGTCGAGCGTGACGACCGAGGTCGTGCGCTTGCCCGAGGCGAGCGTCGCCGGCTCGACGCGCGTGAGCAACCAGCGAGACCCCAGCTCGGGGTGTGCGATCTCGTAGCGCACCTCGGCGCGCTCGCCATGCCGCAGCGCCGCTTGCAGGCGCTCGAATTCGGGCACCGACCCGGATGCCACGATCTCGCGGCTGATGGTGTGCAACGCCGCCGACGCGGACGACGGCGTGCCTGCAGGCGCGCTCGTTCCCGTCGATTGGCGAACCCAGCCAGAGGACTCCTGGAACGTCGCGAGGCCGACACCGGCGGTGTCCATCAGCGCGCCGATCTGGACCTGCGCGAGATCGCGTTCCTCCTCCGCGCTGCGGTCCTCGATCACCGCCATCGTGCGCCGCTGGCCGCCCACGGTCTGGTAGCTGCGCACGATCGTGCGCAACAGGCGTGGCGGCTGTCCGGGCGGCGTGATCCAGCCCTGCCGCTCGACCGGCGGCGCGCCGGGCGCCGTGGCCACCGCGCCATCGTCGTGCCACCCGAGCAACTCGCGCAGGCCCGCAGGCGCATCGGCCAAAGACACCGGCAGTGCGCCGGCCAGCGCGTCGAACGCGGGGTTGGTACGCACCAGCAGGCCGCGATCGTCGGACAGCACCATGCCGACCGGGCTGAGGTCGAACCAGTCGTCGAGTTCGCGCAGCGA
>JBDTVC010000089.1:0-17161 GCA_040007475.1 Burkholderiales bacterium
CCACGCGCCTCGGCGAACTCGTGATGCGCGAGCTCAAGCGCATCGACAAGGTCGCCTACGTGCGCTTCGCCTCGGTCTATCGAAGCTTCGAGGACGTGGACGAGTTCCGGCAACTGATCCGCGACATCTGACGGCATCCCCCGCCCGGGGGTGACACAAGGGGTGGCCCACGAGAGGGGCCGCTCTTCCCCACCTCCGCGGGTCGCGGCGAGCGACCCGAATTTCTAAAGTCTGTGCATCGGTTAACGACCCGGAGCACAGATGAAAACCAACCCCAACCGTCAACGCGGCTTCACGCTGATCGAGGCCTGCATGGTGCTCGCCGTGAGCACCGTGCTCGCCACCACGGCGGCGCCGAGCCTGCAGGAGATGATCGCCGCGCGCCGGCTCGAGAATGCGGCGACGCAGCTCGCGACCGACATCCAGCTGATCCGCACCGCCGCGGTCGCACGCAACCAGGCCTTGCGCTTGAGCTTCATGCCGCGCGCCGGTGGCAGCTGCTACGTGATCCACACCGGCAATGCCGGGCAGTGCGATTGCAGCGGCAATGGCCCGGCCGTCTGCCAGGGGCCCGCACGTGAAATCAAGACCGTGCTCGTGGCGGATGCCGATCAGGTCAGCGTCGCGTCGAATGCCAGCTCCATCGTGTTCGACCCGATGCACGGCACGAGCACGCCGACCGGCACCCTGCGCGTTGTCGGCGCGAGCGGCCGCGAGGTGCGCCACGTCATCAACGTCATGGGCCGCGTGCGCTCGTGCTCGCCGGCGCCCGCGGTGCCGGGCTACCGCGCCTGCTGAGCGGGAAGCCGCCATGCGCACTCCCATGCAAGGATTCACGTTGATCGAGATGCTCACCGCGATGGCGATTGCTGCCGTGCTGTCCGGTGTCGCGCTCCCGAGCTTCGAAGGCCAGTTGCAGAAGGCGCGCCGCGCCGATGTGCTGGCCGCGCTGGTATTGATTCAGGGTGCGCAGGAGCGCCTGCGCAGCCGCAGCACCCGCTACGGCGAGCTGGCCGAGATCGGCGCGGCGGGCGTCACTCGAGCCGGGCACTACACCCTGCAGATGACCGCGTTCGACGCCGATGGCTACGTGCTGCTCGCAACGGCCACCGGGACACAGGCGCGTGACGTCGCCTGCCGCTTCATGCGGGCGAGTGCGGTCGGCATGAACCTGGTCTACGCATCGGGCAGCGACATCAGCGTCGCCAACGATCGTCTCGCCAATCGTCAATGCTGGAGCCTGTGATGAGCACACGACACCCGCAACGCGGCCTCTCGATGATCGAGCTGATGATCGGCGTGGCGATCGCGCTCTTCCTCGTCGCCAGCGGCAGCACGCTGTTCGTCGGCCAACTGCGCGAGAACCGTGCGCTGACGCTGGAGGCGCGGCTGATGCAGGACCTGCGCACGACCGCCGATGTGATCGCGCGCGACCTGCGCCGTGCCGGCTACTGGGGCGCTGCAGGCACGGGCGCCAACCCGTACGCCGCGCTCGAGCCCGTGGTTGGGCCGTCGACCACGGTCGACCTGCGCTACTCACGCGATGCGGTCGAGAACAACGCGGTCGACAGCAACGAGCAGTTCGGCTTCCGGCTGCGCAACGGGGCGATCGAGCTCCAGCTCGGTGCCGGCAACTGGCAGGCCATGACCGACACCACCACGTTCACCGTGACCGAGTTCAACGTCACGCCGGAGGTGCAGGATCTGAGCCTCGAATCGATCTGCCCGCACGCCTGCGCTGCCGGCAGCACCACCTGCCCGCCGCACCAGCAGGTGCGCAGCCTGAGGGTGGCCATCACCGCCACCTTGCTGAGCGACACGCGCGTCGTGCGCAGCTTGCACAGCAACGCCCGCGTGCGCAGCGATGCGGTCGTCGGCACCTGTTCCTGATGAGGCCCCTCATGAACCATCACCTCGCATCCCAACGCGGCGCCGCGGCGCTGATCGTCACGCTGCTGCTGTTCCTCGCGATGGCGCTGGCGGCCCTCGGCGTCAACCGTCACCTCGTGTTCGAACAGCGCGCCTCCGCGAACCAGGCACGTGCCACGCAGGCCTTCGAAGCCGCCGAAGCCGGCCTTCAATGGGCTCAGGCGCTGCTCGACAGCCCGCAGCGAATCGGCCCCGACTGCAAGCCGAGCGCCGAACCCGCTGCGACCACGTTCCGCGATCGGTTGCTGACGCTGGACCGCAGCACCGGCGCGATCGGCACGACGGGTTCGCTGCCGGCCTGCGTGCGCGGCGCGGGCGGCTGGTCGTGCAGCTGCCCGGCCGCTGGCGCCGCGGCGCTGAGCGCGCCCGGCGGCACCATACCTGCGCCGGCGTTCGCGCTGCAGTTCCAGCCCACTGCCCGAGCCGGGACCGTGCGGGTCGTGGCCAGCGGCTGCACCAGCCTGGCCGGCGCCTGCCTGTTGGGTGCGGCGACGAGCGCCGATGCCTCGGCCCGCGTCGAGGTCACCCTGGCACTGTTCGCCGGCCTGCGCACCGCGCCGGTCGATGCGCTCACGACACGCGACGCGGCAAACCAGACCACCGACCAGTTCTTCGCCGCCAGCTTCGGGCTGCCTCGCTCCACCTGGCAGAACCAGCCGGTCGTTGCACGCGTCGCCTGCGGCAACGATTGCGGCAGCGCGATCGGCGCCGCCATCGCGGCGGGCTTCGCGCTGATCGCAGTCGACGGCGACCTGTCGCTCACCGGCCCGATCGCCCTCGGCTCGGTCAACGAACCCGTCGTGATCGCCGCCAGCGGCGCCGTCCGGCTCGACGGTGCGGTCGCGATCGTGGGCGCTCTCTACGGTGCGTCGATGACGCTCGCCGATGCCGGCCCGAACGTGCAGGGCGCCGTCATCACCGAGAGCCCCTACGCCGGCCCGGCCGCCCCCGAATTCCATCGCGACGCCGCGGTGCTCGCCACGCTGGCCCATCGGACCGGCAGCTTCACACGCGTCAGCGGCAGCTGGCGCGACTTCTGAGGACATCATCATGCACACCCCCACCCGCCATGCCCAACGCGGCACCACGCTGCTCGAAGCGCTCGTCGCCTTCCTGGTTCTGTCGCTCGGGATGATCGGGCTTGCCCGCGTGCAAAGTCATCTGCGGCTCGACAGCGACGTCGCGCGCCAGCGCTCGGAGGCCACGCGCCTCGCTCAGGAGGACATGGAGACGCTGCGCGGCTTCGCGACCACGAGCCCGGCCGCCGGCATGCGCTCGTTCGACGCCATCGCCAGCGCCTCGCGTACCGTAAGCGGCGTCACGGCTTACCAACTGGACCGCGAGGTCGCAGCGGCCGACGCGCCGCAGGCCAAGCTCGCATCGATCACCGTGAGCTGGGTCGATCGCAGTGGTGGCGCGCAGCAGATCGTCCTGCACTCCATCATCGCCGGCGCCGACCCGGTGCTGAGCAGCGCGCTCGCGTTAGCATCGTCGCCACCATGAGTGCCGAGCACCCCACCCCGATGCACGAAGCGCTGGCACTCGCGCGCGGCGCCATCGGCCTGTCCGACCCCAACCCGCGCGTCGGTTGCGTGATCACCGCGGTCGATGGCCGCGTGCTCGGCCGCGGCCACACGCAGCAGGCCGGCGGCGCACACGCCGAGGTCATGGCGCTGCGCGACCTGCACGGCCGCGGCGAGAGCGCGCGCGGCGCCACCGCCTATGTGACGCTCGAACCCTGCTCGCACCACGGCCGCACGCCGCCGTGCTGCGACGCGCTCATCGAGGCCGGCATCGCGCGTGTCGTGATGGCGCTCGAAGACCCGAACCCGCTCGTCGCCGGCCGGGGCGCGGCGCGGCTGCGCGCGGCGGGCATCGCCGTCGAGACCGGCGCCATCGCCGCTGAGGCGCGCGAACTCAACATCGGATTCTTCTCGCGCATGCAGCGCGGCCGGCCCTGGGTGCGCCTGAAGACCGCCGTCTCGCTCGACGGGCGCACTGCGCTGAACAACGGCGCGAGCCAGTGGATCACCGGCGCGCCGGCACGTGCCGACGGCCACGCGTTTCGCAAGCGCGCCGGCGCGGTGCTGACCGGTGTCGGCACCGTGCTCGACGACAACCCGCGCCTCGACGTGCGGCTGGTCGAGACCACCTTGCAGCCGCTGCGTGTCATCGTCGATTCGCGACTGGAGACACCGCTGACCTCGAAGATCCTCGACGCCCCCGGCCGCGCACTGATCTATGCCGCCAGCCTCGACGCCGGCCGCGCGACCGCGCTGCGCGAGCGCGGCGCCGAGATCGCGCTGATGCCGGGCGCCAATGCCAAGGTCGATCTGGCCGCGATGCTCGCCGACCTGGCCGCGCGCGGCATCAACGAGCTGCATGTCGAGGCCGGGCACAAGCTCAACGGCTCGTTCGTGCGCGAGGGCCTCGTCGACGAGTACCTCATCTACATGGCCCCGAAGCTGCTCGGCATCGGCCGCGAGCTCGCCGCGTTCGGCCCGCTCGACAGCCTGAGCGATGCCCTGGCGTTGCGATTCGAGAGCGTCACGCCCATCGGTGACGACCTGCGCATCGTCGCCCGCCCTGCGACAATCGCCTGATGTTCACCGGCATCATCTCCGGCCTCGGCCGTATCACGCAGGCGCGCGCCCTCGGCCCCGACGCCTCGCACGGCAGGCAGCTCACGATCCAGACACCGCCCGGCTACCTCGGGGACGTGCAGGTCGGCGACAGCATCGCGATCAACGGCGCCTGCATGACCGTCACCACCTCCGACCCCGGCGCGAACCGCTTCACGCTCGACATCTCGGCCGAGAGCCTGGACAAGACCGCCGGCCTCGGCGAGCCTGGCCCGGTCAACCTCGAGAAAGCGATGCGCGCCAACGACCGGCTCGGCGGCCACATGGTCAGCGGCCATGTCGACGGCATCGGCAGCGTCACCCACTTCGCGTCGGTCGGCGAATCCTGGGAGCTGCGCATCCGCACCCCGGCCGAGCTGGCGCGCTTCATCGCCTACAAGGGCTCGATCACGGTCAACGGCGTGAGCCTCACGGTGAACCGGGTGATCGACAGCGCGCAAGGCTGCGAACTCAGCATCAACCTGATCCCGCACACGCTGTCGAACACGACGCTCGGCACGCTGCAGGTGGGCCAGCGCGTGAACCTCGAGATCGACCTCATCGCGCGCTATGCCGAACGCATGCTGACGGCGCCGAAGGTCGGCTGAGACAGCAGGCCGGCTCCATCCCTGGGCCGCCACCTACAATTCGGGGATGGCTCTGTCCCCAATCCCCGAACTCGTCGCTGAACTGGCCGCCGGCCGCATGATCATCCTCGTCGACGAGGAAGACCGCGAGAACGAAGGCGATCTCGTCATCGCCGCCGATCACATCACGCCCGAAGCGATCAACTTCATGGCGCGCTTCGGTCGCGGCCTGATCTGCCTCACGCTCACGCCCGAGCGCTGCGACCGGCTGAACCTGCAATCGATGACCAGCCGCAACGGCACGCGCCACGGCACCGCGTTCACGGTCTCGATCGAAGCCGCGACCGGCGTCGACACCGGCATCTCGGCCGCCGACCGCGCGCGCACCGTGCAGGCGGCCGTCGCACGCGACGCGAAGCCGAGCGACCTGGTGCAGCCCGGCCACGTCTTCCCGCTGCGCGCGCAGGAGGGCGGCGTGCTGATGCGTGCCGGGCACACCGAGGCCGGCTGCGACCTGGCGGGCATGGCGGGCCTCTCGCCCACCTCGGTGATCTGCGAAGTGATGAAGGACGACGGCACGATGGCGCGCCTGCCGGACCTGATCACGTTCGCGAACGAGCACAAGCTGAAGATCGGCACGATCGCCGACCTGATCGAATACCGCAGCCGCAACGAGTCGCTGATCGAGCGCGCCGGCCAGCGCCCGCTCGTCACCGCGCAGGGCACGTTCGACTGCACCGCGTTCCGGGACCGCACCGGCGGCCTGCACCTGGCGTTGACGCATGGTCAATGGACCCCTGCCGACGAAGTGCTGGTGCGCGTGCACGAGCCGCTGTCGGTGATGGACCTGCTCGACGTCGGCCCGTCCGAGCACTCGTGGCCGCTGCCGAAGGCGCTGGCTGCGCTGCAGAAGAGCCTGCGCGGCGCCGCCGTGTTGCTCAACTGCGGCGAGGACGTGGCCGCGCTCGTCCCGCATCTGCTGCCTGCAGCCAACGGCGCGGCGCGCCATGCCGGCCAGATGGACCTGCGCACCTACGGCATCGGTGCGCAGATCCTGCGCGAACTCGGCATCTCGAAGATGAAGCTGCTCGGCAGCCCGCGCCGCATGCCCAGCATGACCGGCTACGGCCTCGAAGTCACCGGCTTCGTCGCCGCAGAGAATTGAAGGACACGAGCGATGCAAGATGCTGACATGAGTGACACCACCAGCGGTGGCCAGATCGCGCAGATCGACGGGCGCGATCTGCGCATCGGCATCGTGCAGGCGCGCTTCAACACCGCCCTGACCGACGCGCTCGCCGATGCCTGCCTGGCCGAGCTGACCACGCTGGGCGTCGGTGCGAAGCACATCAAGCACGTCACCGTGCCGGGCGCACTCGAAATTGCGCTGGCACTGCACGCGCTTGCCGAGAGCGAAGACTACGACGCGCTGATCGCGCTCGGCTGCATCATCCGCGGCGAGACGTACCACTTCGAGCTGGTCGCGAACGAGAGCGGCGCCGCGGTGACGCGCGTCTCGCTCGACCACGGCATCCCGATCGCGAACGCCGTGCTCACCGTCGAGAACGAAGAGCAGGCCTGGGCCCGCACCACTGACAAAGGCCGCGATGCCGCGCGCGTGGCCGTCGAGATGGCCAACCTGATGGAAGACCTCTCGTGACCGAACCGATCCCCACCCTGCCGGCCCCGGTCTCCAGGCGGCCCAAGCCCAAGTCGGCACGGCGCCGTGCGCGCGAGCTCGCGCTGCAGGGCTTGTACGAGTGGCTGATCTCGGGCGCCGACGCGAAGGTCGTCGATGCCCACATGCGCGAGCAGGAGGGCTTCGAGAAGTGCGACTCGGTGCACTTCGATGCGCTGCTGAGTGGCTGCATCGCCGAGGCGTCGGCCATCGACGCGGTGCTCTCGCGGCACGTCGACCGCAAGACGACCCAGCTCTCGCCGATCGAGCACGGCGTGCTGATGATCGGTGCGTACGAGCTGACGCACTGCATCGACATCCCGTACAAGGTCGCAATCAACGAGGCGGTCGAACTCGCCAAGAGCTTCGGCGGCACCGATGGCCACAAGTACGTCAACGGCGTGCTCGACAAGGCAGCGGTGGATCTGCGGCCGGTCGAGGTCAACGCCGCGCGCGCCAGGCGATGAGCCGGGCCGCCGCGCCGGGCCGCCCCGAGCAAGGCCCGAATCCCCTCGGGGGATCGCCCGACGTACTCGTCGGGCGAGGGGCTCCATGAAGCTCGCGCAGCGGCTCGACCACATCGAGCCCTTCTACGTGATGGAGTTCGCGAAGGCTGCCGCCGAGCTGGCGCGCAGCCCTGAGTGCGACGCGCGCTTGGGTGGCTCGCCGATGATCTTCCTGAACATCGGCGAGCCCGACTTCACTGCACCGCCGCTGGTGCGTGCGGCCAGCGAGCGCGCCGTGAGCCAGGGCCGCACGCAGTACACCGATGCGACCGGCCTGCTCGCACTGCGCGAGCGCATCAGCGGCTGGTACGCGACGCGCTTCGGCCTGAGCATCGATCCGCGCCGCATCGTCGTCACCGCCGGCGCGTCGGCCGCGCTGCAGCTCGCCTGCCTCGCGCTCGTCGACCGTGACGACGAGGTGCTGCTGCCCGACCCGAGCTACCCGTGCAACCGCCACTTCGTCGCGGCTGCCGAAGGCAAGCCGGTGCTGCTGCCCGCCTCGGCCGACGAGCGCTACCAGCTCAGCGCCGCGAGCGTGAACGCAGCCTGGACGCCCCGCACGCGCGGTGTGCTGCTCGCCTCCCCGTCGAACCCGACCGGCACCTCGATCGAGCCGGCCGAGATGGGGCGCATCGTCGACGTGGTGCGCGCGCAGGGCGGCTTCACGCTGGTCGACGAGATCTACCTCGGTCTGAGCTTCGACGAGCGCTACGGCCACAGTGCGCTGGCTCACGGCGACGACGTGATCTCGATCAACAGCTTCTCGAAGTACTTCTCGATGACCGGGTGGCGCCTGGGCTGGCTCGTCGTGCCCGACGCCCTCGTCGCGCCCATCGAGAAGCTCGCGCAGAACCTCTACATCTGCCCCAGCGCACCGGCCCAGCACGCTGCACTCGCCTGTTTCGAGCCGGCGTCGATCGCCGAGTACGAACGGCGCCGCGACGAGTTCCGCGCGCGGCGCGACTTCCTCGTACCGGCGCTGAATGCAATGGGCCTGACCGTGCCGGTGATGCCCGATGGCGCCTTCTACGCCTGGGCCGACTGCTCGGCACACCACCCGAGCAGTTGGGACTTCTGCTTCGACATCATGAAGCGCGCTCACGTGGCGATCACGCCGGGGCGCGATTTCGGTCGTTTCGGCACCGAACGCTTCGTGCGCCTGTCGTATGCGAACTCGATGGAGCAACTCCAGGAAGCCGTCGTCCGGCTGCGCCGCAACTTGGCCTGAGACATGACGACCCCCACGTCACTTCGTTCCTGCCCCCCAAGGGGGCGCTCAGCCGCCTTGGGGCGGCCCGGCGACGTCTGAGTGTGGTGCGCGGCCCGACACGACCGCCCCCAAATAGTGAGCGGTTGTGACCAAGCCCGCGAAGCAGGTGCTTTTCGCACCTTTGCCGGGCGTGGGCTGGGCTAAGCTGCCGGAGTGAACTCGTTCAACCCCCCGCCGAACCCGGCCGCACCGGATTCGGAACCAGCGCCGGCACCGAGCCTGCCTGGCGAACCCGCCCTGTGGCGTGAGGCCGACATGCCCGCGTTGCGCGGGCCGGCCGCCGCGTTCTCGACCCAGACACCCGACCCCACCGATCAGCGTCACCCGACGATCGGCCACATCGGCCGCTATGCGCTGAAGCACCGCCTCGGTGAAGGCGGCCTGGGCACCGTGTACGCGGCACACGATCCGCTGTTGTCGCGGCTGATCGCGGTGAAGACGCTCAACGTCGAGATCGACGAGAGCGAACGTGCCGCGTTCAACTCGATGTTCCTGAACGAGGCCCGCGCCGCGGCCGGCCTCAACCACATGCACATCGTCACGGTGTTCGACGCCGGCGTCAGCGACAACCGCGCCTACATCGCGATGGAGCTGCTCAAGGGCCGCGACCTGCGCCAGTTGCGACACGAAGGCTGGCGCGCCACGCCGGTCCAGGCCGCGCTGATCGTGCGCCGCGTGGCCGATGCGCTCGGCTACGCGCACAGCAAGGGCGTGGTGCACCGCGACGTGAAGCCGGCCAACATCTTCATGATCGGCCGCACCCAGCCCAAGGTGCTGGACTTCGGCATCGCCCGCATCGCCCACCAGCGCGACCTGCACGGCGACGCCGAAATCGCGGCCGGCTCGCCCTACTACATGGCGCCCGAGCAGGCACAGCACGAGCCGGTCGATCGGCGCGCCGATGTGTTCTCGCTCGGCGTCGTGCTGTACGAGCTGCTCACCGACGTGAAGCCGTTCCGCGGCGGCACGCTCGAGGACATCACGCATGCCGTGCTCACGCACGAGCCGCCGCTGGCCAACGCCGTCGATCCCACGGTGCCGCAGGCGCTGGCCGAGATCGTCGCGAAGGCGATGGCGAAGAACCCCGAGCACCGCTATCGCTCGGCGCGCGCGCTGTCGCGCGACCTGCGTCACTGGCTCGAGGAGAACAGCAGCGGCGCGACCGATGGCGACACTCCGGCGGCGGACGAGCGCCGATCGACGTGGACGAAGGTCATCGCCGGCGGGCTCGTCGTGGCGGCGCTCGCCGGCCTGGTCTGGGTCTCGACCGGGTCGAAGCCGGCAACGGCACCGGCGGCCGTGGCCGCGAAGCCGGTGGCGCTGCCGACGCCGGTGTCCGCGATGGTGCCGGCGGCCGCGCCAACCGCGTCGCAAGCCGCTCCCGTCGTCGCCGCAGTAGCCGTCCCGGTGCCGCCGGCCGTTGCGCCGATCGTCGAGAGCGCGGCTCCGCCGGCCGCAGTGGCGACACCGACACCGATCCCGATGCCGATGCCGACACTGAAGATCTCGCCCGTGGCCGCCAAGCCGCCGAAGGAGACCCTCAAGGAGCGCCGCGCCCGCGAGGCCCGCGAGCGCGATACGCGCGCGACGCCGGCCCCCGCGCCCGTCGCACCTGTCGCGCGCGGCCTGGTGCGCATCGCGATCAGCCCGTGGGGCGACATCGAGGTCGACGGCAAACCGGCCGGCACCTCGCCGCCGCTCACCGAACTCAGCCTCGCCGAAGGCCGGCACCAGATCGTGATCCGCAACGCCGACCTGCCGCCGCACAACGCAGCAGTCAACGTCACCGCCGATCAACCCGTCACGCTCAAGCACAAGTTCTGACCATGCCTCGCCTGCTGCTGATCCCCGGGTTCGCGCTCGCCGCACTGCTGGGCGCCTGCGTCGTGCCGCCGGCCGCGTCACCGGGGCTGATGGACGTGGCCGAGCGCCCCGCCGAGAAGGCCCTGCTCGCGGGCCTGCGTGCTTACGACGACGCGCAATACCCGCTCGCCGAAGCGCAGCTCATCGACGCGCTGAAGAACGGCCTGACCTCGCCGCGCGATCGCGCCGCGGCGCACAAGGTCCTGGCGTTCATCTACTGCACGAGCGACCGCATCAAGGCCTGCGAGAACGAGTTCCGCGCGGCGCGCGAAGCCGACCCGTCATTCGCGCTGAGCAAGTCCGAGGCCGGCCACCCGCGCTGGGGCCCGGTGTATCAACGTGTGGTGCGCTGAGAAGACGCGATAGGCTGCAGCGATAATCGGCCCCGTGCCGACACCTGACACCGTTCACGCCCCCTTCCGCTTCCCGGTACGCATCTACTGGGAAGACACCGACGCCGGCGGCGTCGTGTTTTACGCCAACTACCTGAAGTTCTTCGAGCGCGCGCGCACCGAGTGGCTGCGCTCGCTCGGCCACGAGCAGGAGGCCCTGCGTGCGCGGACCGGCGCCGTCTTCGTCGTCACCGACACGCATGTGCGCTATCTGCGCCCGGCGCGGCTCGACGATCTCGTCGCGGTCACCGTGCACGTCAGGCACGCCGGCCGCGCACAGATGACGATCGCGCAGCAGGCCTGGCGACAATCGCCGCAGGGCGAGGAGCTGCTCGCCGAGGGCACGATCCGCATCGGCTGCGTCGATGCCGGAACCTTCAGACCCCAACGCATTCCGACGGTGATCACCGAGTCCGTCACACCCATGAGCCCGAACGAATGAACCAGGATTTCTCGATTGTCAGCCTCGTCTTGCACGCGAGCTTCGTCGTGCAACTCGTGATGGCCGGCCTGCTGGTCGCCTCGCTCGCGAGCTGGACGGTGATCTTCGGCAAGCTCTTCGGCCTCAAGCGCGTGCGCGCGGCCAACGAGGAGTTCGAGCGCGAGTTCTGGGCCGGCAAGAACATCAACGACCTGTACGCGGATGCCGTCAAGCGGCCCGACCGCTCGTCGATGGAGCGCATCTTCGCGTCGGGCATGCGCGAGTTCATGAAGCTGCGCGAGCGCCGCGTGGCCGACGCCGGCGCGCTGCTCGACGGCGCGCGGCGCGCGATGCGCGCGAGTTTCCAGCGCGAGCTCGACACGATCGAGGCGCACCTGTCGTTCCTCGCCACGGTCGGCTCGGTGTCGCCTTATGTGGGCCTGTTCGGCACCGTGTGGGGCATCATGCATGCGTTCGTCGGCCTGGCGAACATGACGCAGGTGACGCTGGCCACCGTCGCGCCCGGCATCGCCGAGGCGCTCGTCGCCACCGCGATCGGCCTGTTTGCCGCGATCCCTGCGGTGATCGCCTACAACCGCTTCGCGCGCGACATCGACCGGATCGCCATCCAGCAGGAGACCTTCATCGAGGAGTTCTCCAACATCCTGCAACGCAACGTCGGCGCACCGGCTGCGGGTCACTGACATGCCGGCCGTCAGCCTGCGCGGCGGATCGCGCCGCCGCACGATCAACGAGATCAACATGGTCCCGTTCATCGACGTGATGCTCGTGCTGCTGATCATCTTCATGGTCACCGCACCGCTGATCACGACCGGTGTCGTCGACCTGCCCAGCGTCGGCAAGGGCCAGCGTCGGCCCGACCACGTGGTAGAGGTCGTCGTCGCGTCAGACGAGAAGGTGCGGCTGCGCATCGACGGCAAGGAAGGCGAGCCGGTCGCGCTGCGCGACGTGGCCACCCGCGTGCGCGAGCTGCAGGGCGGCGACGCGAACACGCCGGTCGTGATCTCGGCCGATCGCAACGTCAAGTACGAAGCGGTCGTCAAGCTGATGGACACGCTGCAGCGCGCCGGCGTGCAACGAGTCGGCCTGTCGGTGAAAACCGGAGCGAGCTGAAGTGACGGCCCGACGTCGTCTGAGGTGCCGATGAACACGGCGGTGATGTCCTCGCGCGACCCGTTCATGCCGCGCAGCGCGCAGCGCAACGGGCCGGCGCTCGGCTTGGCGCTGTTCGCGCATGTGCTGCTGATCGCGGCCCTCGCGTTCGGCGTCAACTGGCGCACCTCGGAGCCGACGACCGTCGCGGCCGAGCTGTGGTCGGCCACGCCGCAGGCCGCCGCGCCGCGCGCCGTCGAGCCGCCACCGCCACCCCCGACGCCGGTGCGCAAGCCCGAGCCCGAGCCCGTCGCGAAGCCCGAGCCCGCGCCGAAGCCGCAGGCCCCCGCACTGCCCGACCCGCAGATCGCGATCGAGAAGGCCAAGCGCGAAGAGGCCAAGCGCCAGCAGGCCGAAGAAGAGGCGCGCGAGAAGAAGGCCGAGAAGGCGCAACGCGCGAAGGAAGAACTTGCACAGAAGAAGGCTGCGGCCGAGAAGCTGAAGGCCGAGACCGAGAAGGCCGACAAGCTCGCGAAGGAGAAGACCAGCAAGGCCGATGCCGCGAAGCAGGCCGCCGCACGCGAGGCCTACCTGAAGCGCATGCAGGGCCTGGCCGGTGCCACCGGCGGGCCGACGGACACCGGCAGCGCGCTGCGCAGCAGCGCGCCGTCGGCGAGCTACGCGGGCCGCATCATGGCGCGCATCAAGCCCAACATCGTGTTGACGGAACCGGTGGACGGCAACCCGATGGCCACTGTCGAAGTGAAGCTCGCACCGGACGGCACCATCGTCGGCAAGCGCCTCGTCAAGAGCAGCGGCTCCAAGGCCTGGGACGACGCCGTGCTGCGCGCGATCGAGCGCACCGAGATCCTGCCGCGAGACACCGACGGCCGCGTTCGCACGCCGTTCGAGATCGACTTCAGGCCGCGCGACTGATCGCGCGGGCAGGGCCGGTCGTCGTCGGCACCGCCATGTGCCCCAACACACGATCCCGCAGGCGCGGGATCAGCCAGAAGTCCATCGACAGGGCACCCGGCCCCCACAACACCACGAATCCCAGCAGGCTGCCCCAGAACACGTGACCCATCAGCGCAGCGTCGGGCACGTCCATCAGGCTGATCAGCGCGACGATGTTCAGCACCGAGAGGCCGGCCGCGGCGAATCGACCGAACAGCCCGGCCACCAGCAGCACCGGCAGCGCGAGTTCGGCACCCGTGCCCAGGTAGGCCGCGACGGTCGGGTTCAGCAGCGGCACGTGGTACTCGTCGGCGAACAGCGCGAGCGTGGTGTCCCAATCGTGGAGCTTGGTCAGCCCGGAGCGGAAGAACACGGCCGCGATGTAGAGCCGTGCGCCGAGCTGCGCCAGCGGCTTGAGCCAGTCGAGCCCGGCGACGGCGCGCTCGCCGAGCATCCAGAAGCGGGCCGCAAGCGTGGAGGAGGTGTTGAGCGTCATGATGGGTTCCCTGTGAGGCACCCGTCAGTCGTCGAGCGCGGCCACACCTTTCATCCAGCCGTGGCGAATCGCGCGGCCCAGCCAGCCGGCGAAATCGAAGCCGTCGCCGGCGTGCTCGAGTGCGGTCGCAAGGCGCGTGCCGGCGAGCAGCGATTCGGTCCAGCGTGCGTCGGGCGGGTCGAGCCGATGCACGACCGCACGCCAACCCTCGCGGACGATGAATGCGCTCTCGCCGTGCCGCGCCGCGATCGCGTCACGCAGGTCGGCGAACGCACGCTCGGCGGCCTCGCCCTCGAGCTGGTGGGCGCGATGGATGCCGACGATCGGCCAGCCCGAGCGCAGCAGCGCGGTGCCGGGCATCAGCACCATCCGGAGCCGCGCCGGATCCACGGATTCCAGCAGCGAGAGCGACGCGACATCGGCCACCGCATCGGCCGCACGTTCGTTGGCGTGGATCGCGAAGTCCAGCCGCGCGCTGTCGCCGAGGTAGGGCCAGGCCGCCATCGCAGCGTGCCCTTGCAGCCATTCGGCGAACGCATCGCCCCACTCGCCGAGGTCACCGCGCAAAGGGGGATGCGCATGCCAGAAGGCGCGCGCAAGTCGGTTGAAATCGTCGTCGCCGACCATCGCCTGCACGGTCGGAAACGCGGCGCCCAGTGCCCGCGCGGCGACCGCCTCGGCGTTCGCGCGGTAGGCCTCCAGGCCGCGCGCCGCACGCTCGCCGTGTTCGCGCAAGCCGGCGGCGGCGGCGCCTGTCAGCGCCTGCAGCAAGCCACGCTGGCGCTGCGCCTCATCCATGCAGAGTCGCCGCGTGCGCGGCCTCGGCGAGCAGCACCTCGAGCGCAGGCACGTCGGTGTCCCACTCCACCAGCACCGGCACGGCGCCGAAGCGCTGCAGCGCGTGTTCGCACAGCGCCCACACGTCCGGCCGCACGCGGCTGCCGTGGTCGTCGATGACGATCCCCGGCGTCTCGCAATACCCGGCGACGTGGATCTCGCCGACGATGCCGAGCGGCAGCGCATCGATGAACGCGCGGCACGTTGCCAGCGGATCGCTCGCACCAGCGTTCAGCGCATTCACCATGATGTTGTTGACATCGAGCAGCATGCCACAGCCGCTGTGCCGGCAGAGCTGCACGAAGAACTCGGGCTCGCTCATCGCGTCGTCGGCGAAGGACACGTACGACGAGAGGTTCTCGACCAGCATCGGGCGGCGCAAGCGCTCCTGCACCTGCACCACATGCGTGGTCATCAGCGCGAGCGAGGCCTCGGTGAATGCGATCGGCAGCAGGTCGTTCGCGTGGACCACACCACCGGGCAGCGCGGCGCGCGCGAAGCAGGCGTGATCGGAGACCCGGACGGGATCGATGCGATCGGCCAGCCGCGCGAGGCGATCCAGGTGCCACGGGTCCAGGCCCGCGGCCGAGCCGAGCGCGAGGCCGACACCGTGCAGGCTGACCGGGTAGTGTTCGCGTGCCCGGTGCAGCACTGCCAACGCGGCGCCGCCGTCGGCGAAGAAGTTCTCGGAATGAACTTCGACGAAACCGAGCGGCGGCGGGCTGTTCAGCAGGTCGGCGTAGTGGGGTTGGCGCAGGCCGACCCCGACGGGACGGGTCACTTCTTCATCGCCGCCTTGGCTTCTTCGGCCGACTTGCCGCCGAGCTTGGCGCAGGTGCCCTTGGCGACGTAGTTCCACTCGTCGGCACCCATGGCGTTCTTGGACTGGCCGGCGCACGAGTGGCTGCCCGAGAGGTTGGCGCAATCGTTGGAGCCGGCCTTGGCGATGCCGTAGCACTTCTCCTTGCCGTTGGTCTCGTCGGCGGCGTGGGCGGCCGACAGCAGCCCCATGGCCATGACGGATGCGAGGGCGCTGGAAGCGATGAGGCGTGTGTTCATTGGTTCTCTCCGGTGGTGACTGTGTGAGGTTGGATCGCCTGGTCCGTCATTGTCGGCGGGCGATGTGCATGTGTCGAATGGGGCGCTGCATCCTTACAGCGCCGCGCCCAAGGCGTGCGGACAAGGACCGCGTACGGCGGCACGGGAGAAACTCACGCCAGGAACGCTTTCGGCGCAAGCCGCCGCGCACGAGCACCGGCTCGCGGCGACACTGGGGATGTATCAAGTTGCAAGCCATCGGCACCCATGAAAAAGGCGTCCAAGTCGAAACAGTCCGCCGCCCCGGCCACAACGGTGATGCGATCCAAGGCCTGGTCGGATACCCGCAAGCCGGGAGCGAAGTCGAAGGCCAAGCGGCGCGCCTCACGCCCTGGTGCGCCGACTGCCGCGGCGCCGTCCGCGACGACGGCGCAACCGGGCCCGCCATCCAAACGAAGCCCGTTGCTGAGCGTGTTCAGGGCTCCGCTTCGATTCGTCAGCGGCCTGCTCTCGAAGTCGCTGAGGTTCGAGCGTGAAGGCATGAACGTGCACATCAAGCTCGAGTCGGCCGCCGACAAGGCACCGCCGAGCCAGGAGCCGGCGCCGAGCCCGAGCGAGGTCGAGCTGAAGGCGATGCGCGGCGAGCTCAGGAAGCTGCTCGACCTGCACCCCAGCACGCGTCGCGTCATGCGTCACCTGGTGTACGTCGACCGCATGCTCGCCGAACAAGGTCTGCAAGCCTTGGCCACGGTGCCCGAAGAGGTTCTGGCGTCTGCACTCGCGCAGTTGGAGTCGATGGTCGACAACTGGTCGAACCGTGACTTGGCGACACTGCGTTCGAAGATGTCGGTGATGCTGATGAACCGGGCGAAGGACCCGTTCTACGGCACCGCCAATCAGGCCGCGTCGGCTTTCCACACCGAATCGCGTCTGCACGTCACCGAGGCCACGCACTCGATGTTTCTCGCGCTTGAACGCCAGTACCAGGACCTGGTCCCCAACGAAACACTTCGATCGGTCAGCGCCGCGCCCGAGGCATCGCCCGCACCGACCGCTGGCGCCGACAAGCTTGAGCTGACGCCACGCTGAGCCCGCGGGCGCCGCTCCCGGCGCGGCCGATGGTCAGGGCGTGCCGAAGCCGCCACCGCCCGGGGTCTCGATCACGAACACATCGCCCGGCCGCATCTCGACCGAGCCGATGTGGCCCAGCGTCTCGATGCGCCCGTCGGCACGCTCGACACGGTTCACGCCGACCGCGCCCGCCGCGCCGCCCGCCATGCCGAATGCGCCATGCAGGCGACCGTTCGACAGGATCGACGCCGTCATCGGTTCGAGGAAGCGCACGCGACGCACCCCGCCGTCGCCGCCCTTGAATCGCCCCGCGCCACCCGAGCCCTTGCGGATCTCGTAGCTGTCCAGCCGCACCGGGAAGCGGAACTCCAGCACCTCGGGG
>JBDTVC010000090.1:0-17011 GCA_040007475.1 Burkholderiales bacterium
TGGAAGCGACCGGCGTCGTCAAGTCGATGAAGGACTTCTACTGGGACATCCGCCCCAAGCCCGAGTACGGCACGATCGAGCTGCGCGTGTGCGACACCCCGCTCACCGTCGAGCGCGCCGCCGCACTCGCGTGCTATCTGCAGGCGATCTGCCGGCGCCTGCTCGAGCGCGTCGAGCCCGAGCCGCAGGAAGACGACTACCTCGTCTACACCTTCAACCGCTTCCAGGCCTGCCGCTTCGGGCTGGACGGCACGATGGTCGACCCGCGCACGCGCGAGAGCCGCAGCATCCGCGAAGACATCTTGGCGACGCTGCGCCTCGTCGAGCCGCACGGCGCCGTGCTGGGCAGCCTGCGGGCGCTCGAAGAGATCGAGCAGTGCGCCGCGCGCAGCGGCAACCACGCCACGCAGCTGCGCCAGGTGTTCGCCGATTCACGCAACGTGCAGAGCATGGTGCGCGAGAGCGCGCGGGTGCTGCGCAGCGGGACGGGCGGGTAGTTCGACGTTCAGGTCGGGCTGGGTAATCCGTACAGCCCGGCGGCGTTGTCCCACGCGATGCCGCGTGCCAGTGCCGGCGGCAGCTCGCCGAGCCACTGGCGGGCCTCGCGCATCAGCGCGTCGTAGCTCGACCAGCGCTCGTTGATCCAGGTGTCGGAGCCGATCATGAAGCGCTGCGGCATCTCGGTGAACAGCGCGCGCCACTCCGGCGTCAGTCGCCCGCTCGCGTCGAGCAGGCCCGGCCGGTACGACAGCTCGCCACGCAGCGTCGGGTGCGCGGCCAGCAACTCGCGCACGCGCGCGATCGGCGTGCCACCGATCCCCGTGTGAGCCCACACCAGGCGGGTGCGCGGCGCGTGCCGCATCAGCAGCTCGATCGCGACCTCGTCGACATGCGCGAGCACCACCAGGTCGCGCGCCTCGGCCAGCTGCATCAGCGAGCGCGCGACCGGGCCGTTCGCGTTCGCGCTGTCGTAGAGGTGGAACTCGCCGATGCCGCGGTACGGGCCGGCCGCCGTGCCGGCAGCGAGTTCGTCAAGCACCATCCGATGGATCGACGGGTCGGCGAACCAGCCGGTGTAGTCGGCGCGGTTGCGGTACAGGCGAACGAACGGCACGACCGTGACCCCGGCCGCGCGCGCCAGCGACAGCGCGCTCGCGAGCCGCGTCGTACCGGTGTTCGGCCGGCTGTTCGCCACGATCGCGCGAACGCCGCTGTGTTGCATCCGCGCGAAGGCCTCGGCCACCGGCACGCCCTGGAAGGCCTCTTCGTTGTAGTGCAGGTGCGCGTCGAACAAGGGCCCGCGATAGGGATCGGTCGACGCGGCGCGCGTCGATCCGGCGACGCACGCGAGCGCCGCGGTCAGCGCGTCACGCCGGCGCACGGGCCTCCTCGAGCAGCGGCTTCAGGTAGCGCCCGGTGAAGCTCGCGGCGCTGGCCGCCACGTCCTCCGGCGTGCCCTGCGCGACGACGGTTCCGCCGCCCGCGCCGCCCTCCGGCCCCATGTCGATGATCCAGTCGGCGGTCTTGATCACGTCGAGGTTGTGCTCGATCACGACGATGGTGTTGCCCGCGTCGCGCAGCTGGTGCAGCACGTGCAGCAGCAGGTCGATGTCGGCGAAGTGCAGGCCGGTGGTCGGCTCGTCGAGGATGTAGAGCGTGCGGCCGGTGTCGCGCTTGCTCAGTTCGAGCGCGAGCTTGACGCGCTGCGCCTCGCCGCCGGACAGCGTGGTCGCGCTCTGGCCGAGGCGGATGTAGCCCAGGCCCACGTCGAGCAGCGTCTGCAGCTTGCGCGCGATGTTGGGCACGGCGTTGAAGTAGCCGTGCGCGTCCTCGACGGTGAGGCCGAGCACCTCGGTGATGTTCTTGCCCTTGTAGAGCACCTCGAGCGTCTCGCGGTTGTAGCGCTTGCCATGGCAGACGTCGCACGGCACGTACACGTCGGGCAAGAAGTGCATCTCGACCTTCAGCACGCCATCGCCCTGGCAGGCCTCGCAACGCCCGCCGGCGACGTTGAAGCTGAAGCGGCCCGGGCCGTAGCCCCGCTCCTTCGCGGTGTTCATTTCGGCGAAGAGCTCGCGGATCGGCGTGAACAGGCCGGTGTAGGTCGCCGGGTTGCTGCGCGGCGTGCGGCCGATCGGGCTCTGGTCGACGTTGATGACCTTGTCGAACGCCTCCAGCCCCTCGATCGCATCGACCGGCTCCGGTTCGGCGTGGCTGTTGTAGAGCTTGCGCGCGACCGTGGCATACAGCGTGTCGTTCACCAGCGTGCTCTTGCCCGAGCCCGAGACGCCGGTCACGCAGGTCAGCAGGCCGACCGGGATGTCGACGCTGACGTTTTTCAGGTTGTTGCCGCGTGCGCTCTGGATGCGCAGGAACTGCGGGTCGGCAGGATCGGCATGCGTGTGGCGCTCTTTGGGAACGGCGATGCGCAGCGCGCGCGACAGGTAGCGGCCGGTCAACGACTCGGGGTTCGCCGCCACCTGCTGCGGCGTGCCTTGCGCCATCACGCGCCCGCCGTGCACGCCGGCGCCGGGGCCCATGTCGATCACGTGGTCGGCGGCCATGATCGCGTCCTCGTCGTGCTCGACCACGAGCACGCTGTTGCCGATGTCGCGCAGGTGGCGCAGCGTGCCAATCAGGCGCTCGTTGTCGCGCTGGTGCAGGCCGATGCTGGGCTCGTCGAGCACGTACATCACGCCGGTCAGGCCCGAACCGATCTGCGATGCGAGCCGGATGCGCTGCGACTCGCCGCCCGAGAGCGAATCGGCGTTGCGGTCCAGGCTCAGGTAGTTCAGCCCCACGTCGTTGAGGAACTTCAGCCGCGAGCGGATCTCGCGCACGACCTTGTCGGCAATCTCGGCCTTCGCGCCCTGCAGCTTGAGCGACTCGAAGTACGCAAGGCACTCGCGCAGAGTGAAGTGCTCGACGCGGAAGATCGGCTCGCGCGTGTCGCCCGCGACATCGACGAGGAATACGTTGCGCGCCTCGCGCCGCAAGCGCGAACCCTCGCAATCGGGGCAGGGCTTGGCACTCTGGTAGCGCATCAGGTCCTCGCGCACCGCGGCCGAGTCGGTCTCGCGAAAACGCCGCGAGAGGTTGGGCAGGATGCCCTCGAACGGGTGCGAGCGCTTCACCAAGCGCTGCTTGCCGCGGGGCGTTCCATTGGAAGAGAGGGCCTCGTAGACGAACTCGATGTCGGTCGCGCCCGAGCCATGCAGCAGCACCTTCTGCGCGCTCTTGGGCAGCTCCTCGAAGGCGGTGTCGATGTCGAACGCGTAGTGCTTGGCCACGCTTTCGAGCAGCGAGAAGGTGTAGCCGTTGCGCCGGTCCCAGCCCTTGACGGCGCCGCTGGCCAGGCTCAGCGACGGGAAGGCGACGACGCGGTCGGCATCGAACACGGTCGTGTGGCCGAGGCCGTCGCAGGTCGGGCAGGCGCCGACGGGCGAGTTGAACGAGAACAGGCGGGGTTCGAGTTCACTCAAGGAGTAGCTGCACACCGGGCAGGCGAACTTGCTGGAGAACAGGTGCTCCTTGTCCCCGTCCATCTCGAGGCCGATCGCGCGGCCCTCGGCGATACGCAACGCGGCCTCGAAGCTCTCGGCCAGGCGTTGCTGCAGGCCGGGCTGCACCTTGATGCGGTCGATCACGACATCGATGTCGTGCTTCTCGGCCTTCTTCAGCTTGGGCACCTCGGTCGCCTCGTACGCCGTGCCGTCAACGCGGAAGCGCACATAACCCTGCTGCTGCATGTCGGCGAACAGCTCGGTGAACTCACCCTTGCGGTCGCGCACCACCGGCGCGAGCACCATCAGCCGCGTGCCTTCGGGCAGCGCGAGCACGGCGTCGACCATCTGGCTCACGCTCTGCGCCTGCAGTGGCAAGTGGTGGTCGGGGCAGTACGGCGTCCCGGCGCGCGCGAAGAGCAGGCGCAGGTAGTCGTGGATCTCGGTCACGGTGCCGACGGTCGAGCGCGGGTTGTGCGAGGTCGCCTTCTGCTCGATGCTGATCGCCGGGCTCAGGCCCTCGATCACGTCGACATCGGGCTTGTCCATCAGTTGCAGGAACTGGCGCGCGTACGCCGACAGGCTTTCGACGTAGCGGCGCTGGCCTTCGGCATACAGCGTGTCGAACGCGAGCGAGCTCTTGCCCGAACCCGACAGACCGGTGATCACCACGAGCTGGTTGCGCGGGATGTCGAGGTCGATGTTCTTGAGGTTGTGCGTGCGTGCGCCGCGCACCCGAATCTCTGTGGCAAGAGAGTGTGCGGCGGGTGAGGTCTCGGCAGGGGCAGGCATCGTGGGGGCGCGCAAAACCGACCATCATAGCGACCGACGCGGTCGCGCCGGGTGGGGCCCGCACCGGCGAGTCAGGGCGCGGCGTCGAGCAACGCGGCTTTCAGCGCGGCAGCGGTGGCCGGCGGCAGCGATGCCGTCAGCGGCGGGCTGCCGACGCGCATCAGCCAGGCTGCATCGTCGCCGAGCTGGATCGTGGCGTACGGCGTGCCGTCGCGCGAGAGTTGCAGCACCGTGCCGTCGGCAGCCGCAGGAGGCGCCGTGTCGGCAGGGTGCCAACGCGCCGCGCGGTCGAGCTGCGCCAACCAGCGCTGGAGCGCGGGCGTCATGGCCTGCATGCCGCCGCCGCGCTGCCAGGTCCAGCGTTCGGGCGGCTCGGCCAGCGGTGTCGTCGTGTCGGCTTCCAGCCGGCGCAGCGCCAGCCCGCCCGCGGGCGCCGCCTTGCCTAGTGCCTGTGCGGGCGCGGCCGCGACGCGCGGCTCGGCGCTGCTCTCGCGAGCCGGCGCCGGGGGCGCTGCAGGGGGCGTGTCCACCGGTGCCGCGGTGTCGGCGGTGCGGGCGCGTTCTCCCGAGGCCAGGTCGCTCTTGGGCGGCGGTGGCGGCGCAGCGGGCGAAGGCTTCGCGGCCACGCGCGGGGTTTCCTTCTTCGCGGGCGCGGCAGCCTTCAACTCGTCCCGCGCCGGCGCAGCGGCTTGCGGTGCCGCTGTGGCGGCAGGTGCCGGCACCGGCTCGGCCACCGTGTTCTCGCTCGCCGCCGCGGGCGCGTCCGGGCGCGGCAGGGTGTCGTCCAGCGGTTTGTCCCACCACATCACGCCGATCAGCGTGGCCAGCGTCAGCGTCGCGAAGCCGGCGGCCACGGGCGGGCGAGCGAGCCACGACCACAGCCGCATCAGCGGGTGGGCCGGCGCGTGAACCGGCGCGGTCTTCACCGCGTTGCGGGCCTGGCGCAGGATGGTCTCGCTGAGTTCGGCCGGCGGCAGCGCGCCGGCGTCCGGCGCGTGGCGCAGGGCCTCGCTCAGCCACGGGTCGCGGGCCGGGTCGTCGTGCGGCGTCATCGCTCGCCTCCGTCGGTGATCGGCGCGAGGTGTGCCCCCATGCAGGTGCGCAGCTTGCTCATGGCGTAGCGCAGCCGTGTCTTCGCGGTCTCGAAGCCGACCTCGAGCGCGCGCGCCACTTCGTCGAGCGCGAGCCCGTCGTCGTGGTGCAGCAAGAACGCGCTGCGCTGCGGCAGCGGCAGCTGCTCCAGGCACGCGAGCAGCTTCTCGCCCGCCCGCCGCCAGAAGGCCAGCTCTTCGGTGTGCGCTGCGGCGCTCGACGGCGGCGGCCAATGCTGCCACGCGGCAGCATTGGGCTCCCAAGGCGAGTCGCCCTCCGCGTCGAACGCGTCGAGCGAGACTTCACGGCCGCTGCGTCGGAGCATGTCGACCACGCGGTGGTGGGCGAGTGTGTACAGCCAGGTGCGAAACGTGGCGCCTTGCGGTTCCCAGCGTGCACGCGCCTGCACGACGCGCAGCCAGGTGTCCTGGAACACCTCGTCGGTCTGCGCATTGAGCGCCGCACCGAGCAGGCGGCGCACGAAGCGATAGAGCCCTGCGTGGTGGCGCGCATACAGCTGCTCGAACGCGCGCGCGTCGCCACGGGCGTAGGCGGTCATCAGCGTGTCGTCGGTGGAGGCGTCGATCGGGGTGGGCACGGGGCGAAGTCTGCCTCATGCCAGGTTGATACGGCCGGGTGGCTCGTGCGGGGTGAACCGTTCTCTGTTCTAGGGAGGGCGGGCGCTTCCCAAGGCCCGGGCACCGCCCTAATATCAAAACGTCAGCATTCGTTGAACGTTGGGGGTTCCCATGACGAGCACGACAAGACGAAGGGTCGGCCTGATCCGCCGAGTGATCGTCGCGATCGGCGCCGCGGGCCTGCTGGGTGCGGCGCTGCAGGCACAGGCCCATGCCGAGCAGGACCGGCTCGCGCTCGAAGCCCGCGTCGCGGCGATCCGCGCGGCCATCCAGCGCACTGCGCCCGACGCGCCGAACGACGGCGGTCCGCTCGCGCAGTGGTTCAACTGGGGCAACTGGAACAATTGGAACAATTGGCCCAACTGGGGCAATTGGGGCAACTGGCTGAACAAGCGCTGAGGCGCTGTTCAAGGTCGCATGGCAGTCGACGCGCTGGTTCAGTGGCTTCCGCGCCGACCCCCACCGGCCGCACCGGCGCGCGTGTTCGATCCGCGTGAGTTCACGCCCGCGCTGAAGACGCGGCTGCTGATCCTGCAGCCCACGCCGTTCTGCAACATCGATTGCGACTACTGCTATCTGCCCGACCGCCGCTCCACTGCGCGCATGTCGCTGGCGACGATCCGCCTCGCGGCCGAGCGCTTGCTCGACGACGACCTCGTCGGCGCGCAACTCACCGTCGTCTGGCACGCCGGCGAGCCGCTCACGGTGCCGGTGCCTTATTACGACGCCGCGATCGCCACGCTGCACGACGTGCTCGGCGAGTACTGCGAGCTGTCGCACTCGATTCAGACCAACGCCACGCTGATCGACGACGCGTGGTGCGAACTGATCAAGCGCCACCAGATCCGCATCGGCGTCAGCGTCGACGGCCCGGCCGATCTGCACGACGCGCACCGCCGCACGCGCGGTGGCCATGGCACGCACGTGCGTGTGCTGAACGGCATGGCCAAGTTGCGCGCGCACGGCATCGGGTTCCACGCGATCGCCGTCGTGACGCCAGCCACCTTTGCGCAGCCCGACGCATTCTTCGATTTCTTCGAGGCCGAGGGCGTGCCCGAGGTCGGCTGCAACTTCGACGAGGCCGAGGGCCCGCACACGCACTCGAGCCTGGTCGGCCACGAGGCCGCGCACGCGGCCTTCATGGCGCGGCTGCTCGAGCGCTCGCGCGTGGCCGGAGCGCGCACGCGGGTGCGCGAGCTCGCGATGGCGCTGCACCTGATCGCCGAGCCGCTGCCGGAGATCGCGTGGCAGGCGCAGCGCTGGCCCGAGAACGTGCAGACGCTGCCGTTCGCGCTCGTCAACGTCGCGCACCACGGTGAGTTCAGCACCTTCTCGCCCGAGCTGCTCGGGCAACCCTCGGCGGAGTTCGGCGGCTTCGCGTTCGGCAACGTCGAGCGCGAGGGCTACTTCGAGGCCGCGGCGGGCGAGCGCTTCGCGCGCGTGTGGAATGCGATCGCGCGCGGCGTCCAGGCTTGCGAGGCCAGCTGCGCGCACTTCGGCTTCTGCGGCGGCGGCGCGCCGGCCAACAAGCTCTACGAGAACGGCGACCTCGGCAGCACCGAGACGCTGTACTGCCGCACCGTGCTCAAGCGCCCGTTCGACGCGGTGCTGGCGCAACTGGAGCACGACGCGCAATGAACGACATGAACCACCGTGCCTTCGGCAGCTACAAGTACAGCGTGTTCCTGAGCTACGCGCACGACGACGACAAGGCCTGGAATGGCTGGATCTCGAGCTTCAGCGCCGAGCTGAACCTGGCGCTGCCGGCGCGGCTGCACGGCATCACCGTGCCCGAGGCGCACCTGAGCGGGCACAACGGCCCGATCGCCGGGCCGCTGAACGAGGAGCTGTACCGCAATGTCGAGTCCTCGTTCGCGATGGTCCTGTTCGTGCACGACAACTACCTCGCGTCGAAATGGTGCCTGCACGAGCTCGAGTACTTCAAGACGCTGTTCGGCGCCGAGGGGTTTCGCGAGCGCTTCTTCGTGATCGCACTGTCGCAAACCGCGATCCAGCAGCTGACCGCGCGCGCGCAGTGGAAGAGCGTGTGCCCGTTCGACGACCAGGTCTGGATGCCGTTCTTCGACAAGGACAGCCCCGACTTCCCGATGGAGATCTACCTCAGCCACACGCGCGGCAAGCAGGTCGTGGTGGCGAACGACTTCTGGCGCGAGTTCCTGAAGGTGCGCGAGGCGCTCGCTAAGAAGATCCGCGCCACGGTCGAGAACGAGCAGCGCGTGCCGGCGTATCCGCAGGTCGCGGCCGAGCGCGTCTTGCCGCTGCCGGACGACGAGCTGCTCGTGCGCGTCTACATCGAAGGCAACGCCGAGCAGGAGAAGTACTGGGCCTCGCTCGGCGCGCAGGTCGTCGCGAGCTGGGAGCACGTGACCGAGAAGATGCAGGTCGAGCCGCACCTCTACCTGCGCCCCACCGGCCTGCCGATGAGCGAGATCGACCAGCGCCCGCTGCTCGACGACGCCGATGGCGTGGTGCTGCTGTGGGGCAAGAAGACGCCCGACTCGCTCGCGGCGCAGATCAACAAGGTCGAGCCCAAGCTCTCCGGCCCGAACTACGCGCCGGGCGTGATCGCCTACCTGATGGAAGGCCCGAATGACACGCGAAGCGCCGAGAGCGTGGGCAACTGGCATGTGGTGCGCTTCGCGGCCGGTGTCGACGGCAGCGCGACCGTGATCCCCGAAGACGCGCAGGCGCTGAACGACTTCCTGAACAGCGTGCTCGACCGCAAGCGCAAGCGGCTGGGCGCCGCCGGTGGCAAGGGCTGAGACGATGGACTCGCCCAACCGCACGGCGGCACTGCGTCTGCCGACCGAACCCTACCCGGGGCTGCGGCCGTTCCTCGACCACGAGGCCGCGCTGCTGCTCGGCCGCGGCCGCCAGGTGCGCGAGATCATCGCGCGGCTGCGCGAGACGCGCTTCGTCGCGGTGATCGGCGGCTCGGGCTCGGGCAAGTCGTCACTGATCCGCGCCGGTGTGGTGCCCGAACTGCGTGGCTTCGGCATCGCCGAGGCGGGCGACTACTGGGTCCCGGTCGTGTGCACGCCGGGCACGACGCTGCTGCCCGCGCCCGATGCCGAGGGCGGGCCGATCGCGCAGACACCGATCACGCGGCTGGCCTGGAAGTACTCGCAACTGCTCACCCCGACCGGCACCGACGATGGCGACGCCGAACGGCGCGCCGAGATCGCCGCGGTGTTTCGCCAGGAGGCAGGCTTTTCGCGCCTCGTCGACGCGTACTTCGACGAGCTGCCCGCGCGCGGCCCGGATGGCAAGGATGCGCGCTTCCTGTTCGTCGTCGATCAGTTCGAGGAGTTGTTCCACCCGAACAACCGCGACAACGCCGACGCGCGGCAGTTGATCGAATCGGTCATCGACCACTTCTTCAACCCGCACCCGCGCTGCTACGTCGTGCTCACGATGCGCAGCGAGCACCTCGCCGATTGCGCCGGCTACCTGGAGCTGCCGGACGCGATCAACAAGTCTTCGTACCTCGTGCGCCGGCTCGACGAGCGCGAGCTGCGCGAGGCCATCGTCGGCCCGGCGAAATACTACCTGCGGCTGCTGCAACGGCGCGGGGGTGCGGCCGGTCAGGCGCTGCCGGACGATGTCGTGTTCGATGATGCGGTGATCGAGCGGCTGCTGGCCGACGTGGCGCGCATCACCAGCGATGCCGACCACCTGCCGCTGCTTCAGCACGTGCTCGCGCGCACCTGGGAGGCCGCCTGCCGGCGCGAGGGCGTGCCCGCCGATCACGTGCCGGCGCGCGTCACCTGGGTCGACCTGGAGCAGGCGGTCGCGCCGGGTGCAGAGCGCATGGCCGGCTGGTTGCACCAGCAGGCCGATGCCAACTGCCTGCGCCGCAGCCTGGAGAACCAGGCCGAGGCGATCTACCAAGGGCGCCCGCCCGCGGAGCGCGCGCAGATCGACACGGTGCTGCGCCACCTCGCGTTCAAGGACCCGAACAACGGCCTGTACTCGCAGCAGCGCATCGATGTCGACGACCCGCGACTGTTTGCCGGCATCGACAAGCCGCGCGCGACGCTGCACGCGCTGCTCGAGCATGGCTTCCTCGACACCGTGAACTACCTGTTCTGGGACAAGGAGAACCCGGAGCGCATCACGCTCAAGGTCTCGCACGAATCCTTCATCCGAGGCTGGTCGCACTTTCGCGCACTGGTCGATGCCGAGGCCGATCGTTTCGACGAGTTCGTCGCGGTGCTGCGAAAGTGCGCGATGTGGAGCGAGCGACCCGAGTTCCTGCTCGAAGCGTCGGAGCTGATGCGCTTCGATGCGTACCGCCTGGGCGCGGTGTTCGACGACCCCGCCGAACGGCGGGACTGGTTCCGTGTGCTGCTGCAGCACCGCGATGGCGAGCGGCTGGCCCGGGTCGGGCCGCGCGTCGATGCCTTCATCGCCGAATCGCGGGCGCGCCAGCAGGCCCAGGAGCAGGCCCGGCGCGATGCCGCGGCCGAGAAGCTGCGCACCGCCGAGCTGGCGCGCGCGCGACAGCAGCGCCGCTACAGCTGGAGTGCCGCTGTGGTGACGGGCGTGATCGGCCTGGCCCTGCTGTGGTGGACGGAGACCAGCCTCGGCAAGAAGGAGCGCACGCTGCACCGCAGCTACGCGCTCGCCGCCGAGACGCAGGTCGGCTTCGCGGGCCAGGTCGTCGGGATCGGCGGGGCGCAGACGGCGCTGTACGCCACGCTGCTGGGGGCCAGCCTGTTCGACGAGGGCAGCCGCGGCGGCATCGGGCCGGCGGCCTGGCCGGGGCCGAACCTGCTGTATCAAGGCCGCCTCGACGGCGTGCTGCGCACGCGGCTGCTCAGCGAGGTGCGCAACAGCACGACGCTGGGCAGCGTGCTGCGCGGTGCCGTGTGGGCGCTTGACGCGCCGGCTGCACCGGCGCCCGCCGCGCCCGCCGGCACGCCGGCGGCGGCGGCGGCGGTGAGCTGCGATGTCGTGGCGTTCAGCGAACGCAGTCGCAACGTCGCTCCGCGCGGCGCAAGCTTCTTCGCACGGCCCGGTGCCGGCGACGGCAGCGGCCTGATCGTCGCCCCTGCCGGCCCCGGCAGCGTGTCGCTGTATTCGGGCCGCCGGCGTGCCGAGGGCCGAGAGTGCAGCGTCGAGAGCCAACTGCTCGCCACGCCGCTGGAGGCGACGCGGCTGGCGCTCGCCTCCGACCTGTCGAACGTGGTCGTCGGCTTCCCCGGCTACTGGCAGTTCTATGCCGTGCTGTGGGCCGATCGGGGCAGCGTGCAGATGCGGCCGCGCGCGGTCGTCAGTCGCCAGCCCGACGACGTGGACGCAGCAGCGCCGGGCACGCTCACCACCGACGCCGTGACGGTGCTGGCCGCCGTACCGCGCGCCTTCGCGAGCGACCTGCGTCTGGGCCCGGGCGCGGTGCGGCTCTACGACATGGAGCCCACCTCGATTGGCGCCGCCGACGCGCAGGGAGCCGCTGCGATGCAGGCCGCGCCGCCGAACTCGCCGTGTGCGGTGTTCGCCAACGCGACCGCGACCACGATCGGGCTCGGCCCCCAGGACGCGCTGCTGCATGCCCGCGTGTCGGAGGACGGCGAGGGCGTCAGCTACTGCCTGCACGTGAAGAGCGCGAACCAGCGCGGCCCTGACGACATGGGCCCTACGCTGGCCAGCCTCTACCGCGTGCGTGGATCGGGCGAAGCCCACGCGATCGAGTCGAGCACGCCGCTGTTCATCGACCTCGTGCTCGGCGCGACCCGGCCTGAGGAGGTGCGCATCGACGCCCACGCGGGCTGGCTCGCGTTTCGCACCGCGGACCAGCGCTGGCTCGCGGTCCCCTGGGGGCTCGAAGCCTGGCGCGAGCTGGCGCGCGGTGTCTTCGATCCCCGGCACGTGCCGGCACCCGGCGCGATGTTCAGATTGATCGTCGGTGACGAACGCGTGCCGGACGTGGGTGCGTCCATCGCCGCGCGTGCCGCGGTCAGGTTGCCGGTGCGGCTGGCGCCTACTGCCCGATGAGGCGCAACGCGCGGCTGTTCGTCGCGACGGTGTTGCCCGGCTCTGCGCCCGGGGCCGCCGCCTCCAGCACGCCAACCAGCGGGCTGCGCATCGCGCGCGCCATCGTGAGGATGGATTGCGACGAGTCCGACGGCAGGCGCGTGCGCGGATCGGCGCCATGCGCGATCAGGAAGCCGACCATGTCGGCGCGGCTGTCCGCATAAGCGAGGAAGCCGGGTGCGAGCACGCGGGCCAGCGGCAGCCAGTCGAGCTGCTGCCCCGGCACGCGGTTGGCGAGCTGCGGCCGGCGCACCAGCCACCATTCCAGCGCGGCCCAGTCGCAGGTGCGCAAGGCCTCCTCGAAGCCCGGGGCGCGCTGGCCCACAAAGCCATCGAACGCCGCGTCGGCGGTGTGGCCGTGTGCCTCGAGTGCCGCGGCCAGCGGCAGCGTGATCGCGCTGGGGTGGAGCGCGGCGAGCGGGCTGAACGACAGCGTGCCCGGTGCCAGCGCGCCATCGTCCAGCCAGGTGGTGAGCACGCGGTCCATGCCGACGGCGCGGCTGTTCGGGCAGCTCAGCCAGCGCACGACATCGTGGTGCACGGCGCGCGGGTCGCTGCGCGCGAGCCCTGAGAGCGTGGCGCGAACGTCGGCGGAGACCGCGTTGAGATCAGGGCACTCGTTGGCCTGCGCGAAGGCCACCATCGGCGACTGGGTACAGGCTTCGGGCCGGGCGCCCTTGGCGACGAGCTCGGGCAACACGGGCCAGAGTCGCGGCTCGCGTGCGGCGATCGTCAGGGCACACGCACCGAACTTGCTCGACTTGATGTCAGCCGCGCGCACGCTGCCCTCGACGAATGCGCCGCAGCGCGTGTTCAACGCGCGCTCGACGCTGTCGAGCGAGGCGCAGGGTGTGGGGTCGCCCTCGGTGAGCTGGGCGTGAACGTGCTTGACGATCTCCCAGGTCATGCTCGTGTCGGTCGCCATGCCGGTCGCGCTGAGCAGCAGCGAGGTGGTCGTGCAGCCGCCGAGGGCCAGCAGGCTCAGGGCAACGACGACCAGACGAGACAGGGAGCCCATGAGCGAACCGATGAAGCAGAACGGAAGTGGATCGTAGAGGAGCCGGCCCCGGCTGAATGTGCGTTACTGCACGGGATTTGCCCCGTGCTGTAAGACTTGGTATCAGTCGCCGAGCACCCGCAGGATCTCGCTGCCATACGCCTCGAGCTTCTTCGCGCCGACGCCACTGATCTGCGCCAGCGCGTCCATCGAGTCGGGCTGCTGTTGCGCCATTTCGGCCAGCGTCGCGTCGTGGAAGACGATGTAGGCGGGCAGGTTGTGTTCGCGTGCGACCTCGGCGCGCCACGACTTGAGCGCCTCGAAGCGACCGAGCGCGGCGGTGTCCAGCGGCAATGGCGGCGGCTTGTCCTTGCTGCCGCGTGCACTGCGCGTGACGCGGCCGGTCTTGCCGGATCGCTTGGGCGTGTCGCTCGGCTGGCGCAGCAGCATCTGCACCTCGCCGCGCAGCACCTCGCGTGCCGTCGCGGTCAGTTCGAGCGTGTTGTATTCGCCCTCGGTGCGCAGGTAGCCCAGCGCGATCAGCTGCCGCAGCACGACGCGCCATTGCGCCTCGCTGATGTCGGCACCGATGCCGAAGGTGCTCAGGCTCTCGTGCCCGCGCTGTGTCACCTTCTCGGTCGGCTTGCCGCGCAGCACGTCGATCAGGTGCGCGGCGCCGTAGCGCTGGCCACCGTTCTGGTGGAAGCGGTAGACGCACGAGAGCGCCTTGCGCGCGGCCTCAGTCGCGTCCCAGGTGGCGGGTGGCGTCAGGCAGTTGTCGCAGGCGTTCTGGTAGGCCGCGCAGCGCTCGCTCGCCTCGCCGAAGTACGCGAGCAGCCGCACGCGCCGGCAATCGTGCGCCTCGGCGAGCGTCAGCAGCGCGTCGAGCTTGCCGCGCTGGCCGCGCTTGAACTCCTCGGCCGCCGGGCTCTCGTCGATCATGCGGCGCTGGTTCACCACGTCGGCCAGGCCGTAGGCCATCCACGCGTCGGCGGGCTGGCCGTCGCGGCCGGCGCGGCCAGTCTCCTGGTAGTAGGCCTCGATGTTCTTCGGCAGGTCGAGGTGCGCGACGAAGCGCACGTCGGGCTTGTCGATGCCCATGCCGAACGCGATGGTGGCGACCATCACGATGCCGTCTTCACGCAGAAAGCGGTCCTGGTGCTTCTTGCGCACGCCCGCGTCGAGCCCGGCGTGATACGGCAACGCGCTGATGCCTTCGTCGTTGAGCCAGTTCGCGGTCTCCTCGACCTTCTTGCGCGACTGGCAGTAGACGATGCCGGCGTCGCCCTCGTGCTCGTCCTGGACGAAACGCAACAGCTGCTTGCGGGCGTCGTCCTTCTCGACCACCGCGTAGCGGATGTTCGGCCGGTCGAAGCTGCTGATGAAGACGCGCGCGTCTTCGAGCTGCAGCCGCGTGATGATGTCGGCGCGCGTGAGGTCGTCGGCCGTCGCGGTCAGCGCGATGCGCGGCACTTCGGGGTAGCGCTCGTGCAGCAGGTTGAGCGCGAGGTAGTCCTCGCGGAAATCGTGGCCCCACTGGCTCACGCAGTGCGCCTCGTCGATCGCGAACAGGCTCAGCAGGCCGCGCTCCTGAAGCGAATCGAGCTGTGCCAGCATGCGCGGTGTGGTCAGCCGCTCAGGCGCGACGTAGAGCAGCACGAGCCGCCCGCTCATCATCTCGCGCTCGATCTTCTGGGTTTCGTCGAGCGTCAGCGTCGAGTTCAGGAACGATGCGTGCACGCCGGCCTCTTCGAGCGCACCGACCTGATCCTGCATCAGCGCGATCAGCGGCGAGACCACGACGGCCACGCCCTGCTCGCGCCGATGCCGCGCGATCGCCGGCACCTGGTAGCACAGGCTCTTGCCGCCGCCGGTCGGCATCAGCACCAGCGCGTCGCCGCCGCCGATCACGTGGTCGACGATCTCGGCCTGCGCACCGCGGAAGTCGCTGTAGCCGAAGACTTCGTGCAGGATGGTGTCGGGAGACGAGGAGGGGGCGGTCACGGCGTGTCGGGTGAAGCAAAGGCGCGATGGTACGGGACGCGCCGGCCCGGCCGCACGGCTCTTTCGGGGGCACCCGCCGGCTCCGCCCTCGGAGGGGGCGGCGGCGGCGGGCCGCGAGCGATAATTGCGGCATCCCACCCCAGACACCCCATTCGCAGCGGAGCGCAACATGGCCTCAGTCAACAAAGTCATCGTCCTCGGCAATCTCGGCAAGGACCCCGAAGTGCGCTACACGCCCAACGGCAACGCCGTGTGCAACCTGCGCATCGCCACCACCCGCAACTGGAAGAGCAAGGATTCCGGCGAGAAGATGGAAGAGACCGAGTGGCACTCGGTCGTCCTCTACGACCGCCAGGCCGAGATCGCCGGCGAGTACCTGAAGAAGGGCCGCCCGGTCTACATCGAGGGCCGCCTGAAGACCCGCAAGTGGACCGACAAGGAAGGCCTGGAGCGCTACACGACCGAGATCGTCGCCGACTCGATGCAGCTGCTCGGCGGCCGTGAAGGCGGCGGTGGTGGTGGTGGCGCTGAAGACGAAGGCGGCGGCTACACCGAGCGCAGCGCCGCGCCCCAGCGTTCGGCGCCGGCCTCGCGCCCCGCCGCGCAGGCCGCGGCCCGCCCGGCGGCACCGCAGAAGTCGTCGACCGGCTTCGACAACATGGACGACGACATTCCGTTCTGACTCACCGGGCGACCGGTTCGATCGCCGTCACCTCGATGGCGCCGTTGACACGCTCTGCCGTGAACCGGACCTTGTCGCCTTCCTTGAGCCCGTCCAGCAGCTTCGGGTCGGCGGCCTTGAAGACCATCGTCATGCCGGGCATCTCGAGGTTCTGAATCGGCCCGTGGCGCAGCGTCACCTTGCCCTGCTCCCGATCGATCCTGCGCACCTCGCCATCGGTCATCTGGGCCTGCGCGCCGAGCGCCAGCGCACCGAGGGCGACGACGAGCCATCGACTCGCGGCCGTCACTTCACCACCACCTTTCCGACCATGCCGGCCTCGAAGTGGCCGGGCTGAAGGCAGGCGAACTCGAAGCGGCCGCTCTGCGTGAACTGCCAGACAATCTCACCCGAGGCGCCGGGCTTCACGTGGGCCATGTTCGCGTCGGCGTGTTCCATCTCGGGGAACTTGCGCATCAGCTCGGCATGCGCCTTGAGCGCCTCGGCGGTGCCCAGCACCATCTCGTGCAGCAGTTGGCCGTCGTTGCGCACGACGAACCGGACGGTCTGGCCGCGCCTGACGGTGATGTCGGACGGCGTGAAGCGCATCGTGTCGGTCATGCCGAGCTTGATGGTGCGCGTGACCTTCCTCGGGTCGCCTTCGCGGCCGAAGGGCGTGTCTTCGACCTTGCTGGCGTCGTATCGATGCAGCGGGGCGTGGTCCTCGTTGCCGTGGGCCAGGGCGGCGGTCGATGACAGCGCGAGTGCGAGGGCCATCGCGTGAGCGGAACGTGGGTTCATGGTTGTGTCTCCGGAAGATGGAAGGTCAATGCCCCTGGTGGCCGGCCGGCTTGCGCACCTGCAGCGTCGTTGGATCGGCGGCGGCTGGTGCGGCACGCGCAGGTGCTGCCAACTCGCCGGTGTATTCACGGGCGAGCGTGCCGGCGGGGTGCCGATACGGGCCGGGGTCGGCGTAGTCGCCACGCTTCACGTCGTCGCGCACCTTCACGACGCTGAACATGCCACCCATGCCGACCGGCCCGAACGGCCCGGTGCCGGTCATCATCGGCAGCGTGTTGTCGGGCAGCGGCATCTGCATCTCGGCCATGTCGTGCATGCCCTTGTCGCCCATCACCATGTAGTCGGGCACCAGGTTGGCGATCTTCTCGGCCACGCCGCGGTGGTCGACGCCGATCATCGTCGGCACACCGTGCCCCATCGCGTTCATCGTGTGGTGCGACTTGTGGCAGTGGATCGCCCAGTCGCC
>JBDTVC010000091.1:0-16924 GCA_040007475.1 Burkholderiales bacterium
AAGAGCGCGTGGCCAAGCTGGCCGGCGGTGTTGCCGTGATCAAGGTCGGCGCTGCGACCGAAGTCGAGATGAAGGAAAAGAAGGCCCGCGTCGAAGATGCGCTGCACGCAACCCGTGCTGCCGTCGAAGAAGGCATCGTGGCCGGTGGTGGCGTGGCGCTGCTGCGCGCCAAGCAATCGGCGGGCGTGATCAAAGGCGACAACCCGGATCAGGAAGCCGGCATCAAGCTGGTGCTGAAGGCCATCGAAGCGCCGCTGCGCGAGATCGTCTACAACGCCGGTGGCGAAGCCAGCGTGGTCGTCAACGCCGTGCTGAACGGCAAGGGCAACTACGGCTTCAATGCAGCCAACGACACCTATGGCGACATGATCGAAATGGGCATCCTGGATCCGACCAAGGTGACGCGCACGGCGCTGCAGAACGCAGCCTCGGTCGCTTCGCTGATGCTCACGACCGAAGCGATGATCGCCGAGGCTCCGAAGGAAGAGGCCGCTGGCGGCGGCATGCCCGGCGGCATGGGCGGCATGGGTGGCATGGGCGGCATGGACATGTAAGTCCACGCAACTTTGCGAACCTGAAAGGGCTGCTTCGGCAGCCCTTTTTCATGCCCGCACGGGATAATGGGCGCCTTGCTGACGTCCAGGTGAGCCATGCCCATCGCTCCGTTGTTGCAGCGTTTCGTCGACGATGAGCTCGCGCGCGCGCCAGCGCTGGTCGAGCGCACATTGGCCGGCACTCTGCAATTGCTCCGCGACAGCAAGGACAGCGCGTTGCATGCCAGCGAACGCAGCCATCAGTTCGCCATCGTCGAGGCCCTGCAGTTGCACGGCGCCGAGTTTCGGCAGGAGTTCGTGCAGGCCCTGAGCAGCAGCGTGCGCGAGGCGCTGCAGGAGCAGCAAGGTGCTGGTGCGGAGCTCCGTGGCAGCGGCGGCGGGCTGGAGCTGATGGACGAGTCGCGCGTCGACATCGACATCGAGATCTCGCGCGCCATGCAACTGATCGACACCACGGCCGAGTGGGAACTACGGGAGCTGCAGACCTTCACATCGACGCTGATGGGCCAGACGCATGTCAGCGCCGAATCCAACCCTTTCCGGCCTCAGGTCTATGCCAGCGCCCTCTGGCAGGCCGCTTGTGCACTGAGCCCGGTGCCCGTGCACCGGACGACCGTACTGCGTGTCGCCGCGGGCGTGACGGCGGGGCTGCTGAAGAACGCGTGGGCCGCGGCGTGTTCGCGCCTGGAGGCCCAGGGCGTCGAACCAGGCATCTACCGCAGCGTGGTGCTCCCGATCGGCACGGTGCCGGGACGCGGACCAGCCTTGCCGAGCCCCGCCGCGCCCGGTGCGATGTCTTCGTTGCTTGCCAGCATGCCCGGAGGCTCGGCCGCGATGCAGGTCGGTGTGGGCAATGCGGCGTTCGCGATGGGCGCGGCCGTCCAGCGCGCGATCGCGCCGCCGAGCCCCGAATTCGAGCAGGCGCTGGCGCGGCTCGACGAACTCTTGCGCCACGCCCCGGCGGCCGCCGGCACCTCGGAAGACACCGCGACCATGGCGCGCCGTCTGGGCACCCAGCGTGCCGCGCTGATCGCCAGCGCCGGGACGTCGGGCGAACGACAGGTCATCGAACTCGTCTCGCGGTTGTTCGACAACATGCTGACCGACGCGCAAGTGCCGCTGCCCTTTGTGCCGGTGCTCGCCCGGTTGCGCGCCTCGGTACTGCGCGTGGCACTGCACGATCCCGACATGCTCGGCAGCACGCGCCATGCGGTCTGGCAACTGCTCGACCGCATCGGCGAGGCCGCTGTCGCCAACCCGTTACCCGGCGACCCGCGGAGCACGACGCTGCTGGCCCTGTGCCAGGCGCTCGCCGAACAACTCGCCGGCGCCGCAGCGCCCGATGCCACGCTGTACCGGCGCGCATTGACGCAGCTGGACACGCTGCTGACCAACCAGCTGCAATCGCAGCTGCAGGCGGCGCAGCCGACCGTGCAGGCGCTGCACCAGTCCGAGCAACGCGAGCTGCTGGAGCAGCGCCTGTCGCAGCGGCTGGCCGACCAGATGGTCTCGGTGCGCACCAGCGCGGGCATGCGCCGATTCGTCACCAACACCTGGGCCCGTGTGCTCGCCGAGTCGATCCTGCGCGAGGGGGAGCAGGGCGAGGCAAGCCACGGCTACATCAAGCTGGTCGATGAGCTGCTGTGGAGCCTGCAATTGCCCGATCACCCGAAGAGCCGCCAGCGCCTGATCACGCTGCTGCCGGGCTTGCTCCAGCGCCTGCGCGCGGGCATGGAACTGATCGGCCTGCCAGCGACCGAGCAAGAGGGCGTGCTCAACGAGCTGATGGCGATCCATGCGGAGGCGCTGCGCCCCAACACGCGCAGCGATAGCAGTGCGCTCACGCCCGAGCAGATCGTGCAGCGCATGCGCGACGAGGTGCTGCCGGCGACGACCGGCTACGGCGGGTTCAGCGACTCGGTGATCGACCTCACGTCGATGGAGACCGTGCCGGCCGAGATGATGCCCGACGACACCACCGAGATCGCGGCAGACCCGCTCAAGCGCATCGAGGCCCTGCTGCCGGGCGAGCGGCTGCGCGTGTTCCTGCACGGGCGCTGGAACCGCACGCAGCTGCTGTGGCGCAGCGAGCGCGGCCTGTTCTTCCTGTTCGCGGGCGAATCGTCATCTCGCACGCACTCCGTCACGCGCCGCGCACTGGAGCGGCTGGCCGCTGCCGGGCTGCTGCTGCCGCTCGAGACGCAGCCGCTGGTGCAGCGTGCACTCGCTTTGGTGACGCGGGACGCGGGGCGCCTCACGCCCCCGTGAATCACGCCGCGAGATGGCGCGCGATCTCGGTCGCGACAAGCGCCGGCCGCTCGTGGATGATCCAGTGCGTGGCCCCGGGCACACGCACCAGACGAAGGTTCGGGACGAACGCCTCCAGCCCGTCGATCAGCGAGGGGCGCAACGCGATATCGTCCTCGGCCCAGATCACGAGCGTGGGCAGCTTCACGGTGACGAACTCGGGCGTGAACACGATCGACATGATCGGGTCGCCCGGCTTGGTGGGTGGGCGCAACGGCGAGGCGCGGTAGTAGTTGCAGCCGCCGGTCATCCCCTGGCCCCAGATCGCGCGGTACTGGTCGCGCACCGCGTCGGTCAGCCAGCCGCCGCCTTCACGCGTCGGATCGGTCGCGCCCATGTTGGTGAACATCGGCCACAGGCGCGCGAAGTCGTTGTCGGTGAGCAGCGTCTCGGCGTCGGGACGGCACAGGAAGTTCATGTAGCTGCTCGCCGCCTGCTGCTCCGGGCTGTGCTGCAACTCGCGCAGGAAGGTCGCCGGGTGCGGCGAATTGATGATGACGAGCCGTTTGAGCCGCTCGGGCCGCAACGCCGCGAAGGTCCAGGCAATCGCCCCGCCCCAGTCATGCGCGACCAGGGCCTCGAGCGGGCCGCCGCCGAGTTGCGCGATCAGCGCATCGAGGTCGTTGACCAGGTGCTTGAAGCGATACGCCTCGGGCTCGACCGGCGACGACGAGGGCCCGAACCCCCGCAGGTTGGGTGCGACACAGCGGTAGCGGTCACCGAAGATCTCGATGAGCTCGTCCCACACGAACGCGGCCTCGGGGAAGCCGTGCAGGAACACCAGCAGCGGCGCATCGACCGGGCCGGTGGCGCGGCAGCTAAGCGTGATCCCGTGCGGCAGCACGGCGTCGAAGGTTTCGATCATGGCGGACTCCGTTGGCGCGGCAGTATCGAACGGGCCGCGCCGGCGCGGCGTCACCCGCGGGACATCAGGCGCCGTGCACCCAGGCGTGCAGCACCTTGGCGGCGTCGCCGACGCCGGACTTCTTCAGCGCCGAGAACAGCGCCACGCCCACGTCCGCCTCGTCGGTCACGATCTCGCCGAGCGCTTCCTGCGCGCCGGCCAGCGCTTGCGCGGCCTCGCTGCGGTTGAGCTTGTCGGCCTTGGTGAGCAGCACCAGCAGCTTCACCGAGCCGTTGCCCACACGCGGCGCGACGAAGCTCATCAGCTGCTGGTCGAGGTCGGTGAAGCCCAGCCGCGAGTCGATCATCAGCACGACGCCGACCAGGCTGCGGCGCACATCCAGGTACTCAGCCATCACCTTCTGCCAGCGCAGCTTCGCCCCGCGCGCGACGGCCGCGTAGCCATAGCCGGGGAGATCGGCAAAGAGCGCGTTGGGCACCATCTTCGGGCCGAGGTCGAACAGATTGATGTGCTGCGTGCGCCCGGGCGTCTTCGATGCGAAGGCCAACCGCTTCTGCTGCGTCAGCGTGTTGATCGCAGTCGATTTTCCGGCGTTCGACCGGCCGACGAACGCGATCTCGGGCAGCTCGGTCTGCGGCAGCTGGTCGAGCTGGCTGGCGGTGGTGCGAAAGCGCGCGGTGTGGGCCCAGCCAAGCGCACGCTTCTCGAGATCGGCCTCGGTCGGAGGCGGCACCTCGGGCGTTGCCACGGTGGCCTCTTCGGAATTGTTTTGCTCGGCCATGGAGTCGCCCAAAGCCGTCATTGTAAAATCATGGGGTTTTGCACAAGAAAATAGCTGCACGCCATGAAGTCTGCCGTCATCCTGTTCTCCAGCCTGCTGCTTGCGGCGTCTGCCACCTTTGCCGCCGAGGGCGCACCCGCAGCGGCTGCGAAGCCTGATCTGGCCAAGGGCGAGGCCACTGCGACGAACGTCTGCGCCGCCTGCCACACCAAGGACGGCTCGCGCGGCAGCCCGGCGAACCCGATCATCCAGGGCCAGCACCCCGAGTACCTGGTCAAGCAGCTGACCGAGTTCAAGAGCGGCCAGCGCGCGAACCCGATCATGTCGGGGATGGCCGCCACGCTCGGCGAGGCCGACATGAAGAACGTCGCTGCGTTCTACGCCGGCAAGGCTGTCAAGCCCGGCTTCGCGAAGAACAAGGATCTGGTCACGCTCGGCGAGAAGATCTACCGCGGCGGCATCGCCGATCGCATGATCCCGGCCTGCGCCGGCTGCCACAGCCCGACCGGGGCCGGCATCCCGGCCCAGTACCCGCGCCTGGCCGGCCAGCACGCCGACTACACCGAGGCGCAATTGATCGCCTTCCGTGGCGGCGTGCGCAAGAACAGCGCGCCGATGACGGGCGTGGCCGCCAAGATGAACGACCAGGAGATCAAGGCCGTGGCCGACTACATCGCCGGCCTGCACTGACCGCACCGCACCGATCCCGAAGAAGGCCGGTCTTGCACCGGCTTTTTTCATGGGTCACACCGCGGGCATGCGTTAGGCTCTTCGGATCATCGCCGGGAATCAACATGCCCTACATCCAGCGCAACGCCGAAGGCGCGATCGACAGCCTGCACCGCAGCGGCGATCCAGCGGGAGAGTTCCTGCCCGACAGTCATCCCGAGGTGCAGGCGTTCGTCGGCGGTGGCGTGCGGCCCGAGTTCAACCAGCTCGACGCCGATTTCGTCCGCGTGATCGAGGATGTGATCGACACGCTGATCGAGCGCCACGTCATCAACATCACCGACCTGCCCGACCAGGCCCAGGCCAAGCTCTTTGCGCGCAAGAGCTTCCGCGAGCGCGTGTCGAAGGGCTCGCTGCAACTGTTCGAACCGAGCCAGTACGGCGACGTGATCTGACGTCGCGCCCGTAAGAATCGCGGTCTCGACGCGACCGAACTTCAAGTCCCACTGCGAGCTTGCACATGCGTCTGTTCCGCGACCACGCGTTCACCCACCCCGTCTCGTCGGAGATCACGCCACGTGCGGCCTACGAGGGCCGCCGCAACTGGTTGCGCCTGCTCGGCAGCGGCATCGCCGGCACCGCGATGGCGGGCTGGGCCGCACGCGACGCGCACGCGCAGCTCGCGCGGCCCGGCAAGCTCGCGGCCCTCGGCGGCACGCGCAGCGCGGTGTCGGGCGCCGTGACGATGGAGAAGCCGACGGCCTACGTCGACGTGACCGGCTACAACAACTACTACGAGTTCGGTACCGACAAGAGCGATCCGGCGCAGAACGCCCACACGCTGAAGACACGGCCTTGGACGGTGGCGGTGGAGGGCGAAGTCAAGAAGCCCAAGGTCTACGACCTCGACGAGCTGCTCAAGCTCGCCCCGATGGAAGAGCGCGTGTACCGCCTGCGCTGTGTCGAAGGCTGGTCGATGGTGGTGCCGTGGGTCGGCTATTCGCTGGCCGAGCTGATCAAGCGTGTGGAACCGACGGGCAACGCCAGGTACGTCGAGTTCGTGACACTGGCCGACCCGAAGACCATGCCCTTCGTCGGCTCCCGCGTGCTGGAGTGGCCGTATGTCGAGGGGCTGCGCCTGGACGAGGCCATGCACCCGCTGACGCTGCTCGCGTTCGGCCTGTACGGCGAGGTGCTTCCGAACCAGAACGGCGCGCCGGTGCGCGCGGTTGTGCCTTGGAAATACGGCTTCAAGAGCGGCAAGTCGATCGTCAAGATCCGCTTCACCGAGAAACCGCCGGCCACCAGCTGGGTCAAGAGCGCGGCCCAGGAATACGGCTTCTACTCCAACGTGAACCCTGAGGTCGATCACCCGCGCTGGAGCCAGGCCACCGAGCGCCGCATCGGCGAGGACGGCCTGTTCGCGAAGAAGCGGCCGACGCTGATGTTCAACGGCTACGGCCCGCAGGTCGCGCAGCTCTATGCGGGCATGGACCTGAAGAAGAACTTCTGAGGTCGATGAGCACCGCGACGCTGGCGCCGGCACGCCGCGCCAAACCCGTCCTGTTGCGGCCCGCGGCCAAGCCGTTGCTGTTCGCGCTGTGCCTGCTGCCGTTCGTGTGGCTGCTCTACGGCGCGATCCAGAGCGCGATGGGTGGCAGCGCACTCGGCGCGAATCCGGCCGAGAAACTGATTCGCGCCACCGGCGACTGGACGCTGCGCTTCCTGTGCATCACGCTGGCCGTCACTCCGTTGCGGCAATGGCTCGCTCAGCCGGCGCTGGCGCGCTTTCGCCGCATGCTGGGGCTGTTCACGTTCTTCTACGGCTGCGTGCACTTCCTGTGCTACAGCTGGCTCGACATGGGGCTCGTGTGGGACGACATCGTGCACGACATCGCCAAGCGCCCGTTCATTCTGGTCGGCACGAGCGCGCTGCTGCTGATGACGCCGCTGGCGCTCACGTCATTCAACCGCGCGATCAAGGCGCTCGGCCCGGCGCGCTGGCAGGCGCTGCACCGCGGGGTCTACGCGGTCGCACTGCTGGCATTGCTGCACTTCTTCTGGATGCGCTCGGCGAAGAGCAACTTCGCCGAGGTTGCCGTCTACGCCGCGGTGATCGGCGTGCTGCTGGGCTGGCGCGTGATCAGGCGGCTGCGGGCTTGAGCAGCAGCGTGTCGACACCGTAGAGGTGCGCCAGTGCCGCGAGCTTCGGCGGGGCATTGCGCAGCTCGAAGGGCTTGCCAAAGGCGTCGGCTGCGCGGTGGCACTCCAGCAGCACCGCCAGCGCTGAAGAATCGAACTGGGTCAGGTTCGACGCATCGACCACCACCGACGCGCCGCCCTCGCTCTTCAGCGCCTGGCTGAGCAGGCGTCGCGTGTCGTTCGCCTCACGCGCGGTGACCGTGGCCGGCAGCAGCAGCATGGCGAGTCAGCTCTTGGCCGCACCGGCGGCCTTGTTGCGCTCGGCCAGCTTGCCGATCAGGCCATCGATGCCACTGGCGCCGATCTCCTGCGAGAAGCTGTTGCGGTAGTTCTCGACCAGCCACACGCCGAGCACGTTGATGTCGTAGACCTTCCACGCGCCGCCGGTGTTCTCGAGCCGATAGTCGAGCTGGACCGGATCCCCACGGCCCCTGATCTCGGTCTTCACGACGACTTCCTTGTCGTCGGCGCCGGCGCGCATCGGCTTGAGTTCGACGGTCTGATCCTGCACCTGGGCCAGCGCGCCGGAATAGGTGCGCACGAGCAGGATCTTGAACTCGTCCTGCAGGCGCTTCTGCTGCTCGGGCGTGGCCTGGCGCCAGTAGCGGCCGACGGCCGACGCCGTCATGCGCTGGAAATTGACGTGCGGCATGACCTTCGCATCGACGAGCGCGATGACCTTGTTCACGTCGCCTTGCTTGATCGACTTGTCGGCCTTGACGGCGTCGAGCACGTCGCTGGAGACCTCCTTGATCAGCGCGTCGGGCGCCTTCGTGGCTTGCGCGTGCGCGAGCGCCGCGCTCGCGCCCAGCAGGGCGGCCGTCAGCCAGGGGATCAATCGCTTCGAGATCATGTGGTTTCCTTTCAGGGTACCGGAACCTCAACGCGCGAGGCGGGCTCGCGGTTCACGTGGCCCGGGTGGAGGTCATGGAGCGGACGCGGCGGACGCCGGAGGCGCCGGGGCCGCTACGGAGGCTGCGGACGCGGGCACTGCGGGCGCATCCGCCGTATCGGACAAATCCTTCGCTTGGGGCGCATCGCCGTCGAACACGAGGCTGCGGCGACGCTGCAGGTACGCATCGCGGATGAAGCTGTACTTGTCGAGCGCGATGTCATCGAGCAGCTTGCTGGCGCCCAGCAGGTTGGCGCGCGTGTTGATGACTTGCAGCACCGTGATGCCAGCCTGCCAGCGGCCTTCCTTGATGTATTCGGCGGGCGAAGCGAAGGAACGATCCAGCGGCAATGCCGCGGAGTCGCGCACCGACGACGGCCCGAGCAGCGGCCACACCACGTAGGCCCCCGCACCGAAGCCCCATTGGCCCAGCGTCTGGCCGAAGTCTTCGTAGTGATGCTCCAGGCCCATCTCGCTCGCGATGTCGAGCACACCGAAGAAGCCGAACACGGTGTTGGTGGTCACGCGCACGATGTCCTGCAGCGCCGGCTCGGCCTTGCCCTGCAGCACGTTGTTGACCGCCGACCACGCGTCGGCCGTGTTGGCGAAGAAGTTGTCGACGCTGCGGCGCACGAACTGCGGCACCACCTTGGCGTACCCGGTGGCAACCGGTTTCAACACGTTCTCGTCCAGGCTCTCGTTGAACGAGAACACCTTGCGGTTCCAGTTCTCCCACGGGTCGAGCCGCGCACCAGGGCCCCCGCGCGCATCCTTGACGATCGCGGTCGTGGTCGCGCAGCCGCCGAGCGCGAGCGACAGCGCCGCGACCAGGCCCAGGCTTGCCAGACGCTTCACTTCTTCCCTCCGCTCGACGGCGTCGCGGAGCCGGCATCGGCCGCCTTGTTGAACAGGAACTGGCTGATCAGGCTTTCGAGCACGACGGCCGACTGGGTCTGCTTGATCACGTCGCCCGCGGCGAACGTCTTCTCCTCGGCGCCCGCCTCGAGACCGATGTACTGGTCGCCGAGCAGGCCCGAAGTGAGGATGCGCGCCGAGGAGTCGCTCGGGAACTGCACGTTGCGCTGCATGTCGAGGCGCACCACACCCTGGTAGGTCTTGGGATCGAGCGTGATCGACGCGACGCGCCCGACCGTGACGCCTGCGCTGCGCACCGGCGCGCGCACCTTCAGCCCGCCGATGTTGTCGAACTTGGCCGTGAGCGCATACGTGTCGCCCGAGGACGTGAAGCTGCCCAGGTTGGCCGCCTTCAGTGCCAGGAACAACAGCCCGAGGATGCCCAGCAGCACGAAGAAGCCGACCAGCGTCTCGATGCCTCTCTTACCCATGATCTTTACCCATGATGCCTACCCATGATTCACCTCGTTCATTGCGTTCTGCTTCAGTGCGTGAACATCATCGCCGTGAGCACGAAGTCGGTCGCCAGCACACTCAGCGACGCGATCACGACGGTGCGTGTCGTCGCGTGCGCCACGCCTTCTGGCGTGGCCTTCGCCTCGTAGCCCTGATACACGGCCACGAAGGTGCAGATCACGCCGAACACGATGCTCTTGATGATGCCGTTGCCCACATCGCGCCACACGTCCACGCCGTTCTGCATGATGGACCAGAAGTTGCCGTCGTCTACGCCGATCAGCCGCACCGCCACCACGTAGGCGCCCAGAATACCGACCGCCGAGAACAACACGGCGAGTACGGGCATCGCGATGATGCCGCCGATGAAGCGCGGCGCGAGCACGCGACTCTTCGGGTCGATCGCCATCATCTCCATCGCGGCGAGTTGCTCGCCGGCCTTCATCAGGCCGATCTCGGCCGTCAGCGAGGTGCCGGCCCGGCCGGCGAAGAGCAGCGCGGTGACGACCGGCCCGAGTTCGCGCACCAGCGACAGGTTGACGAGCAGGCCGAGCGACTCCGAGGCGCCGTAGGTCGCCAGCGCGTAGTACGACTGCAGCGCCAGCACGAAGCCCACCGCCAGCCCCGAGGCCATGATGATGACGAGCGAGAGGTTGCCGATCGCATGCACCTGCGCCACGATCAGAAAAGGCCGGCGCATCGCGGCCGGCAGGTTGCGCAAGAGGTCGACGAAGAAGGTCGCGTTGTGGCCGAGCCCACGCAAGACCTCGAGCGCCACCTGCCCGATCTTCTGGAGCGGATTGGTCACGCCTTGACCCCCAGGTCTTCGGCCAGCGATCTCGCCGGGTAGTGGAAGCGCACCGGCCCGTCGGGCTCGCCGCGGATGAACTGGCGCACCTCGGCGTCTTCGGAGGCATTGAGCTCCTGCGGCCGGCCGTGCGCGACGACGCGGCCCTGCGACGACAACAGGTAGGCGTAGTCGCAGATCGAGAAGCACTCCTGCACATCGTGCGAGACGATCATCGAGGTCGCCCCGGTCGTGTCGTTCAGCGTGCGGATCAGGTTCGCGGCGACGGCCATCGAGATCGGGTCGAGGCCGGCGAAGGGCTCGTCGTACATGATCAGTTCGGGGTCGAGCGCGATCGCGCGCGCCAGCGCCACGCGGCGCGACATGCCGCCCGAGATCTCGGAGATGCGCAACTGCGCCGCACCGCGCAGGCCGACGGCATTGAGCTTCATCAGCACGATGTCGCGGATCATCGTGTCGTCGAGCTCGGTGTGCTCACGCAGCGGGAACGCAACGTTCTCGTACACCGACAGGTCGGTGAACAGCGCGCCGAACTGGAACAGCATGCCGAGGCGACGCCGCAGTCTGAAGAGCTGCACCTTGTCGCGCGAGTCGACGACCTCACCGTCGAAGCGCACCGTGCCCGTGTTGACCGGATGCACGCCGGCGATCAGCCGAAGCAGGGTCGTCTTGCCACAACCCGAACCGCCGAGAATTGCCGTGACCTTGCCACGCTGAAAACTCAGCGAGACATCATTGAGGATCGTGCGGCTGGCGTCGTAGCCGAAGGTCACGTGATCGATGTCGATCAGCGTGTCGGTGCTGGGAGATGCGGCGTTGGGACGAAGGGATTCACTCGACATTCGTTCTGCTTGTAGTCGCGGGCGTGCTGCCCGCGGAGCCGGAACGATTGTCGCATGTGCCTTGCAAGCGCGCAGAGCGGGCTCGTCTGTGTTTGCCTCGCAGCCACAAGGTGAGTATTCGTAAGCGGTTCAGCGCGGAAGATCGGTCCGGCCCATCAGGAACAGGTCGACCGCGCGCGCAGCCTGGCGGCCCTCGCGGATCGCCCAGACCACGAGCGACTGGCCGCGCCGCATGTCACCGGCGGCGAACACCTTCGGCACGTTGGTCGCGTAGCCGCCGCTCGAATCCATGCTCGCCTTGGCGTTGCCACGCGCATCCTTGTCGACGCCGAAGGCCTCGAGCACGCTCGCCACCGGGCTCACGAAGCCCATCGCGAGCAGCACCAGGTCGGCCGGCAGCACCTGCTCGGAGCCCGGCACCTCGACCATCTTGCCGCCCTGCCACTCGACGCGCACGGCCTTCAGCGCCTTGACCTTGCCCTTGTCTTTGCCCTCGCCGCCAATGAACTCCTTGGTCGCGATCGCGAACTCGCGCTCGCAGCCCTCGTCGTGGCTCGACGACGTGCGCAGCTTGATCGGCCAGTAGGGCCAGACGAGTGGCTTGTTCTCCGTTTCGGGCGGCATCGGCAGCAGCTCGAACTGCGTGACGCTGACGGCACCGTGGCGGTTGCTCGTGCCGACGCAGTCGCTGCCGGTGTCGCCGCCGCCGATCACGACGACGTGCTTGCCATCGGCGCGCAGCTGGCCCTTGACCTTGCCGCCGGCGTTGATGCGGTTCTGCTGCGGCAGGAACTCCATCGCGAAGTGGATGCCGTCGAGGTCGCGCCCCGGCACCGGCAGATCGCGCGACTGCTCGGCACCGCCGGTCAGCAGCACCGCATCGAACTGCGCATCGAGTTCTTCCGGCGTCACCGTCTCCTTGGCCCAGTTGGTGACCTTCGTGCCTTCAGGCAGCTTGCCAACGAGCACGTTGGTGCGCATCGTCACGCCCTCGGCCTGCATCTGCTTGACGCGCCGGTCGATGTGCGACTTCTCCATCTTGAAGTCGGGGATGCCGAAGCGCATCAGCCCGCCGATCGCATCGTTCTTCTCGAACAGCGTCACGTCGTGGCCGGCGCGCGCGAGCTGCTGCGCGGCGGCCATGCCGGCCGGACCGGAGCCGACCACGGCAACTCGTCTGCCCGTCTTGACCTTGGCCGGGCGCGGCACGACCCAGCCTTCGGCCCAGGCCTTGTCGATGATCGCGTGCTCGATGCTCTTGATGCCGACCGCGTCGTCGTTGACGTTGAGCGTGCACGCCGCCTCGCACGGCGCGGGGCAGATGCGGCCGGTGAACTCGGGGAAGTTGTTGGTCGAGTCGAGCACCGCGAATGCGTTCTTCCAGTCGCCGCGATACACGAGGTCGTTGAAGTCGGGAATGATGTTGTTGACCGGGCAGCCGTTGTTGCAGAACGGCGTGCCGCAGTCCATGCAGCGGGCCGCCTGCACCTTCGCCTCATCGGGCTTCAGGCCGATGACGAACTCGCTGTAGTTCTTGAGGCGCTCGGCGACGGGCGCGTAGCCCTCTTCGAGCCGCTCGTATTCCATGAAGCCGGTGACTTTTCCCATGATGTCTCGCGTGATCGTGTTGCGTGGTCGGGCTTACTTGGCGGGCACGGGCTGGCCCTTGGCCGTGGTCTTGCCACCGGCGTCTTGGATAGCCTTGGTCGTCGCAGCCTTCGCGGCCTGTTCGCCCAGCGCGCGCTTGTATTCGTTCGGGAACACCTTGACGAACTTCGCGCGTGACTCGACCCAGTGGTCCATGATGTGGCGCGCACGCAGGCTGCCCGTCCACTTGTGGTGGTCCTCGATCAGCTTCTTCAGTGTGGCCTCGTCGGACTGCCCGTGGTGCCACAGCGCCTTGTCACCGCTGGCTTCCTGTTCGGCAGCGCTGAGCACCTTGTCGAGCGTCACCATCGCGGTGTTGCAGCGAGTCGTGAAACTGCCGTCCTCGTCGTACACGTAGGCGATGCCGCCGCTCATGCCGGCGGCGAAGTTGCGGCCGGTCTTGCCGAGCACGGCGACGGTGCCGCCGGTCATGTACTCGCAGCCGTGGTCGCCCGTGCCTTCGACGACCGCGCTCGCACCCGAGAGCCGCACCGCGAAGCGCTCGCCGGCCACGCCGCGGAAGAACGCCTCGCCGCTGGTCGCGCCATACAACACCGTGTTGCCGACGATGATGTTGTTGACGGCGTCACCGCGGAACTCGATGCTCGGCCGGATCGCGATGCGGCCGCCGCTCATGCCCTTGCCGGTGTAGTCGTTGGCGTCGCCGATCAGGTAGATCGTGATGCCCTTGGCCAGGAACGCACCGAAGCTCTGGCCGCCGGTGCCTTCCATCTGGATGAAGATGGTGTGGTCGGGCAGGCCTTCGGGCCGCACGCGGATCAGCTCGCCCGAGAGCATCGCGCCCACGGTGCGGTTGACGTTGCGCACTTCCTCCATGAACTGCACCTTCTCGCCGCGGTCGATCGCGGGGCGGCACTTCTCGATCAGCTTCACGTCGAGCGCGCGCGACAGTCCGTGGTCCTGCTCTTCGGTCTGCCGGCGCGGTACCTCGGCCGGTGCGGCGGGCTGCGCGAAGATGCGGCTGAAGTCCAGGCCGCTCGCTTTCCAGTGCTCGACGCCCTTCTTCGTGTCGAGCAGATCGGAGCGACCGATCAGGTCGTCGAACTTGCGGATGCCCAGTTGCGCCATGATGCTGCGCGCTTCCTCGGCGATGAAGAAGAAGAAGTTGACGACGTGCTCGGGCCGGCCCTGGAATTTCTTGCGCAGCACCGGGTCCTGCGTCGCGACGCCGACCGGGCAGGTGTTCAGGTGGCACTTGCGCATCATGATGCAGCCCTCGGCCACCAGCGGCGCGGTCGCAAACCCGAACTCGTCGGCGCCGAGCAGCGCGCCGATCACCACGTCGCGGCCGGTCTTCATCTGGCCGTCGGCCTGAACGCGGATGCGCGAGCGCAGGCGGTTCAGCACCAGCGTCTGCTGCGTCTCGGCCAAGCCGAGTTCCCAGGGCGTGCCGGCGTGCTTGATCGAGCTCCACGGCGACGCGCCCGTGCCGCCATCGTGACCCGCGATCACGACGTGGTCGGCCTTGGCCTTGGCCACGCCGGTCGCGATCGTGCCCACGCCCACTTCGCTGACGAGCTTGACGCTGATGCTGGCGCGCGCGTTGGCGTTCTTCAGGTCGTGGATGAGCTGCGCGAGGTCTTCGATCGAGTAGATGTCGTGGTGCGGCGGCGGCGATATGAGGCCGACGCCCGGCACCGAGTAGCGCAGCATGCCGATGTAGTCGGTGACTTTGCCCCCGGGCAGCTGGCCGCCTTCGCCGGGCTTCGCGCCCTGCGCCATCTTGATCTGGATCTGGTCGGCGCTCTGCAGGTACTCGGTCGTGACGCCGAAGCGGCCCGACGCGACCTGCTTGATCTTCGAGCGCAGCGAGTCGCCCTCGTTCAGCTCGAAGTCGACCTGGATGTTGCCCGGCCCGATCACATCGCTGAACTTCGTGCCCTGCTTGATCGGGATGCCCTTCAGCTCGTTGCGATAGCGCGCCGGGTCTTCGCCGCCCTCGCCGGTGTTGGACTTGCCGCCGATGCGGTTCATCGCCACCGCGAGGTTCGCGTGCGCCTCGGTGCTGATCGAGCCGAGCGACATCGCGCCGGTCGCGAAGCGCTTGACGATCTCGCTCGCCGGCTCGACCTCGTCGATCGCGATGGCCTTGCTCGGATCGACCTTGAATTCGAACAGCCCCCGCAGCGTCATGTGGCGGTGCGACTGGTCGTTGATGATCTGGGCGTATTCCTTGTACGTGTCGAACTTGTTCGCGCGCGCCGCGTGCTGCAGCTTGGCGATCGCGTCGGGCGTCCACATGTGCTCTTCGCCGCGCACGCGCCACGCGTATTCGCCGCCGGCGTCGAGCATGTTGGCCAGCACCGGGTCGTCACCGAACGCGGCGGTGTGCATGCGGATCGCCTCCTCGGCGACCTCGAACACGCCGATGCCGCCGACCTGGCTCGCGGTGCCGCGGAAGTACTTCTCGACCAGCGCCTTCTCGAGCCCGATGGCCTCGAACAGCTGCGCGCCGCAGTACGACATGTAGGTCGACACACCCATCTTGGACATGATCTTCGAGAGACCCTTGCCGACCGCCTTCACGTAGTTGTAGATCGCCTTCTCGGCCGACAGATCGCCGCTCAGGTCCTTGTGGATGTCGACCAGCGTCTCCATCGCGAGGTAGGGGTGCACCGCTTCCGCGCCGTAGCCGGCGAGCACGCCGAAGTGATGCACCTCGCGCGCCGAGCCGGTCTCGACAACGAGCCCGGCGGTCGTGCGCAGCCCTTCGCGCACCAGGTGCTGGTGGATCGCCGACAGCGCGAGCACCGCGGGGATCGCGACGAAATCGCGGTCCATCTGGCGGTCGCTGATGATCAGGATGTTGTGCCCGCTCTTCAGCGCATCGACGCACTCGGCGCACAGCGACGCGAGCTTGGCCTCGACGCCCTCGTCACCCCACGCCACCGGGTACGTGATGTTGAGCTCGTAGCTCTTGAACTTGGCGCCCGTGTGCTTCTCGATCTCGCGCAGCCGCGCCATGTCGGTGAAGTCGAGAACGGGCTGCGGCACTTCGAGCCGCATCGGCGGATTTACCGCGTTGATGTCGAGCAGATTCGGCTTCGGGCCGATGAACGACACCAGCGACATCACGATCGCTTCGCGGATCGGGTCGATCGGCGGGTTCGTGACCTGCGCGAACAGCTGCTTGAAGTAGTTGTACAGCGGCTTGTTCTTGTCCGACAGCACCGCGAGCGGCGAGTCGTTGCCCATCGAACCGATGCCCTCTTCGCCGGCTTGTGCCATCGGGCTGAGCAGGAACTTGATGTCCTCCTGTGTGTAGCCGAAGGCTTGCTGGCGGTCCAGCAGCGACTCGCGATATGCAGCGGGCGCGGTGGCGACAGCCGGCACGTCTTCGAGCTTCACGCGCACGCTCTCGATCCACTGCCGATACGGCTTGGCCGACGCGAACTGGTTCTTCAGTTCTTCGTCCTCGATGATGCGGCCCTGCTCCAGGTCGATCAGCAGCATCTTGCCCGGCTGCAGACGCCACTTCTTGATGATCTTGTTCTCGGGAATCGGCAGCACGCCGGACTCGGACGCGCCGACGACCAGATCGTCGTCCGTCACGATGTAGCGCGTCGGGCGCAGGCCGTTGCGGTCGAGCGTGGCGCCGATCTGGCGGCCGTCGGTGAAGACCATCGCGGCCGGACCGTCCCACGGCTCCATCATCGCGGCGTGGTATTCGTAGAACGCACGGCGGCGCTCGTCCATCGTCGCGTGCTGTTCCCAGGCCTCGGGGATCATCATCATCGCGGCGTGCGCGAGCGAGTAGCCGCTCATCACCAGCAGCTCGAGCGCGTTGTCGAAGGTCGCCGTGTCGGACTGGTGCTCGAAGCTGATCGGGTAGAGCTTCTGCAGGTCGTCACCGAGCACCGGCGACTTCATCACCCCTTCGCGCGCGCGCATCCAGTTGAAGTTGCCCTTCACCGTGTTGATCTCGCCGTTGTGCGCGACCATGCGGTACGGGTGCGCGAGCGGCC
>JBDTVC010000092.1:0-16897 GCA_040007475.1 Burkholderiales bacterium
CACAGCAGCGTGTTGCCCGAGGCGACCTTCATCATCTGCGCCGGGGTCAGCAGCGCGATCATCGCAGCGCTCTCTTCGCTGACGCCGAGGCGGAACAGGGCTTGCTCCTTGTCGGCACGGATGAGGCTCTGGGCCAGCATCAGGTACGACAGATTGGCTTCGCGAATTTCGGTCAGGATCTGGTCAGCGTTCATGCGGGCTCCGGGAGGTTCTCTTGTGAATGTTCTGTAGCGTCGGTTTGCGTTGCTTTGCGTTTCAACGTGAAATGGATTGTGCGGACGCCCCCGGGCCAGCGGCATCAGGGGGGCGCTGCCACTTGAGTCCTTCTTTTTCCCTGCCGCTTGTCAGGCAAACTCCTACAGGAAGACCCGATCAGGCTGGTCAATCGGCGCCTCTTCGGTGGATACGCCGCAGGGCGCGCGCCGCAAAATCGCCGCCATGCCCTCACACGCGACACCGCCGCTGGTCAGCTTCTGCGTTCCCACCTACAAGCGCGCCCGCTACCTGCGCTCGTTGCTCGACAGCCTCGTCGCGCAGCTCGAGGCGTTCCCGTTTCCGTACGAGCTGGTGATCGCCGACAACGCCTCGCCCGACGACACCGCGGCGGTCGTGAACAGCTTCACGGATCGCCTGCCGATCCGCTACCTGCGCCACGAGACCAACATCGGCGGCTACCCGAACTGGCAGTTCGTGATGTCCAAGGCGATCGGTCGCTACCTCGTCTACGTGTCGGACGACGACAGCCTGCTCGGCGACCAGGTCACGGCCGCGATCGCGAAGATGGAGGCCGACCCCGCGATCGGCGTCGTCTACGCCCCATGGCTGATGTTCGACCTCGTCGCGCAGCAGCCGCAGGGCCAGTTCTACAGCGTGCCGCACGACCTGCGCATTGAGCGCGGCCAGCACGGCCAGCTGCTCGACCACATCCTGCGCCACCACATCTTCCCCGAGATCCAGATCACCCGGCGCGACGTGTTCGAGGCGACGATGCCGCGCATCAACGAGCACGCCTTCCTCGCCTTCATGCACGCGGCCGATTACCTCACGAGGGGCGCGGTGCTCATCCAGCAGCAGCCGTTCTATGTGGCCATCACGAACTACTTCGCCGACGAGGTGCGCGATCAGCTCGGCACCGACGAGGTCGAGCACGCATGGGATCGCTACCGCGGCGGCCTCGAGTACCTGCTCGCGCGCAGCGGCACGCCGATCACGCCCGAGGAGCGCACCGGCTTCCACCTGCGCATCCAGGAGATGGTGGCGAGCCGCATGGCCGTGGCGATCCGGCTGCGGCATCAGAACCGGCGCAACCCCATCGACACGTATTACCTCGCGATGCGCCTGCGCGGCATGGGCTATGAAGCGCTGCTGCCGCTGCCGCTCGCCGGCCTGGCCGCCGAGGCGATGCTCGCGTTCCTGCTGCGCGATCCCGAGCTCACGCGCGGCATGCAGCAGATGGTCTGCGTCGGCACGACCGGCGCCGACGAGCGCGACTACCTCGCGCGCGAGGCCGGCATGCCAGTCGAGTTCGTGCCCGACCTCTCCGATTGCGACCGCATGAACGACGCGCTGCTGTTCGTCCGCCACGATGCGGCCGCCGCGCAGCAGCTCGACAGTGCGCACGCGGCACAGCGAAACGTGCGCGTGCTGCACGAGCGCCACCTCGCCGGCAAGTTCGGCCTCTAGACCGACGCGCCCTCAGGCGCGAAAGAATTCGCCGAGAACCGGCGTGCCCAGCGGCTTGAACGTGAGCCGCCCTTCCCCCGCGTTGAACACGAGCGTGTCGCCCGGCGTGTCCTGGTTGACCACGCTGGTGCCCTGCGACACCACCGAGCCCGCGCGCACATGGCTGCGGCCGATGATGGCGGTGTTCGGGTACATCACCACGCCGGCCTCGATCACCGGCGCAATACCGTGGTTCTTGCCGACGGTGGAGTTCTGGTACAGCACGAGCTTCTCGCCGTACGTCGCCTTCGCGAGCACGATGCCCACCGAGTGGCCGATGAAGAAGACCTCGGGCAGCGCGATCTCGTAGAAGCAGTCGATGCCGTTCAGCGCCTTGTTGAGCAGGAACAGCTTGGTCGGCACCTCGGTCTCGCCGGTGGCGCGCCAGATCGTGTTCGACAGGTAGTACAGGAACAGGCAGTACTGCGTCGAGTGCAGGTAGTCGAAGCGCTCGTCGGGCCAGACCTTCACGCCGTGGATGCAGTGGCGCAACCGCGCGAGCGCGGCGTCGAGATGCGAAGCGATCAGTGTCGAGGCATCACGCTCGTCAGGAATCACCTGGTCGAGCTGGCGCAGCAGGTAGCGCAACAAGCCCTCACGGCCGAGGCGGAGGATCTCCACTCAGCGCCGCCCGGCCGCCCGAAGGCGCTGAGACGCCCCCTCGGAGGGCAGCGAACAACGTGCGCGTGGGGGTCTCACTTCAGCGCCCTTCGTAGCGCATGTGCACGAGGTGGGCGTTGCTCTGAGCGAGCGTCGCGTCCTCGGTCCACACCACCATGCCGGGCTGGTGCTTCACGGTCAGCGGCACGCGACGGATCTCGCGAAAGCCCACCTTCTCGTAGAACGCGACGGCCGGGTTGTCGGAGCGCACGCGCACGGCCAGCGTGCGCAGGCCGAGCTGCTCGCGCGCCCAGCGCAGCAGCGTCTGCAGGGCCTCCTTCATCAGCCCCGGCGGCGAGGCGCCGCCGCTGACGATCGCATCGGCCTCGCCGTAGCAGTCCTGCCAGTCGATGAAGCCGAGTCCGAGGTGGCCCAGGCGTGTGCCGTCCAGTGCGTCGAGCATGAACAGCATCTTGCCGCCGTCGCGGTGGATCGCGCCGGTGAGCCACGCGCTCGTGCGGGCGTCGTTCGCGACGAACTCGGTCAGGAACGACTTGACGTGCCGGTTGCGCCACTCGCCGAGCAGCGCCACATCGGTCGCGTCGGTCGCGCCCGGCACCGTCGCGATCGGCCGCAGCAGAGCGCGCACCGGGCTGCCGACGGGCAGGGCCAGAGTGGGCGCGCCCGCATGCGTGCTGTCCTTCAGCGAGCGCAGCAGCGCGCGCCCTGTCCGCGCGATCATGCGATCCGCGCGAAGTAGGTGTGGATCTTGTCGGCGACCTGGTGCACGGTCGCGATCGGCATCTTCGAGTGCAGCGGCAGCGAGAGGATCTCCTTGCCGACGCGATCCGTCACGCTCAGGTCGCCGGCCTTGCATTCCTTCCACAGCGTGAACCAGTGGCCGGGCTGCCAGTGGATGCCGGTGTCCACGCCCTCCTCCTTGAGGAACGCGCGCAGGCCGTCACGATCGTGCGATGGCACGCGGATGTAGTACAGGAACGGGTTCACGCCCTCGAAGTCGGTCTGCGGCGTGCGTACCAGCGGCATGCCGGCCAGCGCGGCGTTGTAGGCACGCGAGGCATCGCGCCGCGTCTGCGCGATCACGTCGAGCTTGCCGAGCTGCGCGAGGCCGATCGCCGCGTGCATGTTGAGCATGTGGTAGCGAAAGCCCACGCGTTCCACGTCGAAGGTCCACGCGCGCTTGTTCTGGTACATCACCTCGGCCGGCTGCTGCATGCCAAGCAGGCGCAGCTCGTGGACCTGGCGCAGTTCGGTCTCGGTCTTCACGACGATGGTGCCGCCGTCGAGGCAGGTGACGGTCTTCACCGGGTCGTGGCTGAACACGCAGATGTCGGAAAAGCTGCCGACCATGCGGCCCTTGTATTGCGAGCCGAACGAGTGCGCGGCGTCGTGGATGATGCGGATGCCGTGCTGTTCGGCAAAGCGCGCCACGCCGTCGTGGTCGCACATGATGCAGTCGTAGTCCATCACGATCATCGCCTTGGTGCGCGGTGTGACCAGCGCATGGGCCTTGTCGAGATCGATCGCGAGGGTGTCGTCGTCGCAGTCGCAGAACACGATGTCGGCGCCGACCCAGCTGATCGCCTGGAAGTCCGCCGAGCAGTTGAACGACGACACGATCACCTCGTCGCCCGGGCCGACGCCGGCCACCAGCAGCGCGATGTGCAGCCCCGCGGTGCCGGTGCTGACCGCGGCGACGTGCCGATCCGGCGCGCCAATGATGGCCTTGACCTTCTCCTCGAACGCCGAGACGTAGCTGCCCATGCCGAGCCAGCCGAGCTCCAGCGACTCGCGGCTGGCGTCGATCTCTTCCTGCTCGATCAGCGGTTTGAACACCGGAACCATGGGCGTCTCCTAGCGGTGATGTGTCTGTGCATCACTCTAGGCAATGGCGCGCGATCCGAGCGCCGGATAAGGGCGGGCAAAGCCGCCTAAACCCGCAAGATCCGCCAGTTCAGTCGAGGCGCAGCTCGGGCACGGCCGTCACCAATCGACCGCCCCACTCGCGCACGTAGGCGAGCTGCGTGGCGATCTCGTCGCGCAGGTTCCACGGCAGGATCAGCACGAAATCCGGCCGCCGCTCGCGCAGCACGCTCTCGGGCACGACCGGGATGCGCGAGCCCGGCAGGTAGCGGCCCTGCTTGTGCGGCGACGCGTCGACGACGAAGGGCAGCAGATCGGGCCGGATGCCCGCATAGTTCAGCAGCGTGTTGCCCTTGGCCGCAGCGCCGTAGGCGGCCACCGTGGCACCGGCCCGCTTGCGCTCGATCAGGAACGACAGCAGCGCGTCCTTGATGCGGTCGGCGCGCGCCTGCAGCCCGCGGTAGAAGGCCGGTGCACCCATGCCGGCCGCGTCTTCCTCGCCCAGCATGTCGGCCACACGCGCGGTGGCCGGCCGAGGGTTCGCGCGGTGCTGCGCCCACACGCGCAGCGAGCCGCCGTGCGTGGGCAGCGTCTGGACGTCCCACACGATGAGGCCCTGCGCTTCGAGGATGCGCTGCACCGTGTGCAGCGACAGGTACGAGAAATGCTCGTGATACACGGTGTCGAACTGGCCCTGCCGCACCAGCTGCAACAGGTGCGGGAACTCGACCGTGACCGTGCCGCCCGGCGCCAGCACCTCGCGGAAGCCGGCGACGAAGTCGTTGATGTCGGGCACGTGCGCGAGCACGTTGTTGCCCAGCACCAGATCGACCTGCCCGCGCGCGGCGGCGAAGCGTTCGCCGAACCCGCGACCGAAGAACTCGCCGATCGTGTCGATGCCTTTCGCGCGCGCCACCGTCGCCGTGCTCGCGGTGGGCTCGATGCCGACGCACGGGATGCCACGCTCCGCCACATATTGCAGCAGGTAGCCGTCGTTCGACGCCACCTCCATCACCAGCGACGACGCGGTCAGCCGCAGCCGCTCGGCCGCCTCGTCCACGTAGCGCCGCGCGTGCGCGAGCCACGACGACGAGTACGACGAGAAGTAGACATAGTCGTCCGAGAACAGCGCATCGTGGCGCTGCACCTCGTCGACCTGCACGAGCTTGCACGCCGGGCAGGTCAGCACCTTCAGAGGGAAGTGCGCTTCCGCGCGCGCGAGGTCGCGCTCGCGCAGGAATGCATTCGACGGCGGCGCGGTGCCGAGGTCGATGAACACATCGTTCACCTCATCCAGCGCGGTCGCGCAGTGGCGGCACTTCATGCGCGCAGGCCTTCGAAACGGTCGCCCATCGGCGCGAAACCGCGGTCGCGCGCGGACATCTCCGTCACGGCCTCGGGCCATGCGATCGCGAGGCGCGGGTCATCGAAGCGCAGCCCGGCCTCGCAGGCCGGCGTGTAGGCCGCGCTGTGCTGGTAGAGCAGCTGGCAGTCATCGGCCAGCGTCTGGAAGCCATGCGCGCAGCCCGGCGGGATCAAGATCTGGCGCTGGTTGTCGGCCGAGAGCTCGACGGCGTGCCAGCGCGCGAACGTGGGCGAACCGGCGCGCAGGTCGACCGCCACATCGAACACGCGGCCGCGCATGCAGCGAATGAGCTTGGCTTCGAGCGCCGGCGAGTGCTGGTAGTGCAGGCCGCGCAGCGTGCCGCGCGAGCGCGTGATCGAGTGATTGACCTGCACGAAGCGCAGGCCGGGCGCGACCTCGTCGAAGGCCGCGGCGCAGTACAGGCGCGTCAGGCTGCCGCGCGCGTCGCCGTGCGGCAGGGTCTCGATCTCGAACAGTCCGGCGATCGGCGTCGGGTGGAACTTCATGCGGCCCACACCAGGCTGGCCGCGCGCGCGTCGGCCACATAGCCGTGCAGGTCGTCCAGGCTGTGCAGCGCGCCGTGCTCGTGCAGTTGCCGGTACCAGCGTGCGGTGCGCTCGAAGGTGGTCGCGCTGTCCCAGACAGGCCGCCAGCCCAGGCGCGTGCGGGCCTTGCGGCAGTCCAGGTGCAGCAGCGTCGCCTCGTGCGGCTGCGGCGCGGCGTCGACCTCGCAGCGCACCGCGGGCCATTGGGCCGAGAAGCGCGCGATGACGTCGCCGACACTGAGTTCGCCCGCAGCATCGGGCCCGAAGTTCCAGGCCTCGCCCACGTCGTGCGGGTCGGTGTGCAACTGCTGCCCGAGCAGCAGATAGCCCGCCAGCGGCTCCAGCACGTGCTGCCAGGGTCGCGTGGCATTCGGGTAGCGGATGCGCACCGCCTGCCCGGCGCCGGCCGAGCGCACAAGGTCGGGGATCAGGCGGTCTTCGCTCCAGTCGCCGCCGCCGATCACATTGCCGGCCCGCGCGGTGGCGAGCGCGACCGCATGCCCGCGGCCGTCGTCGTGCGACAGGAAGCTGCTGCGGTAGCTGGCCGAGACGATCTCGGCGCATGCTTTCGAGGCGCTGTACGGGTCATGGCCGCCGAGTGCGTCGTCCTCGCAGTAGCCGCGCGCGGTGTCGCGGTTGGCGTAGCACTTGTCGGAGGTGGCGTTGATCACCGCGCGCACGCTCGGCGTCGCGCGCACGGCCTCGAGCAGGTTCACCAGCCCCAGCACGTTGGTGTCGAAGGTGGCCGCCGGCTCGCGGTAGCTGCGGCGCACGAGCGCCTGGGCCGCCAGATGGAACACGAAATCGGGCTCGAAGCCCTGCACGGCACGGCGCACCGCGGCGGCATCGCGCAGGTCGATCAGCACCTCGCCGATCGGCAGCCGCAACAGCCTGCCGTGGCTGGGCCCGGGCGGCGCGGGCAGCGCGAGGCCGCATACCTCGGCGCCCATCGCCTGCAGCCACATCACGAGCCACGACCCCTTGAAGCCGGTGTGGCCGGTGACGAGCACGCGGCGCCCGGCGTAGAGGCCGCCGAACAGATGGCGCAGATCCGCCGCGGCGAGCGCGCGCTCGTCGCGGATCACGACCAGACCTTCCAGGGCGCTTCGCCCGATCGCCACAGGTCTTCGAGCCGCGTCTTGTCGCGCAGCGTGTCCATCGGCTGCCAGAAGCCACGGTGCGTGTAGGCCGACAACTCCCCGTTGCGCGCGAGCGTTTCCATCGGCTCGCGCTCCCACACGGTCGCGTCGCTCTCGATCAGGTCGAGCGCCTGGGGCTCGAGCACGAAGAAGCCGCCGTTGATCCAGCTGCCGTCGCCCTGCGGCTTCTCCTCGAACCGGGTGATGCGCTGATCCTGGATGTCGAGTGCGCCGAAGCGGCCTGCGGGCTGCACGGCCGTCAGCGTCGCGGTGCGCTGGTGTTCGCGGTGGAAGCGGATCGACGCGGCGATATCCACGTCCGCCAGGCCGTCGCCGTAGGTGAAGCAGAAGGTGCCGTCGTCGAGGTAGTCGCGCACGCGCTTCAGGCGGCCGCCGGTCTGGGTGTGCTCGCCGGTGTCGACGAGCGTGACGCGCCACGGCTCGCAGTGGCGATGGCAGACCTCCATGCGGTTCTCGGCCAGGTCGAAGGTCACGTCCGACATGTGCAGGAAGTAGTTCGCGAAGTACTCCTTGATCAGGTAGCCGCGGTAGCCGAGGCAGATCACGAAGTCGTTGATGCCGTGGTGCGAGTAGCCCTTCAGGATGTGCCACAGCACGGGCTTGCCGCCGATCTCGACCATGGGCTTGGGCCGCACCGTCGTCTCTTCGGCCAGGCGCGTGCCCAGGCCTCCGGCCAGGATGACTGCCTTCATGCGGACCTCACGCGAGCGTGCACAGTTTTCACCCGGCTACGGTACCGGCTGGCCGCGGCGCCGATGCCGCGATATGCAGCGGAAACCGCCGCTACTTGAACAAGCCGGCCGTGGCCCGCGCGCCGAGGCCGCGCGCCGCCTCGATGCGGGCCGTGCCGGCTCGCAGCACCGCGAGGTTGTTCGCGGCGAGCACGCTGCCGCGACCGTGCACGGCACCCTCCAGGTCCGGGCGCTCGCCGATCTCGAGGCAGCGCTGCCAGCTCGCCTCGATCATCGGCAGCAGTTCGCTGGCACGCTCGGGCTGCTCGCAGGACCAGTCCAGCAGCAGGTCGCCCAGCGTGAACCAGAAGTCGGGCGAGTCGTGCCAGGTGGCCATCTGCGTCTCGGCGAGCGTCACCGCCTCTTCGTGCCGGCCGCACTTCTTCAGCGCAAACAGGCGGCGCAGCACCAGGTCGTGCAGGCACGGGTCGCCCGCCCGCAGCGCCGGTGCGGCACGCTCGAAGCAGTCCGCGGCCTGCGCATAGCGCTCGTACACCGAATGATCCTTGCCGAGCTGATAGAGCAGATAGCCATCGCCCGGCGCGTCCTGCAGCGCGCGCCCCAGCAGCGCGGCGTTGCGGCCCCGCTTGGCCACCAGCGCCTGCGGGCGGTAGCCGTCGTGACCGACATGGACCGGCAGACGGCGCGTCTCGAGCGCGTGCACCGGTTGCTCGTGCACCCGACCTTCGTAGCGCACGCCACGCGGCAGCACGCGAGAGATCCAGCTCGAGGCGCGCGCGCCGTCGGCGTTCACGTCGCTGTCGATGCGGATCGCACCGACGAACGATGGTGCCGTCGTACGCAGTGCCGCCAGCGCAGGCCCGCCGTCGGTGAGCCACTCGTCGGCATCGAGCACGAGGTTCCAGTCGGCGTCCGCGAGGTCGAGCGCGCGGTTGCGCGCGGCGGCGAAGTCGTCGATCCACGCGAAGTGCTCGACCACGGCGCCGGTGTCGCGCGCAAGCGCGGCGGTCGCATCGGTCGACCCGGTGTCGAGCACGAGCAGGCGGTCTACCCAGGGGCGCGCGCTGGCCAGGCAGCGCGCGATCACCGCCTCCTCGTTGCGCGCAATCAGCACGAGTGTGATGCCATTCATATGGGGAGGCAGTGTGCCGGGCGCCACACACCCGCGATGCGCCGAGCAGGCGGCGGAGCACCGCGCTTCTCATGCGATTGCGCTCAAGCGGCGGCGTGAATCTGCCGAAGATACTTTTTGGAACACGTCACGATGAAATGCCAGGTTTTCGCCCCGCAACTCTTCCTTGACAAAAGTCCTCAAGTTGCCGAAAGGCTCCGTCGATAACGAAACCAACGGGGACGAGAAATCGAAACCGGGGTCCGGAGTAGCCGGCCGATGAGTTGCCAGGGAATCAACCCCCAGGCGATGTCTGAGGATGACTCACGCCGGGCGCAGCAGGCCACGGGTTTCACCGCCCGAGGCAGTTCAAGTCGGATGAATCGAACGACCGTACACACATCAGCGAACGCAAGAACGAATCGACCGACTAGGCAATGCCGGCGCTCATGCCGGAAGTCACTTCAACCCTTTCAGGAGCTTTCCAAATGACCATGACCATCAACACCAACCTCTCGTCGATGAACGCCCAGCGCAACACGTCGACGAGCCAGAACTCGCTGTCGACCGCGATGCAGCGCCTGTCCAGCGGCCTGCGGGTCAACTCGGCCAAGGACGACGCCGCCGGCCTCGCCATCGGCAACCGCATGGACGCTCAATCGCGTGGCATGAACGTCGCGATCCGCAACGCCAACGACGGCATCTCGCTGGCGCAAACCGCTGACGGCGCGCTGGCCACCGTGACCGACGCCCTGCAACGCATGCGTGAACTGGCCGTGCAAGCGGCCAACGGCACCAACGGCACGACCGACCGCGCCAACCTCGACACGGAATATCAACAGCTGTCGACGCAGATCACCGACATCGCAGCGCAAACCAAGTTCAACGGCACGGCCATCATTGGCGGCGGCGCTGGTGCGCAGACCTTCCAGGTCGGCGCCAACGTCGGCGACACGATGACGGTCACGACCACCGCCGTCACGACCGTGGCCGGTGGCCTGACGACGGCGGCGCTGGCGACTGCCGCCATCACCGCGATCGACGCCAAGCTGGACACGATCAATACGGACCGCGCGACTTACGGTGCCTCGATGAACCGCCTCGCATTCACCAGCTCGAACCTGCAGATCGCATCGGAGAACCAGTCGGCCGCCCGCAGCCGCATCATGGACGCCGACTTCGCATCGGAAACCGCGAACCTGTCGCGTGCCAACATCCTGCAGCAAGCCGGCAACGCGATGGTCGCGCAAGCCAACCAGCTGCCGCAGCAAGTGATGACGCTGCTTCGCTGATTCGCAAGCCAACACGGCGGGCCGCACGGTCCGCGCGCTACACCAAGGCCGCCCCGCAACGGGCGGCCTTTTCTTTGCCCGCCTCAGAACTGAACCGGAGTTCACCCCCTCATCGAGCGATGGCGCCCCGGCATTCGGCCGAAGAATTCACTCACGGGTTTGTTCGATCAATCCCTCTGAGCACCGGCGCACCCGCCGGAATTTTCTGAATTCTCGAGGAGTGCCTCCATGTCCCAGACGATCAACACCAACCTGGCGTCGATGAACGCCCAGCGCAACACGTCGACGAGCCAGAACTCGCTCGCCACCGCGATGCAGCGCCTGTCCAGCGGCCTGCGCGTGAACTCGGCCAAGGACGATGCCGCCGGCCTGGCCATCGGCCAGCGCATGGACGCACAAGCCCGCGGCATGACGGTCGCGGCGCGCAACGCCAACGACGGGATCTCGCTGGCGCAGACCGCCGACGGCGCACTGGCCACGGTGTCCGACGCGCTGCAGCGCATGCGTGAACTGGCCGTGCAAGCCGCCAACGGCTCGAACGGCACCAGCGACCGCGCGAACCTCGACACGGAATATCAACAACTGTCGACGCAGATCACCGACATCGCCGCCCAGACCAAGTTCAACGGCCTGGCCATCATCGGCGCGGGTGCCGGCGCGCAGACCTTCCAGGTTGGCGCCAATGTCGGCGATACGCTGAGCGTGACGACCAACGCGATCACCACCGTCGCCGGTGGCCTCACGACGGCCGCCGCCGCCAACACCGCGCTGACCGCGATCGACGCCAAGCTCGACGTGATCAACACCGACCGCGCCACGTATGGCGCGGCGATGAACCGCTTTTCGTTCACGATCTCGAACCTGCAGATCGGCGCCGAGAACCAGTCGGCCGCCCGCAGCCGGATCATGGACGCTGACTTCGCGATGGAAACCGCAAACCTGTCGCGCGCCAACATCCTGCAGCAGGCCGGCAACGCGATGGTCGCGCAGGCCAACCAGCTGCCGCAGCAGGTGATGACGCTGTTGCGCAACTGATCGCAGAAGTCGCTCAAGTCCGCGCCGGTTTGGCCGAGATCTAGGCCAGCGGCTCGGCCGACAGCGCGGCCCCGCCGTGGCGCCAGAGCGGAACCGCATCGGTTTCGTTCTCGGCGCCGCGCGCACTTTGAAGGAGTCAACTCATGGCCACATCCACAGTCAGTTCCGCGGGCATCGGCAGCGGCCTGGACGTGAACTCGATCGTCACGCAGCTGATGGCGATCGAGAAGCAGCCGCTCACGGCGCTTCAGACCAAGGCGTCGAAGATCCAGAGTACGGTCTCGGAGTACGGCAAGGTCAAGAGCACCATCTCCACGCTCAAGGATCTGTCGACCAAGCTGGCCAGCATGACGACCTGGGCTCAGACGACGAGCACCTCATCGGACGCGAAGGCGGTCACGGCATCGACCAGCGGCTCGGCCCCCGGCAACTACTCCGTGGCGGTGCAGTCACTGGCCAGCGTGCAGACACTCGCCACGTCGGTGTTCCCGTCGGCCGCGGCCACGCCGGGCGCCGGAACACTGCACATCGAACTCGGCACCTGGGGCGCAGGGCAGACCAGCTTCACGCCGAACGCCGGCGCCACCGCGGTGGACATCGCCGTCGCGGCCACCGACACGCTGACCGACGTGCGCGACAAGATCAATGCCAGCGGCGCTGGCGTGACCGCGCTGATCATGACCGACGCGACCGGCTCGCGGCTGCTCATCCGCTCCAACACCACCGGTGCCGACAACGCATTCCGCACCAGCGGCCTGGCCGGCATGAACTACGACACCGGCGCGAAGGACATGACGCAGAACCAGACGGCGGCGAACGCCGCGGCGACCGTCAACGGCCTGGCCGTGAGTTCACCGACGAACACCCTCTCCAACATCGTCGACGGGTTGACGCTGAAGCTTTCGGCCGTGACGGCTGCGCCCGTGAGCGTCGACGTCGTCACCGATACCGACGCGCTGAAGAAGACGATGACGGACTTCGCAGCGGCCTACAGCGCGGTCGTGCAGCTGATCAGCACCGACACGAAGTACGACGCGGTCAACAAGAAGGGCGGCATTCTGCAAGGCGACAGCATGGCGACCTCGCTTCAGCGCCAGCTGCGCACCCTGGCCGGCTCGACCTCCGGCGCGTCGACGATGTTCGCCCACCTGTCGGACGTGGGCCTCGAGGTGCAGATCGACGGATCGATGACGGTCAACGCGACCAAGGTCGACAACGCACTGGCCAATCTGGGCGAACTGAAGAAGATGTTCTCCAACTCGAACGTTCTCGACGCCACACAGGACGGCTTCGCGAAGCGATTCAAGACCATCACGACAACCCTGCTCGCCTCGGACGGCAGCGTGACCACGCGCACCGCCGGCCTGGCCAACGAACTCACGAAGAACCAGAAAGATCAGGACAGCCTGAGCCTGCGGCTGGCGTCGATCGAGAAGCGCATGCGCGCGCAATACACCGCGCTGGACGCGACGATGGCCAGGCTCAACAGCACGAGCACCTACCTGACCAACCAGATCGCGGCCTACAACAAGAGCACGGGCTGAGGATGAGGCACCCGGCCTCGCGAGTACGCGAGGCCACCCGCCGAGCGGGTGCTCAGCCGGCTTGGGGCGGCCCGGCGCCTGGCTGAGGCCGCCCGAAATCGCCGCGCAGCACCCCGCCTTTTAGCGCGATCGGGCGCGGGGCCAGGTACTCAAGTCAGCGGGTCGGCTACCGATATTCAAGGCAAGCCCACCTCAGGAAAGCAGCACCATCATGTTTGCGCCCGCCGCCGTGTATTCCGCCAACGCCTTCGCCGGCACCTACCGCCAGATCGGCGTCGAGACCGGCGTCCCGAACGCCTCGCCTCACCAGCTCGTCACGATGCTGTTCGACGGTTTCAACGATGCCGTCGCGCAAGCGCGCGTGGCGATGCAGCAGGGCAAGATCGAACCCAAGGGCAAGGCCATCGTGCGTGCCGTGCGCATCGTCGAGGAAGGCCTGCTCGCAAACCTCGACGTGGACGCCGGCGGCAAGATCGCCGACGACCTGATGGCACTCTACAGCTACGTGACGCGCCGCCTGACGCACGCGAACATGCACAACGACACCGCAGCGCTCGACGAGTGCGTTCGGCTGATGGAGCCGTTGCGTTCAGCCTGGGTCGCGATCGGACCCGGCGCCGCAGCGGCCACGAAGGCCCAGTGACATGCACAGCGCCCAACGGATCGAGACCGCCATGACCACCGTACTCCTCAACTACTACGAAGCCATCGAAAAGGCCAGCCAGGACATGCTGGAAGCCGCACGCTCGGGCAACTGGGATGAAGTGCTCAAGCTCGAGGGCGCCTGTGCGCTGCTGATCTCGCAGCTCAAGCACCGTGCCGCCGAGAAGCCGCTCGGCGTTGACGAGGCCCAGCTCAAGTCGCGCATCATGCAGCGCATCCTCGTCAACGACGCCGAGATCCGCCAGCTCGCCGAACCCTGGCTCGACGAGCTCGACGAGCTGCTCGCCGGCCGCCCCAAGGTCGTTCACTGAACCGGAGCGTCGCCGTGGAGACACTTCCGATGCCGCTGGACGAGCTGGCCGCCACGCATGGCGGGCTGGACGAATTCCGCATCACCGCGCCGCGCCAGATCGCGGCGATGCTGCGCCAGTTCTACGACGGCAATGTGCAGCTCTACCTCAACGCCAGCGACGGCAGCGCCGTGCGCGGCACGGTCTGGACCATGGACATCGAACGCGGCAGCCTCGGCTTCGCGATCGACGGCACCGACCCCGGGCTGCAGGGGCTGCTCGAGTGCCAGGAGGTCGTCGTCGTCGGCTACCTCGACAGCGTCAAGCTGCAGTTCGACATGCACAACCTCGTGCTGGTGCGCGGCCCGCAGGCCAGCGTGCTGCGCGGTGGCTTTCCGCGCGAGTTGTTCCGCTTCCAGCGCCGCAGCGCCTACCGCGTGCGGCCGCCGCACCGCAGCACGCCGACCGCGCGGCTTCGCCACACCGACATCGCCGAGATGCAGCTCGCACTGCGCGTGCTCGACGTGAGCCTGGGAGGTTGTGCCCTCTTCTTGCCGCAGGACGTGCCGCCGATGCAGCTCGGCGGCGTGATGAACAAGGTCGTGATCGAGCTCGACGCGGACACGCGTTTCCAGGTCAACCTGCGCTTGCAGCACGTGACCTCGCTGAACGCGGACTCGCAGGGCGTTCGGTTGGGTTGCGAGTTCGTGCACGCCGACGCCGGGGCCTTGCGGTCGCTGCAGCGCTTCATCGACCAGACGCAAAAACACGGGAAGCTGCTGTCGCTGATCTGAACCGGGCCGGCGGGCATTCGCAAATATTTCTCCAGCCGACCCTCAAGTCGGCGAACGCGCTGCCGATACCGGGTGACAGGGCATTGAATTTCGCCCTGGCAAGGAGCGCAACCATGAGCATCAGCGTCCATGGCGTCGGGCGTATCGCGCCGCAGTCGGCCGAGACACCCGCGCCCGCCAGCACCACGGCCAGCATCGTGCGCTCCAGCACGGGAGCGGGCGCGGTCGCTGTCGAGATCGACGAAACCACGAACCTGCCCAAGCTTCCCCGCTACCCCTGGCTGAGCCGCCTGTCGGCCCAGCTCGAGCCGGCAGCGAAACAGAAGCCGGCATTCCCCAGCGCCCCGCCGCTCGGCGAGAACATCGACGCCGCCGCCTGACCTGAACGCGTTGGCGCAGGCCGGCGCCGGGCCGCTCCCAAGCGGCCTGCGCGCCCCCTCGGGGGGTGGCTGCGGCACGCCGCGGCCGGGGGCGGACATCCAGCCGGGTATGCTGCGATCCGCTGCAACCCGTCCGGAGAACCGCATGAAGCTCAGAACCGCCCTCACCGCCTGCGCCGTCGCGCTGGGCGCATCCCTTGCCATGCCTGCGTCTGCCCAGGATGCCAAGAAGCTGCGCCTGCTCACCTGGGCCGACTACGTGCCCGCGGCCGTGGTGGCGCAGTTCACGAAGGAGACCGGCATCGACGTCGAGATCACGATGTCGAACAACGAGGAGATGATCTCCAAGCTGCGCGCCACCGGCGGCGCCGGTTTCGACCTGGCCCAGCCCTCGCAGGACCGCATCACCGGCCCGCAGCAGGAGTTCGGCATCTACAAGCCGATGGACCTGAGCAAGCTCAAGACCGAGCTGTTCATCCCCTCGATGCTCGAGGCGACGAAGAAGAACACCACGCTGGCCGGCAAGGTCTACGGCCTGCCGCACATCTGGGGCACCGACGGCCTGGTCGTGAACACCAAGCTCGCCAAGATCACCGACTACCCGGACCTGTGCAAGGCCGACGTCAAGGGCAAGACCGCCGTGCGCCTGAAGCGCCCGACCTTGCTCGCGTTCGCGTTCGCCGCCGGCAAGGACCCGTTCGCGCTCTACGGCGACCCGAAGGCCTACAGCGCGTTGATGGACGACGTGGGCAAGCAGCTCGCGGCCTGCAAGCCCAACCTGAAGTTCTTCTGGGACAACAAGGACCAGCTGCTCAACGGCATGCGCGCCGGTGAAGTGGTCGGCGCGATGATGTGGGACACCGGCGGCTGGAAGCTCAACGGCGACAACCCGGACATCCAGTTCATCGCTCCCAAGTCCGGCGCGATGGGCTGGATCGACACCTACGCGCTGCCCGCGAAGGGCCGCAACGATGCCGCCGCATATGCGTGGATCAACTTCAACATGCGCCCCGAGATCGCCGCGAAGGTCGCCGGCTCGGCCGGCAACTTCACCGCCTCGAAGGGTGCCGACGCGTTCATGGACGCGAAGCTGAAGGCCCAGTTCGCCGCCAGCTTTCCGGAGGCCGCGCTGAAGAACGTGCGCTGGTACCCGGCCGTGCCGGCCGGCATCGAGGAGATCGAAGGGCGCGTGCTGGATCGGGTCAAGGCGGCGAACTGATGCTGGCGGGCCGAGCGCCGGGCCGCTCCCAAGCCGGCCCGCACCCCCTCGGGGGGTCGATCGACGTACCCGTCGATCGGGGGGCGCCAGCTCCTGACCTCGAAGCGCTGGCGGTCACCAAGCGCTTCGGCGCTTTCACCGCCGTGAACGAGCTGTCGTTCTCGGTCGAGCGCGGCAGCTTCTTCTCGATCCTCGGCCCCTCAGGCTGCGGCAAGACGACGCTGCTGCGCATGATCGCCGGCTTCCAGCAGCCCGACAGCGGCGAGATCCGCATCGGCGGCGCGGGCATGAACGGCGTCGCGCCGAACCGCCGGCCGGTGAACATGGTGTTCCAGCACCTCGCCCTGTTCCCGATGATGAGCGTCGGCGAGAACGTCGGCTACGGCCTGGCGCGGCGTGGCCTGCCGCGCGCCGAGATCACACGCCGCGTCGGCGAGATGCTCGAGCGCGTGAGCCTGCCCGGCGCGCAGGACAAGCGCGTCGACCAGCTCTCCGGCGGCCAGAAGCAGCGCGTCGCGATCGCGCGCAGCCTGGTGCTCGAACCCACGCTGCTGCTGCTCGACGAGCCGCTCGGCGCGCTCGACCTGAAGCTGCGCGAGC
>JBDTVC010000093.1:0-16654 GCA_040007475.1 Burkholderiales bacterium
GTTCGAGTACTTCTGGCTCGTGCTGATGGGCCTGACCTGCGCCGTCTTCATCTCGAGCGACCGCCCGCTGAAGGGCCTGGTGACCCTGTTCCTCGGGCTGCTGATCGCCTGTGTCGGCCTGGGCAACCCGGCGGCCTACGCGCGCTTCACCTTCGGCAATACCGACTTGCTCGGTGGCATCGGCCTGGTCTCGATGATGATCGGCATGTTCGCGGTCTCGGAGATCATCCGCTACGTCGTCGACACCGCGCCCGAGGCGTTGATCGTCGAGGCAAAGGTCGGCAACGTCTTCAAGGGCATGTGGGGCCTGGCGGTCAAGTATCCCGTGCAGATCCTGCGCGGCAGCGTGCTCGGCACCGTCGTCGGCGCGCTGCCCGGTGCGGGCGCGGACATCGCGGCCTGGATGTCGTATGCGATGAGCAAGCGCTTCTCGAAGGAGCCCGAGAAGTTCGGCACCGGCCACGTCGAAGGCATCGTCGAGAGCGGCTCGGCCAACAACAGCGCGCTGGCCGGCGCCTGGATCCCGGCGCTCGTCTTCGGCATCCCGGGCGACTCGATCACCGCGATCGTGATCGGCGTGCTCTACATGAAGAACATGAACCCGGGGCCGACCCTGTTCACCACGAACCCGCAGAACATCTACGCGGTCTTCCTGCTCTTCATCATCGCGAACCTGATCATGCTGCCGCTCGGCTGGCTGTGCATCAAGGTCGCCAAGCGGATCCTGAAGGTCCCGCGCGACGTGCTCATGCCGGTGATCATGCTGTTCTGCGTGGTCGGCGCCTTCGCGATCAACAACACCGCGTTCGACATCGGCGTGATGCTGGTCGCCGGGCTTGCCGCCTATGTGCTCGAGGCCAACGGCTTCCCGATCACGCCACTGATCCTCGGGGTCGTGCTCGGCGGCATGCTCGAGGAGAACCTGGTCTCGTCGCTGATCAAGGCCGACGGCAACCCGCTCGCGTTCTTCAGCCGGCCGATCGCCGCGACGCTCGGCGTGGTGACGCTGCTGATCTGGGCATCGCCGCTGCTGAGGCGCCGCCGGGGGAGCGCCGATCAGGCGACGATGTAGGCGGCGGCGCCGGTGCTGAGCAGCACACCCTTCGCATCGACGAACTCCATCCGTGTCGACGCGATCCGGCTGCCCAGGCGCAGCACCGACGCGTGCGCGGTGAAGCTCGCGCCGGTGGCCGGGCGCAGGTAGTCGACGCGCAGGTCGATCGTGCCGAGCTTGCCGAAGCGCGCGAGCCGGGCGTCGATCGGTTCGTCGAGATGGCGCGCGCCGATCGCGGCCATCACCGCGAGGCCGGCGATCGCGTCCAGCGTCGCGCTGATCACGCCGCCATGCAGGCGCTGGTGCGTGAAGTGGCCGATCAGCTCCGGGCGCATCGCGATGTGGCCGGACACACCGTCGGCGTCGAGCGTGTCGATCTTCAGGCCCAGCACATGGTTGAACGCGATGCGCTCCTCGAACATCGTCTTGATGCGTGCGATGAATTCGGGCTCGAAGGCGGTGGTCATATTCCGAGTTGGCGCGCAGCCAGTTCCTTCATGATCTCTTCCGCGCCACCACCGATCATCATCACCTTGACCTCGCGGTAGATGCGCTCGCTCTTGGTCCCGCGCATGTAGCCCATGCCGCCGAGGATCTGCACCGCGGCGTCGGCGCACCATTGCATCGTCTGCGTCGCGTGGTTCTTCAGCAGGCAGAGTTGCGCGACCCACTCGGGCCCCGTGTCCTGCGCGTCGAGCTGCGCGACCATCGCGGCCAGCCACGCGCGCGTGCTGGCCAGGCGCATGCGCATGTCCATCAGCTTGTGGCGCGTGACCTGGTGGGAGGCGAGCGGCACGCCGAAGGTCTGGCGCTGGCGGGCCCAGTCCAGCGCTTCGTCGAAGCAGACCTGCGCGAACGCGAGGGCGCCGGCCGCCATCAGCAGCCGCTCGCCGTTGAAGTTCTCCATGACCATGCGAAAGCCCGCGTTCTCGTCGCCGATCAGGTGATCGATCGGCACACGGCAGCGGTCGAAGCGGAGTTGCGCGGTGTCGCTGCACCACCAGCCCATCTTGGCGAGTGGCGTGCGTGTGAGGCCGGGCGTGTCGCCAGGCACCGCGATCAGCGAGATGCCGGAGGCGCCCTTGCCACCGGTGCGAACGGCCAGCGTGATCCAGTCGGCCCGCATCCCCGACGTGATGAAGGTCTTGTCACCGTCGATGACCCAGTGGTCGCCGTCGCGCGTGGCGGTGCAGCGCAGGCGCGCCACGTCGGAGCCGCCGGACGGCTCGGTGATCGCGAGCGCGGCGATCTTCTCGCCGGCGAGCACCGGTGGGATCACGCGCTGCTTCAAGGCCTCGCTGCCGTGCGCGACGATGGGTGGCAGCCCGATGTTGTGCGAGAACAGGCTCGCCATCAGCCCGCCGCTGCCGGCGCGCGCGATCTCTTCGGTCGCGATCAGGCGGAACGTGGTGTCGGCCGGCGTGCCACCGTAGGCCTCGGGGTAGCCCAGGCCGAGCAGGCCGAGCGCGGAGGCGCGTCGGTAGAGTTCGCGCGGGAAGGTGCCGGCCTCGTCCCACGCGTTGACATGCGGCGCGATCTCGGCGGCGACGAACGCACGCACGTTGTCGCGGAAGAGCTCATGGTCTGCGCCAGTCGTCATGCGACCGTCTCGATCAACACCTGCCGCGCCGCGACCTGGTCGCCGACACGCGCGTGCAGGGCGGCCACGGTGCCGGCGAACGGCGCGACTATTCTGTGCTCCATCTTCATCGCCTCCATCACCAGCAGCAGCGCGCCGGCCTGCACCGGCGCGCCGGCAGCGACGAGCACCTGCGTGACGCGCCCGTGCATCGGGGCCCGCAGCGCACCGGCCACCGCGGCCGTGCCCGCGGCGGCGCCGACGAGGCGCAAGTCCTGCACGCACAGTTCGACGCCGTCGCTCAGCCACCAGGCATCGATGCCGTCGTGCACCGCGCGCGCGGAGACGGGCCGGCCGTCGACGATCGCGTGCACCATCGAGCGGCTGTCGCGCGCGAGGCCGATGATGTGGTGCGCGTGCTCGCCGCAGCGTGCCGTCAGCGCATCGGGCGTGCCCGAGAGCTGCCAGACCTCGGTGTGCTCGGCGACGCGCAGCGGCGCGGTCGTCGCGACGCGGTTCGACGAGGTCCAGCCGGCCCACAACGCCGGCGGTGCGGCCGGTGCGAGCGTGGCGTTCGCGGCGGCGATCAGCGCGTGCAATGCGCTGCCGGCGTCGCTCGATCTGGCGGCGTTGTCGCCGAAGTGTTCGGCGAGGAAAGCGGTTGTCACCGCATCCCCCGCGAACGACGGGTGCCGGAGCACGCGCGCCAGGAAGCCCCGGTTCGTCGCGAGGCCGAGGCACACGGTCCGGTCCAGCGCATCGGCGAGCTGGTGGATCGCAGCATCGCGGCTCGGTGCGTGCGCGATCAGCTTGGCGAGCATCGAGTCGTAGAACGGGCTGACCGTGCAGCCGCTCGCGAGCGCGTGATCGCAGCGCACGCTGCGCGGCGGGTGCCAGTGGCGCAGCGTGCCCGCTTGCGGCAGATAGTCATGCGCCGGGTCTTCGGCGCACAGTCGGACTTCGATCGCGTGGCCGCCGCGCTCGTAACGCGCGAGCACCTCGTCCTGCGGCAGCGGTAACGGTTCGCCGGCAGCGATGCGCAGTTGCCACTCGACCAGGTCGATGCCGACCAGTGCCTCGGTCAGCGGATGCTCGACCTGCAGCCGGGTGTTCATCTCCATGAACCAGAAGCTGCCGTCGGCATCGAGCAGGAACTCGACCGTGCCCGCACCGACATAGCCGACTTCGCGCGCGACCGCGACGGCGACCTCGCCCATGCGCCGGCGCAGCGCGGGCGAGACGGCGGGCGAGGGTGCCTCCTCGATGATCTTCTGGTGGCGGCGCTGCACCGAGCAGTCGCGTTCGCCGAGGTGGATCACGCCGCCGTGGGTGTCGGCGAAGACCTGGATCTCGACATGGCGCGGCGCGAGCAGCGCGCGTTCGATCAGCAGCCGCGCATCGCCGAACGCGGCGAGCGCCTCGGCCGCGGCGCTGGCGAGTGCGGCGTCGAGCGCGCTGTCGGAGTCACCCAGATCGGTGACGAGCCGCATGCCGCGCCCGCCACCGCCGGCCGTGGCCTTGATCATCAGCGGCACGCCGACACGCTGCGCGGCAGCGCGCAAGGTGTCGCGCGATTGATCCTCGCCGTCGTAGCCGGGCAGCACCGGAACGCCGGCTGCGGCCATGCGCTGTTTCGCGCGCGCCTTGTCGGCCATCGCCGTCATCGCGGCCGGTGGCGGGCCGATCCAGACGAGACCGGCATCGATCACGGCCTGCGCGAACGCGGCGTTCTCGGACAGGAAGCCGTAGCCCGGATGGACCGCCTGCGCGCCAGAGGCTTGCGCGGCGTGCAGCAGCTTGTCGAAGCGCAGGTACGAGTCGGCGGGGCGGTGGCCGCCGATCGGCACGACGGTGTCGCAGGCCTGCGTGTGCGGCGCTGTGCGGTCCGCGTCGGAGGCGACCGCGACGGTCTTGAAGCCGAGCCCGCGCGCGGTGCGTGCGACGCGGGCGACGATCTCGCCGCGGTTCGCGATCAGGAGCGACTCGAAGACCGTCATGGTGTGGCCCAGCCGGGTGCGCGCTTCGCGGCGAAGGCCGCGAGACCTTCGGTCGCCGTGCCGCTGCGCAGCGACGTGGCGAACGCGAGCGACGCGAAGTCGAGCGTGTCGGCAAGCGACCCATGGCGCGCGTGGTGCAGGATGGCCTTGGTGGCGCGCAGCGCCTGCGGCTCGGCGCGTGCGAGTTCGCCGAGGAGCTGCGCGATGCGCGCATCGAGCGCATCGGCGGCGAGCACCTCATCGACGAGCCCGCAGGCGAGTGCCTCGGCCGCGTCTATGCGCCGGCCCGTGAGCATCAGCCGCAGCGCTGCCGAATGACCGAGACGTGCCGCGACAAACGGCGCGATCTGCGCGGGCGGCAGGCCGAGCGTGACCTCGGGCATCGCAAACTTCGCGGTGTCGGCCGCGAGCACGATGTCGCACGCCGCGGCCAACCCGCAGCCGCCGCCCATCGCGGCGCCCTCGACGACGGCGATGCTCGCGACGCCGAGGTCGCGCAGCTGCTCCAGCAGGTCACCGAAGCGGCGGTTGCTGGCGGCGATCGGGTCGATGCCGTCGGCCGGTGCGCTCGTCGCCATCGCCGAACGGAACCCGCTGAAATCGCCACCCGCGCAGAAGGTGCCGCCGGCGCCGCGGATCACCAGCGCGCGGGTTGCGGGTGTGGACTCGGCCAGGCGCACCGCGTCGACCAGGCTCGCGACCATCGCATCGGTCAGCGCGTTGCGCGTCGCGGGGGCGTCCAGCGTCGCATGGACGAACGCGCCGCGGGTCTCGATGCGGAGCATGGTCAGCGCTTGGCCGGCAAGGTGTGCATGTACTTGCTGATGATGCCGAGCATCACCTCGTCGGCCCCCCCGGCGATCGACGCGAGGCGGCCGTCGCGGTACATGCGCGAGACGCGGTTGTCCCAGGTGTAGCCCATGCCGCCCCAGTACTGCATGCAGCCGTCGGGCACGGTGCGCAGCAGCCGGCTGGATTTGAGCTTGGCCATCGAGGCCCACTCCGTCACGTCGCCGCCGGCCACGTACTTCTCGGTCGCCATGTAGACGAGCGCGCGCAGCGATTCGATCTCGGTCTTCAGCTCCGCGAGCTTGAAGTGCACGACCTGGTTGTCGAGCACGCTGCGCCCGAAGATCTGGCGCTCGCGGGTGTACTCGATCGTGTCGTCGATGCAATTCGTGAGGCCCTGGATCGCGTTCGCGGCGGCCCACAGGCGCTCCTCCTGGAACTGCATCATCTGGTAGGTGAAGCCCATGCCCTCCTGGCCGACGAGGTTGCGCTGCGGCACGCGCACGCCGTCGAAGTGGATCAGCCCGGTGTCGCTGGCCATCATGCCGATCTTGCGGATCTTCTTCGCGCGTTCGACGCCGGGCGTGTTCATCGGCACCATGATCAGGCTCTTGTTCTTGTGCGCCGCGCCCTCCGAGGTGTTCGCCAGCACGCACATCCAGTCGGCCTGCAGCGAGTTGGTGATCCACATCTTGCCGCCATTGATCACGTAGTCGTCGCCGTCCTTCTTGGCGGTGGTCTTGATGCCCGCCACGTCGGAGCCGGCGCCGGGCTCGGAGACGCCGATGCAGCCGACCGCATCGCCGCTGATGGCCGGCGTGAGGAACTCGCGCCGCAGGTCGTCGCTGCCGAAGCGCGCGAGCGCCGGTGTCGCCATGTCGGTCTGAACGCCGATGGCCATCGGGATCGCGCCGCAGGCACAGTGGCCCAGCGCTTCGGCCATCGCGACCGAGTACGAGTAGTCGAGTTCCATGCCGCCGTAGTCGGCCGGCTTGGTCAGGCCGAGCAGGCCCAGGCCGCCGAGCTTCTTGAACACCTCGTGCGCAGGGAAGGCCTCCGCCGCCTCCCATTCGTCGACATGCGGGTTGATCTCGTCCGCGATGAAGCGCTTGAGCGTGCGCTGGATCTCTTCGTGTTCGTGCGTGAGTTGCATGGATGTCTCCCAGGGATCGGGCGCGCGGATCAGGCCCGAGATGCGCCGAATTGCATGGGCCGCAGCGTGCGCCGTGCGGATTCGTCGCACAGCGCGAGGGTCAGGGCGAGGACGCGGCGCGTGTCGCGCGGGTCGATGATGCCGTCGTCGAGCAGCAGGCCCGAGGTGTAGAACGCGTGCATCTGGCGCTCGAAGGTCGCAATGATCTTGCCGGTGAGGGCGGCCAACTGCGCTTCGTCGACCGGCACGCCCTTGCGCGCCGCGCCTTCGCGCATCACGATCTCCATCGTGCCGGCCGCTTGGCTAGCGCCCATCACGGCTGTGCGGGCAACGGGCCAGCTGAAGACGAAGCGCGGATGGAAGCCGCGCCCGCACATGCCGTAGTTGCCGGCGCCGAAGGAGGCGCCGCACTGGATCGTGATCTGCGGCACCGTCGCGTTCGACAGCGCCTGGATCTGCTTCGAGCCGTGCTTGATCATGCCGGCGCGCTCGGCCTCGGTGCCGACGATGAAGCCGGTCGTGTTCTGCAGCCAGACGATGGCGATGCCGAGCTGGCAGCAGCTCTGCACGAAATGCGTCACCTTGACGCTGCCGGCCGGATCGAGCGGGCCGTTGTTGGTGACGATGCCGACGCGATATCCGGCGATCGCCGCGTAGCCGCACAGCGTCGCCGGACCGTGGTCGGCCTTGAACTCGAGGAACTCCGAACCGTCGACGATCCGTGCGATCACGTGGCGCATGTCGACCGCCTTCTTCGCGTCGGCGCCGAAGAGGCCGAGCAGGTCGTCGCCGTCGTGCAGCGGCGCCGGTCCGTCGGGCCACGACGCGACCGGCTGCCAGCCCAGCGAGGCGACGAGCTCGCGCGTCGTCGCGAGCGCACTGGCGTCGTCGTCGGCGACATGCTCCGCGAGACCCGAGACGCTCGCGTGCATGTCGGCGCCGCCGAGCGCCTCGTCGGTCGCGATCTCGCCGGTCGCGGCCTTGAGGAGCGGCGGGCCGGCGAGGAAGGCGCGCGCGCGGCCGCGCACCATGATCACGTGGTCCGACAGGCCGGTCATGTAGGCGCCGCCCGCCGTCGACGAGCCGTGGACGACGGCGATCACTGGCAGCCCTGCAGCCGACAGCCGCGCGAGATTGGCGAAGAGGGCGCCGCCGCGCACGAACTGCTCGACTCGGTACTTGAGCAGGTTCGCGCCGGCCGACTCGACGAGGTGCACGAACGGCAGCTTGTTCTCGAGCGCGATCTGCTGCGCGCGCAGCATCTTCTCGAGCCCCTGCGACTGCAGCGCCCCGGCGTCGATGCCGGCGTCGTCGGCGACGACGAGGACGCGCACGCCGGCGACGACGCCGATGCCGGCGATCGAGCCGCCGCCCGGCAGCGATCGTTCGGGATCGTCGCTGTCCTGGAGCCAGCCGGCGAGGGTCGAGAGCTCGAGGAAGGGAATGCCGGGATCGAGCAGGCGCGCGATCCGCTCGCTCGGCAGCAGCTGGCCGCGCTTTGCGAACAGCGGCCCGGCCTTCCCGCTCGCCGCAACGGTTCGCGCTTCGAGGCCGCGCCAGCGCTCGATCAGCGCGAGCGTCCGGGCGCGATTGGCGGCGAACGCGTCGCTGCGGGTGTCGAGCGGGAGCGTGAGGGCGGGCATGGTCAGGCGTCGCGCAGGACCTGTGGCGAGGTCGCGAGATGGAAGCCGTCGAACGGCTCGGTCGACCCGCCCGTGCCGATCTCGGGCCAGATGCGCTTGGCGTTCGGCGCGGCGCCGTCGACGCGCAGGCAGGCGCCCGACACGAAGGCCGCCGCCGGAGACAGCAGGAAAACGATCGCCGCCGAGACCTCGCTCTCGGTGCCGAGCCGGCGCAGCGGCACGAGATCCTTCATGCCGCGCAGCGTGGCCGTCATCTCGGGCGGATAACGGTCGAAACCGCTCGAGGCGATCCAGCCCGGCGCGACGGCGTTGACGCGCACCGGCGCCCATTCGAGCGCCGCCGTCTCGGTGAAGTTGAGCATGCCGGCACGCGCCGCGCCCGAGTGGCCCATGCCCGGCATGCCGCCCCACATGTCGGCGATGATGTTGACGACGGCGCCGCCGCGCGTCGCCATCCATTGCGTGAAGCACTCGCGCGCCATCAGGAAGCCGCCGGTGAGGTTGTTGCGCACGACCGCGTCCCAGCCCTTGGCGCTGATCTCGCCGAGCCGGGCCGGGAACTGGCCGCCGGCGTTGTTGACGAGCGCATCGATGCGGCCGTGCCGCGCGAGGACGGAGGCGATGGTCTCCGTCACCTTCACCTCCTCGCGGATGTCGCACACGTGCGTCGAGCAGACGCCGCCCTGGCTCTCGATCTCGGCGCGCACCGATTCGAGCTTGTCGATCTTGCGGCCGACGATCGCCACCGCCGCGCCGAGCGCCGAGAGCTCGTGCGCCGTGCAGCGGCCGATGCCCGATCCGCCGCCTGTGACGACGGCGACCTGGTCGCGAAAGAGGTCGGGCGCGAAGATCGATCGATAGCCGGTCATGGTGAGGAGGAGTGAGCTCGGAAAGTGTCAACCAAGCGCTTGCTTGGTGATTGCCGGGCAGTGTGCCCAGCCCGATAATCGCTTGTCAACCCGTTGGCGCCGCCGCGCCCGCACACGAGGAGATGCCGAGATGCCGCACGCGATGATCTTCGACGCCGTTCGCACGCCGCGCGGCAAGGGCAAGAAGGACGGCAGCCTGCACGAGGTCAAGCCGGTCGACCTGCTCGCCGGCCTGCTCGTCAAGCTGCAGAAGCGCCTGGCTTTCGACCCGGCCCAGCTCGACGACGTGGTGATGGGCGTGGTCTCGCCAATCGGCGAGCAGGGCTCGGTGATCGCGAAGACGGCCGCGCTGAAGGCGGGCTGGGATTTCAAGGTCGCCGGCATGCAGATCAACCGCTTCTGCGCGTCGGGCCTGGAGGCCGTGAACCTCGCGGCGCAGAAGGTGGCGAGCGGCTGGGAAGACATGGTCGTCGCCGGCGGTGTCGAGAGCATGTCCCGGGTGCCGATCGGCTCCGATGGCGGGGCGTGGGCGCAGGACCCGCAGACCAACACCGCCACCGGCTTCGTGCCGCAGGGCATCGGCGCCGACCTGATCGCCACGCTCGCGGGCTGGGAGCGCGAAGACGTCGACCGCTTCGCGCTGACCTCACAGCAGCGCGCCGCAACCGCGCAGGCGGCGGGGCACTTCGACCGCTCGGTGCTGAGCGTGGACGACGAGATCGGCCTCGTCGTGCTGGCGCGCGACGAGTTCATCAAGCCGCGCACCACGCTCGAAGGATTGGGCTCGCTGAAGCTCGCCTTCGATGCGCTCGGCGCGATGGGCTTCGATGCCGTGGCGCTCGCGCGCTATCCGCAGGTCGAGCGCATCCACCATGTGCACACGGCCGGCAACTCGTCGGGCATCGTCGACGGCGCCGCGGCGGTGCTGATCGGCAGCGAAGCCAAGGGGCGTGAGATGGGCCTGACACCGCGCGGGCGCATCGTCGCGACCGCGTTGTCGGGCGCCGACCCGACCATCATGCTGACCGGTCCGATGCCGGCGACGCGCAAGGCGCTCGCGAAGGCCGGGCTCACGATCGACGACATCGACCTGTTCGAGGTCAACGAGGCCTTCGCTGCGGTGCCGATGCGCTTCATGCGCGAGATGGGTGTGCCGCACGAGAAGGTCAACGTCAACGGCGGCGCGATCGCGCTCGGCCACCCGCTGGGGGCGACCGGCGCGATGCTGGTCGGCACGCTGCTCGACGAGCTGGAGCGCCGACAGCTGAAGCGGGGCCTCGTGACGCTGTGCGTCGGCGGTGGCATGGGCATCGCGACCATCATCGAGCGGGTTTGATCATGGAGACCTTGCGCTACGAACTCGACGCCGACGGCATCGCGACGATCACCTTCGACGAGACCGGCTCGCCGGTCAACACGATGACGCTGCGGTGGCAGCACGACCTGGCCGACGCCGCCGCGCTGCTGGTGCGCGACAAGGAGCGGATCAAGGGCGTGCTGCTCGCGTCCGCGAAGACGACCTTCTTCGCGGGTGCCGAGCTGAAAGGCGTGCTGAAACTGCAGCCCGAAGACGCGGCGACGGGCTTTGCGCGCATCGAGGCGCTGAAGAAGAGCTTCCGAACGATCGAGACGCTGGGCCGGCCGGTCGCCGCACTGCTCAATGGCGCCGCGCTCGGCGGTGGCTGGGAGGTGGCGCTGGCGGCGCATGCGCGCTTCGCGATCGATGACAAGAAGATCCAGTTCGGCACGCCCGAGGTCTCGCTCGGCCTGATCCCGGGTGCGACCGGCATCACGAAGACGGTGCGCCTGCTCGGCCTGATGGCCGCGAACCCGCTGCTGCTCGAAGGCAAGCTGTTCAACCCGCGCGAGGCGCTGAAGATGGGTCTGGTCGATGGCCTGGCCGACGACGCCGTGGGCTTGCGCGCGCAGGCGCTCGCCTGGATCGCCGATCACCCCGATTCGGTGCAGCCCTGGGATCGCAAGGACTACCGGATGCCGGGTGGCACGCCGAGCAACCCGAAGATCGCGGCCGGCCTCGTTGTCGCGCCGGCGATGCTGGCGCAGAAGTCGCGCGGCCTGTATCCCGCGGCGCAGGCGATCCTCGAGGCGATGGTCGAAGGTGCGATGGTCGACTACGACACCGCCACGCGCATCGAGAGCCGCAAGCTCGCGAAGACGATGGTGAGCCAGACGACGAAGAACATGGTGACCGCGTTCTTCTTCAACATGAACGCGATCAAGGCCGGCAAGTCGCGGCCCAAGGACGTGCCACGCTGGAAGCCTTCGAAAGTGGGCGTGCTGGGCGCCGGGATGATGGGCGCCGGCATCGCACACGCCGCGGCATCGCGCGGCATCGCCTGCGTGCTGAAAGACGTGAGCCTCGACAAGGCGCGCGCCGGCTTCGAGGCCGTGCGCAAGGTCAGCGGCCGGCTCGACGAGGTGAAGCAGGCGGCGCTGCTGAACCTGATCACACCGAGCGCCGATGCAGCCGACCTGAAGGGTTGCGAGCTGATCATCGAGGCGGTGTTCGAGAACCGCGAGCTGAAGGCCGCCGTCACCCGCGAGGCCGAGCCGATGCTGGCGGCAGGCGGTGTGTTCGCGTCCAACACCTCGACGCTGCCGATTAGCGGCTTGGCCCGGGCCAGCGCGGCACCCGAGCGCTTCGTCGGTCTGCACTTCTTCTCGCCGGTGCACAAGATGAAGCTGGTGGAGATCATCCGCGGTGAGGCGACCTCCGATGAGACGATCGCGCGCGCGTTCGACGTGGTCACGGCCATGGGCAAGCTGCCGATCGTCGTCAACGACTCGCGCGGCTTCTTCACCAGCCGCGTGTTCGGCACCTTCGTGATGGAAGGCGCGACGATGCTCGGCGAAGGCATCCCCGCGCCGCTGATCGAGCATGCGGCGCTGGCCGCGGGCATGCCGGTCGGGCCGCTCGCGGTGCTGGACGAGACCTCGCTCGCGCTCTCGGTGCACGTGCTGGATCAGACGCGCGCCGATGTCGGGCCGTCGTTCGTGCCCGGCGCAGGTGAGCTGCTGGTCGAGCGCATGGTCAAGGAGTTCAAGCGGCCGGGCCGCGCCGGTGGTGGCGGCTTCTACGACTATCCCGAAGACAAGCCGAAGCAGTTGTGGCCCGAGCTGAAGACGCGCTTCGAACGTGCGGGCGTCTCGCCGCCCATTGAGGAGCTGAAGCAGCGCCTGCTGCACCGCCAGTCGATCGAGACGGCGCGCTGCCTGGCCGAGCGCGTGCTGACGAGCACGGCCGATGCGAACATCGGCTCGATCTTCGGCATCGGCTTCCCGGCGTGGACGGGCGGGGCGATGCAGTTCATCGAGTCGGAAGGGCGCGCGCAATTCATCGCGAATGCCGACGCGCTGGCCGCGAAACACGGGCCGCGCTTCGCGCTCTCGCCCGCCGTGCGCGAGTGCCTGGCCGCGCTGCCGGTCTGAACGACCTGCTGCCGGACGCGAGCGATGCGTGCGGTGGTCAGGCGCGCCGGGCGCCGCTGTCTTCGATGTGCTCGCCGTCTTCCTTCGTGAACGGTGGGAGCCGGCCCACCGGCAGCAGTTCGAGCACGGCCTCGGAGGGGCGGCACAGCGCCGTGCCGAGCGGCGTCACGACGACCGGGCGGTTCATCAGGATCGGGTGCGCGACGATGGCATCGAGCAGCTGCTCGTCCGTCCAGTGCGTGTCGCCGAGGCCGAGTTCGACATAGGGCGTCCCCTTCTCGCGCAGCAACCCGCGGACCGGGATCTTCATCGCGGCAACGAGCTCGCGCAGCGTGTCTTTCGCCGGTGGTGTCTTCAGGTACTCGATGACCTGCGGCTCGATCCCGGCGTGCCGGATCAGCGCGAGCGTGTTGCGTGACGTGCCGCATGCCGGGTTGTGGAAGATGGTGATGTCAGGCATGAGCCGACTCCTGCTGCGGTGATGTGCCGAGAGACCTGTGTGCCAGCACGGCCAGGCCGGCACCGATCAGCTCCGCGGCGACGAACCCGGGCACGCTGGCCGGGGCGATGCCGGCGAAGCTATCGCTGAACATGCGTCCGAACGCTGCCGCGGGATTGGCGAACGACGTCGACGCGGTGAACCAGTACGCGGCGCCGATGTATGCCGCCACCATGGCGGCGACTCTCGAGGCCGGCGCGCGCAGGATCACGAGCAGCAGACCGAACGTCGCCACCGCCTCCGCGACCCACTGACCCGCCCCGCTGCGCACCTTGGTCGAGAACTGCAGCAGCGGCATGTCGAACATCAGGTGGGCGAGCCAGGCGCCGAGCAGGGCGCCCAGCAGTTGCGCGACCACGTAGAGCGGCAGTGCCGGCCACGGCAGCTCACGGCGTGCGGCCATCACGAGCGACACCGCGGGATTGAAGTGCGCCCCGCTGACCGGGCCGAACACCTCGATCAGCACGTACAGCCCGCCGACGGTGGCCAGCGCGTTGGCGAGCAGCGCGATCGCCACATTGCCGCCGGCCAGGCGTTCGGCCATGACGCCCGAGCCGATCACGACCGCGAGTAGCAAGGCCGTGCCGAGGGCTTCGGCGAGCAGGCTGCGGGCCGTGGCGGGCGCCAGGGTCATGGTCGTTGCGCCGGCGCGCTCAGCAGCACGACGTCGGCGCCGCGCCGTTGACCGGGATGGTCACCGGCTTGCCACGCGGCGCGCTGCCGGCGCAGCAGGCCGATGCCGAAGACGTCTCGGCCGGCGCCCCGCCGCCGAAGGTGGGAATGCTGCCCAGGGTGTGGAACTGTTCCCAGGCGATGCCCTGCGGGTCGGTGACCCAGTACTTGTCGCTGCGCGCGTAGCAGCAGCTGGTCTCGCCCACATCCAGCAAGGTCATGCCGGCGGCTTCGGCCTGGGTCTTCAACGCGACCAGTTCCTCCTCGGAGTCGGTCTGGATGCCCAGGTGGTCGACGCCAGGCTTGCCACCGCGCGTCGAGATCGCGAAGTTGATGCGCGGATCCTCGAGCATCCACTTGGCGTAGTCGGCCTCGACGCGCGACGGCTCGCTGGCGAACATCTTCGAGTAGAAGGCGATGCTCGCCTGCAGGTCTGCGACGTGGGCGTGAACGTGAAAGCGCTTCATGGTGATCTCCGGTCGTGGTGAAGGCATCAGCAGCCGCAGGCCGCCGACGTGGATTCGTCGCTGCAGGCCGCACCCTGGCAGCAGTTCTCGGTGAGGTAGTCGACGAGGCCGTTCATCGCGTCGAAGGCGGCGCGGTAGATGACGTTGCGGCCGCTGCGCTGCTGCGAGACCAGGCCCGCCGTCGTTAGCTCCTTGAGGTGGAACGACAGCGTGGCGGCCGGCATGCCGATGCCGTCGATGATGGCGCCCGGCGTGAGGCCGGGCGGGCCGACCACGACCAGGGCGCGGAACAGCTTCAGGCGCAGCGGGTGCGCGAGTGCGGCCAGCGCGGCAACGGCTTGTTCTTCATGCATACTTCCACTTTTATCGAAGTATTAGGTGAAGTGCAAGCACTTTCCGCGAGCCGCCCAAGAAAAAGGCCCGCGAAGCGGGCCTGGGTCATGCGGTGCGGTGCGTCACTTCAGCGTCAGGATCCATTGCACGAGCTGCTTCGCCTCGGCATCGGTGACTTGCGGGTTCGCCGGCATCGGGATGTTGCCCCAGGTGCCGGAGCCGCCCTTGACGACCTTGGCGGCGAGCTTGTCGACCGCGTCCTTCTGGCCGGCGTACTTCGCGGCGACATCCTTGTAGGCGGGGCCGAGCACCTTCTTGTCGACGGCGTGGCAGGCCATGCAGTTCTTCTTCTGGGCGAAGTCGGCCTGAGCGAATGCCGAGGAGGCACCCATCGCGAGCAGGGCAGCGGCCAGGGCGGGGATCAAAGTCGTGCGGTGTGTCATGGATTCCTCGTGAGCGGACTTGATTTCGGGTTCTTCTACACTCAGCATAACGGATAGTCCCGGGGTGGGTTGACACGACCCGCCTCAATCCAGGAGTTGGCCAGCATGTGGTTTGTCGTCATCGGTGTCGCCATCATCGGCATGAACCTGGCCGGGATCGGGCCGTTCGCCGTCTGGAACTGGGAGTTCACCGGGGATCTCTGGAAGTTCTGCGTGCCGTTCGGGTTCGCCGTGCTGTGGTGGATCTGGTCCGATTGGTCCGGCCTGAACAAGCGCCGCGAGATCGAGCGCATGGACGCCAAGAAGCGTGCCCGCCGCGAGGAGAACATGGAGGCGCTGGGCACCGGCACCCGCGCAAAGCGCAAGGCCGGTCGCCGCTGATCGGGGCCTTTACTCGAAGCGGTCGAGCACCGCGCCGGTGCTCGCGCTCGACGCGTTCATCGCGAACTTCGCCAGCACACCGCGCGTGTAGCGCGGCTTCGGTGCGGTCCAGGCGGCGCGGCGCTGGGCCAGCGTGGCATCGCTGACGTTCAACTGCAGCGTCAGCGTGTGGGCGTCGATCGTGATCGAGTCGCCTTCCTGGATCAGCGCGATGTTGCCGCCCGCGTAAGCCTCGGGCGCGACGTGGCCGACGACCATGCCCCAGGTGCCGCCGGAGAAGCGCCCGTCGGTGATCAGGCCGACCGATTCGCCCAGGCCCTGGCCGATCAGCGCGCCGGTCGGGGCGAGCATCTCGGGCATGCCGGGCGCGCCCTTCGGGCCGAGGTAGCGCAGCACCATCACGTCACCGGCGACGATCTTCTTCGCCATGATGGCGGCCAGGGCCGACTGCTCGTCGTCGAAAACGCGCGCGGGGCCGGTGATCACCGGGTTCTTCAGGCCGGTGATCTTGGCGACGCAGCCTTCGGGCGACAGGTTGCCCTTCAGGATCGCGAGGTGGCCGTGTTCGTACATCGGCCTGCCGATCGGGCGGATCACGTCCTGATCGGCGCGCGGCACGTCGGGGATCGCCGCGAGGTTCTCGGCTACCGTCTTGCCGGTGATCGTGATGCAGTCGCCGTTCAGCAGGCCGGCGGCGAGCAGCGTCTTCATCACCTGCGGGATGCCGCCCGCCTTGTGCAGGTCGACCGCGAGGTACTGGCCCGAGGGCTTCAGGTCACACAGCACCGGCACCTTCTGGCGCACGCGCTCGAAGTCGTCGATCGTCCACTCGACTTCGGCCGCATGCGCGATCGCGAGGAAGTGCAGCACCGCGTTGGTCGAGCCACCGGTCGCCATGATCACCGCGACGGCGTTCTCGATGCTCTTGCGCGTGACGATGTCGCGCGGCTTCAGGTCCTTCTTGACCGCCTCGACCAGCACGCGCGCGGCTTCGGCCGTGTGCTTCACGATTTCGTCGTGCGGATTGGCCATCGTGCTCGAGAACGGCAGGCTCATGCCCAGTGCCTCGAAGGCCGAGCTCATCGTGTTCGCGGTGTACATGCCGCCGCATGAGCCGGTGCCGGGGATGGCGCGGCGCTCGATCTGAACGAAGTCTTCCTCGCTCATGTTGCCGGCGCTGAACTGGCCGACGGCCTCGAACACGCTGACGATGTTGAGGTCCTTGCCCTGGTAGCGGCCCGGCAGGATGGTGCCGCCGTAGACGTAGATCGCCGGCACGTTGGCGCGCAGCATGCCCATCATGCCGCCCGGCATGTTCTTGTCGC
>JBDTVC010000094.1:0-16648 GCA_040007475.1 Burkholderiales bacterium
TGTCGACCCAGCACTTCTTCCATTGACCCACTGCCGGGTCACCGAAAGTGGCGTTATCGCACGACGCGGAACTGTTGAACTCGCGTACGACATTCGAGGCGTCCACTCCGTACTTGACCATGCGGCTTCCGGCGAACAAGCAGGTCTGATCCTCCTGGGCGCATTCGGTCCAGACCGGGTTGACTGCGGAAGCGGTGGAGGTCGTCGCGCTGGCCACGGGCGCGGCCACGGTGGTGGTCGCGGGCGTAGTTGCGGGCGTGCTCACAGGTGTGCTGGCGCTTGCGCCCCCACCATTTGAAGTGGCAGATGAAGGTGAGACATCACCTGAACCGCCGCCGCACGCGGCGATCATTGCAATACAAAACACCAACGGACCGCTCATGGCTGCGTTTCGAACTCTTTGGATTCCCAACACTGTACTTGTCCTCTAACTCAAATGATCAAGACGCCGGTCAGCTGTCTCTTGGCAATGGGTGCCATGCAGACACCCCCCTAAGTCGTGGGAATCATCCATGAACCGCCTGTACCTGTGTGTCCAAACATGTAATCCTGTCCCTGGTTTCGCAACGAGGTGAATCCTTGGTATCGAAGGTCTTGGGAAAGACCGACATTTTGGGCCCGCGTATGCTCGCGGGGCGTCACTAGAGTAACGAAGTGAAAAAGAGTTGGAGCGGATTCGCTACGCATGATATTCGGCTCGTTTGATCGTTCAAATTGTGCGGCGCCTACCGAGCCGTAGCACCCAAGAGGTCGACTCGGGGCTGCGCGACCGCGTGCGACGCCGTCCAAAGCGCGAGGCGCCGGGGGTACTTCATCCGTCGTCGATCGGCATCCACGTGGGCAACTTGGCTATATTCCCGAGGTCTTCCGTGCGCAGGCGGCGCGCTGCTGATTGAAGCGAAAGATCGTGTTGGTCGGTTCGTACAACGTACACGTGTACAGGTTTCGACAAGAAGGGGAAGTGGATGCCGACGCGCGACGCAACAACGCTGTCACCAGCGTTGCCCGCAAGAGCACATGAGCAGTTGGCGCACGCGCCGCGCGACACCGTCGTGCTACTCACCAGCCAACTCGGCATTGGTGGGGCAGAGCGGCACACGATATCGTTGGCGAACTTGCTTGGCAGCGAGTTCAGAGTCGCACTCGCCTACCTGAAGCCCCGAGATGACATGATCGGCTTGGTCCGGCGCGAGTCCCTGTTGGAACTGTGTTGCCTGGACGCGCGCAAGCGGATCGACCTGCAGGCCGCCCGCAGGTTGCTGGCACTGTGCCAGTCACATGGCGCCCGCATGATCGTGTGTGCCAATGCCTTTGCATTGATGCATGCGCAGCTTGCCCGTTGGCTGTCCCCCGTGCCGATTGTCGTGGTGGAGATCTTCCACACGACCAAGCCGCGCACGCTCAAGGAGCGCTTGGAGCTTGCCTTCTATCGACCTTGGTTCTGGGCTGCGCATCACTTGGTGTTTGTCTGTGAGGCGCAGCGCCAATACTGGCGGCGGCGCGCGCTGTGGGCCCCGCAGACGCACATGATTTACAACGGAGTCGACCTGTCTCATTTTGACCCGTCCCGAGGCGCCGATCAGTCAATCCTGACGCGAGCCGAATTGGGCTTCGAGGTCGGAGATCGCGTTGTCGGCATCTGTGCAGTCTTGCGTCCTGAGAAGGCGCATGTCGACCTGCTGGCGGCCGTGGCACAGCAGGCTCAGGATGGGCAGCGGTGGAAAGTCCTCATGATTGGAGACGGGCCTCTGCGCGAGCCGATAGAGCGAGAGATTGTCCGGCTCGGTCTGTCAGGCAGTGTGAGGATCACCGGCTTTCAGTCCGATGTGCGTCGATGGTTGGCGGCCTGCGATGCCGTGGCCCTGGTGTCAACGGCCATTGAGACGTTCTCGATCGCCGCACTGGAAGCCATGGCCATGGGCAAACCAATGATCATGAGCGACCTCGGAGGTGCCCGTGAGCAGGTCGAGCACGGCGTGAACGGGATGCTCTTTCCGCCAGGCGACGTGCCAGCGTTGGCGAAGTGCCTGAGCGAATGCTGGGCTCCTGGCAGGACTCGACAGATGGGTGCCGCCGCGCGAAGCCGCGTCGAGCGCGAGTTTTCCATGGAGACGATGATCGATCGCTACGTTGCGTTGTTTCGCCGAATCTTCAGTGCGATGCGGCGGGGCACTGGTGTGGAACTGCCGCGAACAGGTGGGCCCCTCAGTTGAGGGGCCCACCGCACGGCCAGACAGTGGCCTATTTCACACGGCCGGCCGCTGGCATCAGCGAGAATTCCCGGCGTTTCGCTGACTGAGATTTGAACTTGGTCGAAGCGCAGCGATAAGGTTCATCAGTGGCATTCAACTCTGCGCGTTTGACATGGCTCGTTCGACGGCTCAGCCGCATGTATTGGCAGGAGGTGCCGTACAGGGCGCTGGCTGTCGTGCGCGGCTTCGCCCAAAGCAAAGGCAGATTTTCGGCGACTGTCGTTCCGACGGAGGCGGCTGACGCGCGATGGGGAGCCTCGTGGTGCGCGGTCCCCGATGAACGTGGCGATGCGAGGCTGATCGAGGCGGCAGCGCGAGCCTTGATGGATGGCAAGCTCGACGTCTTCGGGCAGTCGGTTCCGATGCGCAACGGTATTCCCGACTGGAATGCCGACCCCGTCACCGGTACGTCGATTGGCGCGACGTTTGGGCTGTCCATTGACTTTCGCCACATCGGCAAGGGCGTCGATATCAAGTTCCTCTGGGAGGTCAACCGGCATCTTTGGTGGGTGCCTCTGGCGCAGCACTACGCATTGAGCGGCGATCCGCGTTGCCTCGACCGTATCGGGCAACTCCTGAGCAGTTGGCTCGACGCGTGCCCCTACGCGCAAGGTGCGAACTGGTCCTCACCGGTGGAACATGGCATCCGCCTGATCAACTGGAGTCTGGTCTGGCAACTGATCGGGGGCAGCGATTCGCCGCTGTTCAAAGGTGATGATGGCCGCAAGCTGTTGGACCGCTGGCTGGAGAGCATCTATCAGCACATGCGCTTTGCCAGCGACAACTACTCCTTCTACTCGTCGGCAGACAACCATCTGATCGGCGAAGCGGCCGGGGTGTATGTGGCGTCGCAAGTCTGGGATCGTTGGTCGCAATCTCGGCGCATGCGCCGCGATGCCAAGGCAATACTCGAGCGCGAAACGCTGCTGCAATTCAGTCACGATGGCGTCAATCTCGAGCAGGCCAGTTGCTACCACAAGTTTTCGCTGCAGTTCTTGCTGGCCAGCGGCCTTTGCGCGCGGGCCAACGGCGACGACTTTTCGCCCCAGTTCTGGTCGCGCATCGAGGCGGCCACGTCGTTCATGGCCTCGATGATGGACAGTCGTGGTCATGTGCCATCCATCGGCGATTCCGACGATGGCGAGGTCTGGTGTCTCGGGCACGGCAGCGAGTTCAACTCCTATCGTTCGATCGTGGCAATCGGCGCCGCCTTGTTCCAGCGGCGCGATCTCCAGGCGAAGGTCGAGAGCACCGGCGCAGGTGCCGACTCGCAGGTCGCGTGGTTGAGAAGCTTGGTGCCGCCCCCGGCCGACATGATCGCGATGCGGTCTCTGCCGTCGCGGTTCGATGCAGGTGGCTATGCGATCCTGGGCGATGCGTTGCACACGGCGGACGAATTCCGCGTGACCTTCGACTGTGGCCCACTGGGCTACAACCGGATCGCCGGACACGGGCATGCCGATGCCTTGTCGGTGCTCGTGAGTTGGAGCGGCGTGCCGTTGTTCGTCGACCCGGGGACGTATTGCTACAACGCCGCTCCCGAGTACCGGCATTTCTTTCGCGGCACGCATGCACACAACACGCTCGTCGTCGATGGCCGCGACCAGTCGGACTACGGAGCGAGCTTCCTCTGGCTGCGTGATGTCGAGTCATCGGTCACGGACGAGCTCGCAGCCGCGCGGCAATCCGTGCACGCGAGCCACGATGGGTACACGCGCTTGGCCGACCCGGTCGTCCACCATCGCCGCGTCACGCTTGGCGAAGGCAGCGAACCGCTGGTGATCGAGGATTGGATCGAGTGCGCGCAGCCGCACGATGTCGAAATGTTCTGGCACGCCGCGCTGGGCGCGGCGTTGACACCGCTCGGCACTGCATCGTGGCGACTCGTGGCACAGGGCCGTGAAATCGGCCTCACGCTGGAGGGGCACGAGCTCACGACTGAGGTGATCGAAGGGCGAGAGTCTCCACCGCAGGGCTGGGTGTCTTCGAGATTCTATGAACGGTCCGCGGCGCCGGTGATTGCTGCGCGCACGAGACTGTCGCCAGGTCAGGTGCTGCGCACCGTGATTCGACGTGAATCCGGGCGGCCGATCGACAAAGGAGTGCCAACGTGAAGATCTGGTTCGACCTCTCGAACTCCCCGCACATCAACCTCTTCGCACGCATGATCCGCGAGCTCGAGGGCGAGGGGCATGAGGTGGTGATCACCTGCCGGCCGCTGGCCAACACGATCGATCTGTTGGACTTGCATGGCTTCCGCTATGAAGTCGTCGGCGTGCACTACGGCGGCAAATTGACGATGAAGCTGTTCGGCTTCCCGATCCGGGTCTTCCAGCTGTGGCGCTACCTGCGCAGCAAGCGCGTCGACGTGGCGATCTCGCAGAGTTCGTTTCACTCGCCGCTCGCGGCCTGGCTGCTCGGCGTGCGCTCGATCTACATGAACGACAACGAACATGCGATGGGCAACATTCCGTCGTTCCTGTTCGCCCGCAAGATCATGGTGCCCGAGTTCCTGTCGGCCGAGAAGCTGCGCAAGCAGTGGGCCAATCCGCGCAAGGTGGTGAACTACCCCGGCGTCAAGGAGGGCATCTACCTGTGGGAGCTCGATGAGCGGCTGAGCCGGTCGGGTGCCGTGCGGGCGTCCAAGCCTCGGCCGACGGTGTACATCCGGCCCGAGCCGTGGACGGCGCAGTATTACAAGGGCAGTCGCAACTTCCTCGACGACCTGATCCTGGGCATCAAGGACAAGGTCGAGGTGATCGTGTTGCCGCGTGGCAAGGATCAAGGCCTGCACTACCGCGGCGCGGAGTTCGCTGGCGTGCGCGTGGTCGACACGGCGCTGGACATCGCGGACATCGCGCCGGATTGCGATGTGTTCGTCGGCGCCGGTGGCACCATGACGCGAGAAATGGCGGTGTTGGGGATTCCCACGGTGTCGGTCTATCAGGATGATCTGCTCGACGTGGACCGCTACCTGCTGGAGGTCAATGCCTTCGTGCACGACCCGGCGCTCACGGCGGCGAGCTTGCTGTCGATCCTCGACGGTGCCGCGCGCAAGCCGGCCAATCGCGTGCTGCTCGACAAGGGTCGTCTGGCCTACGCAATGATCAAGAGTGCAATCCTGGGCCGCTGAGCGGCCTTACTGGCGACAAAGACGACCTGAGGTTCCGGGTGAGTGGCGCAGACGCGGCATTGGTCAGCTGGACCTCGACCCGACTCAGTTCATGCTTGCAAAGTCTGATTCGAGTGCGCGACACCATGTGCCCGCCTCATAGCGTGCAAATGCAAGTCGGTGGTTGTCTCGTCCCATGCGGCGCATCGCTTCGACATTGCTCGTCATCTCGCTCAACGCACGAGCAACCGCCTGCGCGTCGGGGCGCGTGTCCAGCAATACACCGTTTGATCCATTGGAAAAAACGTCGGCTATGCCACCGGAGCGGGCGGTGATGACGGGCAATCCTGCCCCCATGGCTTCGAGCAGCGACACCGGGCATCCTTCGCCGTAATGCGTCGGGAAGACAAACAAGTCGGAATCGAGCAACAGCTGGGCCTTGCTCGCTCCTCGGACAAAACCGGGGAAGTGAACTCGATCCGATATGCCGTGAGCGTTCGCCCATCGCTCCAATTCGGCCTTCTCGGGGCCGTCGCCTGCGCAAACAAGCCGAATTCCAGGGACTGCGTGAGCCAGCACGGCAAACGCCTGAAGGGTTTCCTTCGCGCCCTTGTCCGGAACGAGACGAGACATGAACAAGACTTGCAGTTCATCCGCTGCGGACGGTAACGGTCGTTGTCGGGCCAGGCCATTGAACTGCGCTCCGTCAAACAGCATGCTCGTCGCGCGCAGCCGGTCGGCCGGAAGCCCCCAACTGGCGAGTTCTTCGCGAAATCTCGTCGCTAGAACATAGACTCTGTCTGCCCGAGCAAAGACCAAACAAAACGCGCCGCGGAGCAACTTGGATTTGCGAATGCGCGCTTCCCAGCGTTCGTTCCATCCATGGATGAACACCACCAATGGTCCTCGGTGGACGAGCCTCGTCAACAACAAGTACATCCCGTCACGCACGATCGCGCGGTCGAGAGACGGGTTCAACTGGACTACGTCTGGTCGAACCCGCCTGATCGTTCTCAAGAGAGCCCAGCCATCGCGCAACAGACGAACGAGCATCGGCAAACGAGAATCGCCGCTTCCTACCGTCGTGGTCACCAGTTCGGTTGCCGGCGAAAGGTTCGCGGTAAGTATCCGCACAAAATCAATGACCCCGCCGGAGAGAGCGGTCGATGGCGACAGCATCAGGATGCGCAATTGGTCTTCCCTGGGTTCATTCCGGACTCGGTCTCTTGGTAACGCATTTCCCACGCAAGCAGAATAGCATCGCGCAACTGCCGCTGAATGCGGGCAGTCAATCGATTCTTCAACGGAATGCGCACCCCTCGGATGAATGGCTAGTGGCTTTTCACACACGGACGCCGCGTCTCCTTGGGCGAGAATTTCACTTGCTCGGTCGGGCTCGTCTTTGGCCGCTGTGGGGTCGCGAGGTTGGGAGTCACCTCCTGCGGAAGCTTGTTCCCTGACGCATGGGTGAGCCGGGGGCTTGCTGCGCCGAGGCGGCCATAGGGCCCGGCAAGTGCACGCCGCAGGCCGGCGAATCATGAACATCAGTGCAATTCTGGGCCGTTGGGGCCCGCGTGTTCGAACTGGAGAAGATCGATGCTTCGAGTAGGAATGATCGGGTTGGGCAAGATGGGGCTGTCGCACCACGCGATCGTCAACGCCCACCCGGGCGTGAAGGTGGTCGCGGCGTGTGATCAGACGACCTACCTCACCGATGTGCTGACGAAATACACCGGACTGAAGTGCTACGACGACTATGACCAGCTGCTGGCCGGTGAGACGCTCGATGCCGTCATCATCGCGACCCCGTCAAAGCTTCACGCCTCGATGGTCGAGAAGGCGCTGAACAAGGGGTTGCATGTTTTTTGCGAAAAGCCCTTCGTGCTCGACGCCGCGGACGGTGAGCGGCTGGCGACGCTGGCCGAATCCAAGGGCCTGGTGAACCAGGTCGGCTATCACTACCGCTTCGTGGGTGCTTTCCAGGAAGCGGCGCGCGTCGTCAACTCGGGCGCGCTGGGGCGCATCCACCACGTGCGCGCCGAAGCCTATGGCCCCGTGGTGCTGCGGCCCAAGGGTGGCACATGGCGCTCGGCCAAGAGCGAAGGCGGCGGAGCGCTCTACGACTATGCGTGCCACGCACTCGACCTCGTGAATTTCATCGCTGGCACGCCGAGTTCTGTCAGCGGCGTGGTGCTCAACAGCATCTACTCCCGCGATGTCGACGACGAGGTCTATTGCACGCTGAACTATGCCGACGGCGCGACCGGCCAGCTCTCGGTCAACTGGAGCGACGAGAGCTATCGGAAGATGTCGACGAAGATTTCGGTCTGGGGCACGAACGGCCGGATCACGGCGGATCGGCAGGAATGCCAGATCTACCTGCGCGAGCCGCACGAGGCAATGCCAGGCGCCAAGGCGGGCTGGACGGTCAAGTACACGACCGACCTCACGCAAGAGGTGTGGTTTTACCTGCGTGGCGAGGAGTACTCGGCGCAGATCGACTACTTCGTGAAGGCCATCGAGGCCAAGCGCACCGACAATGTCAACTCATTCCGCTCCGCCATGCAGGCCGACCGGCTGGTCGGAATGATCCTCGCCGAGGCCGGCGGCGGCGCCCGGCCCGCCCCCGCTGCAACGGCCGACAAGGCCAAAGGCTTCTGGGCGCGCCGCTTCGGCTGATCGTACCCAACACGGAATCGAACCATGGACAGAGTACTTTTCGGCGACAACCAGTTCTTCGGCGTCAATCACATGTCAGAGGAGAAGGCGCGTGCCCAGTCGATGCGCTTCCAAGACCTTCAGGCCGTGATCGACGTGCTCGACGCGGCCTACCAGGAAGGCATTCGCACCTTCATGTGCACGACGCACGATCGGGTGGCCGAGATCTGCGATTACTTCCGCGCCAACCGGGCCAAGTTTCCGGACTATCAGTTCTATCCCTGCATGCCCTACGCGCACAAGTACGCCAATGCCGCGACCGAGCACGGCATGGTCGGCGCGCTGCGCAAGTTTCTCCCGGAAGACGGCGCGATCTCGGCAATGTTTCGAGGGGGCGTGGCGCTGGCGAGCAAGGACATCGAGGTCATCCTGCAGTTGCTGGTCGACGCCGAGATGAAGATGTTCGACGGGCTCTCGACGCCAGTCATCTTCATGCAGAACGTCATCACCGACCTGCTGCTCGGCCTGGGCATGAAGGACGCCCTCCGGATCTTTGCCGATCACGTGCGCAAGAAGTACAACGCCGAGCCCGGCTTCATCACGATGAACCTGCCGAAGCTCCTCGACGTGCTCGACGAACTCGGTGTCGACAACCCGATCGTCTGCGCGAACATCAACAAGATCGGCTTTCGCATGAGCGGCGGGATCGAGGTCTACGAGAAGGCGATCGCGTCGCGCCGGTTCCGGCCGGTGGCGATGTCGGTCCTGGCCTCCGGCGCACTCGCGCCGCGAGAGGCGATCGGCTATGTCTGCGGGCAGGCCAAAATCGAATCGATCGTGTTCGGCGCGTCGAGCCGGGGAAATATTCGCCAGACCAAAGCACTGATCGACGAATTGACGGTCGTGCCGGCGCAACCAGAGACGGTGGGCTGACTCATGACTGCAAAGATGCTCTACCTCGTGGCCGGGGCGCGGCCGAACTTCATGAAGCTCGCGCCGATGGTGCGGGCACTCGATCGCCGCGCCGATGCGCTCGCGTATCGCATCGTGCACACCGGTCAGCACTACGACCGCGAGATGAGCGATGTCTTCTTCGAGGAACTGGGCATCCCGAAGCCCGACCATCATCTGGGCGCGGGCGGTGGCACTCACGCACAGCAGACCGCCAAGGTGATGGTGGCGTTCGAGGAGCTGTGCCAGGCCGAACGGCCGGCGGCGGTGGTCGTTGTCGGGGATGTGAATTCGACACTCGCCTGCTCCATTGTTGCGAAGAAGCTCGGCATTCCGGTCGCCCACGTCGAGGCGGGCCTGCGCAGTGGCGACATGGCGATGCCCGAGGAAATCAATCGCCTCGTCACCGATGCGATTTCCGACTGGTTCTTCGTCACCGAGCCCAGCGGCGAGGAGAACCTGCTGCGCGAGGGCAAGCGCCCGGAGGCGGTCCACTACGTCGGGCATGTGATGGTCGACAACGTGCTCTACCAGCGTGATGCGCTGCTGCGCTCGCCGCCGACGGCGGGTGCTTCGCTGGCCTTCAAGCAGGCTCACCCGCAGTACGGCGTGGTGACACTTCATCGACCGTCGAACGTCGACGATCCGGTCGTGTTCGCGCGCATCGCCTCGGCCTTGCGCGAGGTATCGGAGAAGCTGCCCCTCGTCTTCCCGGTCCACCCCCGAACCCGGGGCAATCTGGAGAAGTTCGGGATCGACCTCGGTCCACGAATCACCTTGTTGCCGCCGTTGGCCTACATGGAGTTCCTGAACCTGTGGAAGGACGCCACGATCGTGCTGACCGACAGCGGCGGGCTGCAGGAAGAAACGACGGCGCTCGGCATCGCGTGCGTCACGCTTCGTGCCAACACCGAGCGACCCGTGACCGTGTCCGAAGGAACCAACGTGTTGGTGGGCAGTGATCGCGATCTGATCGTCGAGGCCGTGCGCAAGGTCCTGGCCGGCGAGGGCAAGCAGGGGCGGCGCCCGCATCTCTGGGACGGCCAGGCCGCCGAACGCACGGTCGAGATTCTTGTGCGCTCGCTCGCGTAGCGGCAACCGGCGCATCCACCCGTGCAATCAACGAAGGACGACCGGTGAAGATTCTGGTGACTGGCGCTGCCGGCTTTATCGGCATGCACGTGACGCAGTTGTTGCTGGCGCGCGGCGACACCGTCGTCGGGCTCGACAACTTGAACGACTACTACGATCCGCAGATCAAGCGCGACCGCCTGGCCCGATTGACGCCAAATCCCGCCTTCCGCTTCTTGCTGATGGACGTGGCCGATCGCGCCGGCATGGCGTCATTGTTCGCCGAGGAACGCTTCGATCGCGTGGTTCATCTGGCGGCGCAGGCAGGGGTGCGCTACTCGCTGCAAAACCCGCTGGCCTATATCGACAGCAATATTGTCGGTTTCACGAATGTGCTCGAGGGTTGCCGGCACAGCCAGGTGCAGCATCTCGTCTATGCATCGAGCTCGAGTGTCTATGGCGGCAACACGCGCATGCCGTTCTCGGAGCACGACGGCGTCGATCATCCCGTGAGCCTCTACGCCGCGACGAAGAAGGCCAACGAATTGATGGCTCACACCTACAGCCACCTTTTCAACCTTCCCACGACCGGGCTGCGATTCTTCACCGTCTACGGCCCCTGGGGCCGGCCGGACATGGCCCTGTTCCTGTTCACGAAGGCGATCCTCGAAGGTCGGCCGATCGACGTGTTCAACCACGGCAAGATGGTTCGCGACTTCACCTATGTCGACGACATCGCGGAAGGCGTGATCCGCACGCTCGACAGGATCGCGAGTGCAGATCCCGGCTACCAATCCGATCAGGGCGATCCGGCACGCAGCAACGTCCCGTATCGCGTGTTCAACATCGGCAACCATGATCCGGTGCCGCTGATGGATTTCATCGCCGCCATCGAGCAGGCGGCGGGCAAAGAGGCGATCAAGAATTTCCTGCCGCTGCAGAGCGGTGACGTTCCCGCCACCAGCGCCAATGTGGATGAACTGGCCGCGTGGACCGGATTCAGACCCGCAACGCCGGTGCCCGAAGGAATCCGGCGCTTCGTCGCCTGGTACCGCGACTACTTCCGGGTGTGAGCGGCATTGCCGCTCGCACCGTATACCTTGCATGAAAGGCAAGTGACATGACCACCATCGCCGTTGTGGGCCTGGGCTACGTCGGGCTGCCCCTGGCCGTCGAGTTCGGCAAGAAGTATCGAACCATCGGGTTCGACCTCTCGGCCGAAAAGATCGAGAGCTATCAGCGCTTCGTCGATCCGACCGGCGAAGTCTCGGTGGCCGACCTGAAAGCATCGACGGGTCTGCATTGTTCGACCGATCCGGCGGCACTCGCCGAGGCCGATTTCATCGTCGTCGCCGTTCCGACACCGGTCGATGACGCGCATCGACCCGACTTCACGCCGCTCGTCAAGAGCTCGGAAAGCGTCGGCAAGCATCTGAAGAAGGGCGCGATCGTCGTCTACGAGTCGACCGTGTACCCGGGCGCCACGGAGGAGGTCTGCATTCCCATTCTCGAAGAGTTCTCGGGCATGAAGTGGAAGCAGGACTTCTTCGTTGGCTACAGCCCCGAGCGCATCAACCCGGGCGACAAGGAGCGCACGGTCACGAAGATCACCAAGGTCGTTTCGGGCGACACGCCCGAAACGCTCGAGAAGGTCAGGCAGATCTACGGCTCCGTCATCACCGCCGGCGTGTACCCGGCCAGCAGCATCAAGGTGGCGGAAGCCGCCAAGGTCATCGAAAACACGCAGCGCGACCTCAACATCGCGCTGATGAACGAGTTGTCCGTCATCTTCCACCGCATCGGGATCGACACCCTCGAGGTGCTGAAAGCCGCGGGCACGAAGTGGAACTTCCTGCCGTTCCGGCCGGGACTGGTCGGTGGGCATTGCATCGGCGTCGATCCCTACTACCTGACGCACAAGGCCGACATGCTGGGCTATCACCCGCAGGTGATCCTGGCCGGGCGCCGCATCAACGACAGCATGGGAAAATACGTGGCGGAGCAGGCCGTCAAGCAGATGATCGCCGCGGGCCGGCCGGTCAAGGGTGCGGACGTCATCGTGCTCGGCATGACCTTCAAGGAAAACTGCGCCGACCTGCGCAACAGCAAGGTGATCGACGTGATTCACGAGTTGCAGACCTACGGCGTCAAGGTGCACGTCCACGACCCGATCGCGAGTTCGCAGGAGTGCGAGCACGAGTACGGCGTCAAGCTGACACCGTGGGACGCGTTGCCGCAGGCGCAGGCCATCGTGGCGACGGTGTCTCATCGCGAGTACCTCGACATGGGGCTGCCGCAATTGAGCGAGAAGTTGGTGCCGCAGGGCGTGTTCATCGACGTCAAGTCGTCATTCGATCCTCAGGAGCTGGCGGAAGCGGGATTCGCCGCCTGGAGGCTCTGACCCGCGTGGGTGGTCAGGTTGATGGAAAAGATCCGCTGCAGATTGATCAGCCACTCTCCGGGTACGCACATACAGCAGGTCTACACGGGCCTGTCGATGCTGCACCGAAGCGGCCTGATCCACCTGACGCAGCAGCTGTTGGGCGGTGATTTCATGCGCGCCGAAGCCCCGCAGCACCTCAGGGATGCCGCCGCCACGCACGCCAGAGTCGTGCTGAACGACGCCGTCACGGTGCACTACGACATGCACGACGCGCAAGACATCGACCTTCGTGATCTGGACACCTGCGATTACTACTTCAAGCGGTCATTTTCACCGGGCTACATTGGCACTCTGCCGCATGGCGCCGAGAAGATCCTCCCATTCGGGTTGAACTGTCACGTCTTGCCGAACTTCATCGACCCCTTGAGTGTTGGCAGAGCGTTTGGCTTGCGGCGCGGGGTGAAGGAGCGGATCGTGGCGCTGCGGGAGGCGCTCGACGCCGGTAACCGGCTCAGGTTCTACTCACGCGTCCGTGAGCTGGAGTCCCTGCCCGACTACGCGCTTGCGCCGAGGGTGCTGTTCCTGGTGACGGCGTACGACCCGCATGATCGCCCCGACCGCAGCGCGGACAAGATCCAGGAGCGGATTCACAACAACGAGACCCGCGCGCAATGCATCCGGCTCCTGCGAAAGGAACTGGGGCCGCGGTTTCTCGGGGGCTTCAATCGCAACGAGTACACGCTGCGCCAGTATCAGGACTGCGTCGTCTCGGACACCGGCGTCACGGACAAGAAGAACTTCGTCCGAACGCTGAAGGCCCATACGATCTGCGTCGCCACCACCGGGTTGCACGGGTCGATCGGGTGGAAGTTTGCGGAGTACATCAGTTGCGCGAGGGCCATCGTGTCTGAGCGACTGGCATATCAGGTGCCCGGCGGACTCGCCCCCGATCAGAACTACCTGGAATTCACCAGCCCGGCCGAATGCGTCGAGCAGGTTCTCAGGTTGATCGCGGATCACGACTTGCGCAACCAGATGATGACGGGGAATTCGCTCTACTACCGGGCACATTTGCGGCCGGACGCCCTGCTGCTCAACTCGCTGCTCACGGTGTTGTCCAAAGCAGAACAACGCCAGACTCTGCCGTTCTCAACAATCAAGAGGTCTTGAATGAAAGTTACTGTCATCGGCACCGGCTATGTCGGCCTCGTCACCGGTGCGTGCCTCGCCGAAATGGGCAACCACGTTGTCTGCCTCGATGTGGATGAGAAAAAAATCAAGTTGCTGCAGGAAGGCGGCATCCCGATTCACGAGCCGGGGCTCGACAAGCTGGTGCAGCGCAACGCAGCCGTCGGCCGCCTGCAGTTCACCACCGACATCGCCGCTGCGGTCGGCCACGGCACGCTGCAGCTCATCGGTGTGGGCACGCCGCCCGACGAGGACGGCTCGGCCGACATGCAATACGTGCTCGCCGCCGCGAAGAGCATCGGCAGCCACATGACCGACTACAAGATCGTCGTCGACAAGAGCACCGTGCCGGTGGGCACTGCCGACAAGGTTCGCGCGGTGATCCGGCAGGAGTTGGAGCGGCGTGCGATCGATGTCGAGTTCGCGGTCGTCAGCAACCCCGAGTTCCTGAAAGAAGGCGCCGCGGTCGACGACTTCATGCGCCCCGACCGCATCATCGTCGGTGCCGACGACGAGCGCGCCGTGCTGTTGATGCGCGCGCTCTACTCGCCGTTCACGCGCAATCACGACAAGCTGCAAGTGATGGATGTGCGCAGCGCCGAGCTCACCAAGTACGCGGCCAACGCCATGCTGGCCACACGCATCAGCTTCATGAACGAGTTGGCGCTGCTGGCCGAACGCGTCGGCGCCGACATCGAACTCGTTCGCCGCGGCATCGGCAGTGACCCGCGTATCGGCACCAGCTTCCTGTACCCGGGCGTCGGTTACGGTGGATCGTGTTTCCCGAAGGACGTCAAGGCGCTGATCCATTCGGGCCGCAGCCATGGTCTGGAGCTCGGCGTGCTCGCGGCGGTCGAAAGCGCCAACGAGCGGCAGAAGAGGGTGCTCGTCGACAAGGTCATCGAGCGCTTCGGCGAAGACCTGCACGGCCGCACCTTCGCGCTGTGGGGTCTGGCCTTCAAGCCCGACACCGACGACATGCGAGAAGCACCGAGTCTGGTCATCGTGCGAGAACTCGTGAGCCGCGGCGCCAAGCTGCAGGCCCACGACCCCATCGCTATGGCGCAGGCGCGGCATGCGCTGCAGGGCGTGCCGGGCGTGACCTTCGCTGCCGATCAGACGGCGGCGCTCGCAGGCGCCGACGCCCTCGTCATCGCCACCGAATGGCGCGAATACCGGAGCCCCGACTTCGATTCCATCCGCGAGTCGCTCAAGCAGCCGCTGATCTTCGATGGCCGCAACCTCTTCGATCCGGTGCAGGTGAGGGCGCAAGGCATCGAGTACTTCGCCATTGGCCGAGGTGAATCGGTGCGCAACGAAATGCAACAGTGACGCCGGCTGGTTGGGTCCGCGTTGACGACCCGGCCCGGTTCGTGACTTCATACCGACATCGCGCCCCCCCGATCGCGGGGAATCGGCGGACGTGATCCGCCTGGCCCGAACCCGATGACCCAGAATGCTCTCTTGCCAAATCTCATTCAGCTTGGACCCACTACCATGACGTTGCGCTCTCTGATCGGCCGAACGGCCAGCTTACTTTTGACGGCCGCCTTGGCCGCGTGCGGCGGCGGCGGTGACTCGTCACCGGCGTCGTTCACGATCGGTGGCTCGGTCACCGGTTTGGCTGCGGGAACGCAAGTGGTCCTGAGCGACAACGGCAACGATCCGCTGGCCGTCAATGGCAGTGCGGCATTCACCTTCTCGAAGCCGATCGCTGCGAATGGCACGTACGTGGTCACGATCACGACGCAGCCGGTCGGGCAAACCTGCTCGGTGGCCAACTTCCAGGGCGCTGGCGTCACCGCCAATGTCACCAACGTCAACATCACCTGTGCCGCGGTGACCCATACCATCGCCGGCACCGTCACGGGCCTGGCGGCTGGTCAGAGCGTCGTCCTGAACAACAACGGTGCTGATCCGACGACCGTGAGCGCCGACGGCGCCTTCGCGTTTGTCGCGCCCGTCGCGTTCAACGGCAGCTATGCCGTCACGGTGGCCACGCTGCCCACCGGGCAGATGTGCACGGTCTCCAACGGCTCGGGTGCCGGCGTGGTGGCTGACATCACCGACGTGGCAGTCACCTGCTCGACGAACATCTACACCATTGGCGGCGCGGTCACCGGCCTGGCTTCGGGCCAGCAGGTCACGCTCAACAACAACGCCAGCGATCCGCTGACGCTCAACGCCGATGGCACGTTCACGTTCCCGACGGCCGTCAGCTTCAACGGCGGCTATGCGGTCACCGTGGGCACCCAGCCCACGGGGCAGACGTGCACGGTGGCCAACGGCTCGGGTGCCGGTGTGACGGCTGACATCGCTGACGTAGCGGTCACTTGCTCGACGAACACCTTCACCATCGGTGGCACTGTCACGGGCCTGGCTTCGGGCCAGCAAGTCACGCTGAACAACAACGGCGCGAATCCGACGACGGTGTTGGCCAACGGTGCATTCGAGTTCAGCACCCCGGTCAACTTCAACAGCAGCTATGCCGTCACGGTGGCCACGCAGCCGACGGGGCAAACCTGCTCGGTCTCGACGGGCACGGGCGCCGGCGTCACCGCCAACGTCACGACTGCGAACATCAGCTGCTCGACGAACACCTTCACCATCGGTGGCACGGTCACCGGCCTGGCTTCGGGCCAGCAGGTCACGCTGTTCAACAACGGCGGTAACGCCAAGACCGTCACGGCCAACGGGGCCTACACGTTCAGCACGCCGGTCAACTACAACGGTAGCTTCGCTGTGACCGTGGGCACGCAACCGACGGGGCAGACCTGCTCGGTCTCGACGGGCACGGGCGCCGGCGTCACCGCCAACGTCACGACCGCGAACATCAGCTGCTCGACGAACACCTTCACCATCGGTGGCACGGTCACGGGCCTGGCTTCGGGCCAGCAGGTCACGGTGTTCAACAACGGCGGCAACGCCAAGGTCGTCACGGCCAACGGGGCCTACACGTTCACCACGCCTGTGAACTTCAACGGCAGCTACGCCGTGACCGTGAACGCGCAACCGACGGGCCAGACCTGCTCG
>JBDTVC010000095.1:0-16617 GCA_040007475.1 Burkholderiales bacterium
AGTCGCGCTACATCAACGAGCGCAGCCACGCCAACATCCAGAAGGACGGCACCTACAGCGTGATCCCGCGCATGTGGGGCGGCGAGACCACCGCCAGCGAGCTGCGCCGCATCGCCGATGCGGTGGACAAGTACAACATCCCCACCGTCAAGGTCACCGGCGGCCAGCGCATCGACCTGCTCGGCGTGAAGAAGGAAGACCTGGTCAACATCTGGAAGGACATCGGCATGCCCAGCGGCCACGCCTACGCCAAGGCGCTGCGGACCGTGAAGACCTGCGTGGGCAGCGAGTGGTGCCGATTCGGCACCCAGGACAGCACGCAGATGGGCAAGGATCTGGAGCGCGCGATGTGGCGGATGTACGCGCCGCACAAGGTCAAGTTCGCGGTCTCGGGTTGCCCGCGCAATTGCGCCGAGGCCGGCATCAAGGACGTGGGCATCATCGGCGTCGATTCGGGCTGGGAGATGTACGTCGCCGGCAACGGCGGCATCAAGACCGAAGTCGCGCACTTCTTCGTCAAGCTCAAGTCCGCCGCCGAAGTGCTCGAGTACACCGGCGCGTTCTGCCAGCTCTACCGTGAGGAAGGCTGGTACCTGGAGCGCACGGTCCACTACGTCAGTCGGGTCGGCCTGGACCACGTGAAGAAGAAGATCCTCGACGACGCAGCCGGCCGCAAGGCCTTGTGGGAGCGCCTGCAGTTCTCGCTCGATGGCGAGCCCGACCCCTGGTTCGAACACGACAAGGCGGCGGTCGACACGCGCCAGTTCAGCCCCGTGGGAGCCGTGTGATGAGCCAGTGGAAGAGCATCTGCAAGGTCGAAGACATCCCCATGCTCGGTGCGCGCCGCGTCGAGCGCGCGCGCGGCGGCGCCATCGCGATCTTCCGCAACGCCGAGGACAAGGTCTTCGCTCTGCTCGACAGCTGCCCGCACAAGGGCGGCCCGTTGAGCCAGGGCATCGTGTTCGGCGAGAGCGTCGCCTGCCCGCTGCACAACTGGACGATCGGGCTGGCCGACGGCTGCGCCCGCTCGCCCGATGAAGGCTGCACGCCGCGCTTCAGCATCAAGGTGGACGGCGGCGTCGTGCACGTGGACCTGGACGAGCTGAACAGCATCGCCCTCGGAGAGGTCCAGGCATCGGCATGACGCAGACCGATGCGGGCCGAGCGCCGGGCCGCTCCCAAGCCGGCCCGCATCCCCTCGGGGGATCGGTCGGCGTACTCGACGAACGAGGGGCCGAACTCACTCGGTCGACCTGCCCCTACTGCGGCGTCGGCTGCGGCGTCATCATCGAATCCGCCGCCGGGCAGGTCACCGGCGTGCGTGGCGACCCCGAGCACCCGGCCAATTTCGGCCGGCTGTGCACCAAGGGCAGCACGCTGCACCTGACGGCCACAAAGACGATCGCGATGCACACGCGGCTGATGCAACCGCAGTTGCGCGCGCGGCGCGAGGCCGAGCGCCAGGTCGTGAGCTGGGACACCGCGCTCGACACCGCCGCCGACCGCTTCGCCGGCGTGGTGCAGGCACACGGCCCGGATGCCGTCGGCTTCTACATCTCCGGCCAATTGCTGACCGAGGACTACTACGTCTTCAACAAGCTCGCGAAGGGCTTGATCGGCACCAACAACGTCGACACCAACTCGCGCCTGTGCATGAGCAGCGCGGTCGCCGGCTACAAGCAGACGCTCGGCGCCGACGCGCCACCGGCCTGCTACGACGACCTGAATCACGCGGCAACGCTGTTCATCGCCGGCTCGAACACCGCGTTCGCACACCCCATCCTGTACCGCCGCATCGAGGACGCGAAGCGCGCCAACCCGGCGCTGCGCATGATCGTTGTCGACCCGCGCCGCACCGACACGGCCGAGGCCGCGGATCTGTTCCTGCAGATCCAGCCCGGTACCGACGTGGCCCTCTTCAACGGCATGCTGCACGTGATGCTGTGGGAAGGCTGGCTCGACACGGCCTACATCGCGGCGCACACTAGTGGCTTCGAGGCGCTGAAGACGCGGGTGCGCGAGTTCACGCCCAAGGAGACCGCCGCGGTGTGCGGCATCCGTGAGGCCGATCTGGTGCAGGCCGCGCGCTGGTTCGCCGGGCTCGACGACGCCGGCGCGCCGCGCAAACCGACGCTTTCGCTGTACTGCCAGGGCCTGAACCAGAGCAGCAGTGGCACCGCGAAGAACGCCGCGCTGATCAACCTGCACCTGGCCACCGGCCAGATTGGCAAGGCGGGTGCCGGGCCGTTCTCGCTGACCGGGCAACCCAACGCGATGGGCGGCCGCGAAGTCGGTGGGCTGGCCAACCTGCTGAGCGCGCACCGCGACCTCGCGAACCCTGCGCACCGCGCTGAAGTGGCACGGCTGTGGGGTGTTGACGACGTACCGGCCAGGCCCGGCAAGAGCGCCGTCGAGATGTTCGAGGCCGTCGCCGATGGCGAGATCAAGGCGCTGTGGATCGCCTGCACCAACCCCGCGCAGTCGATGCCCGACGTCACGGCGGTGCGTGCGGCGCTCGCGCGCGCCGAGTTTGTCGTCGTGCAGGAGGCCTTCGCCACCACGGCGACCTGCCAGTACGCCGACCTGCTGCTGCCCGCGTCCACCTGGGGCGAGAAGGACGGCACGGTCACCAACAGCGAACGCCGCATCAGCCGCGTGCGCCCGGCGGTACCGGCCGTCGGCGAGGCGCGCGACGACTGGCGCATCGCGGTCGACTTCGCGCGCCGGCTCGAAGCGCGGCTGCGGCCGCGCCAGCACTCACTGTTCGACTACCCGAGCGTCGAATCGGTGTGGAACGAACACCGTGAGTCGACGCGCGGGCGCGACCTCGACATCACCGGGCTGAGCTACGCCGCGCTCGAGGCCGCCCCGCAGCAGTGGCCGTTCGCGCAAGGCGCGTCGCAGGCCACGGCCCGTCTGTATGCCGACGGCGTGTTCCCGACCGACGACGGCCGCGCCCGATTCGTCGACACGCCCTACGTGAAGACCGCCGAGTCGCGCGACGCGCGCTACCCGTTCGCGCTGAACACCGGCCGGCTGCGCGACCAGTGGCACGGCATGAGCCGCACCGGCACGATCGGCCGCTTGTTCGGCCATGTGCCGGAGCCGGCGATCGAGATGCACGGGCAGGACATGCAGCGCCTCGGCCTCAACGAGGGCGACCTCGCGCAGGTCACATCCAGGCGCGGCTCGATCGTGCTGCCGGCGCGCGCGAGCGATCAGGTCGGCCTCACACAGACGTTCATCGCGATGCACTGGGGTGACGAGTTCCTCTCCGGCAGCACGGGCACGGGCCAGAGCGCTGCGGGTGTCAACGCCCTGACCTCGCCCGCGTATTGCCCGAGCTCGAAGCAGCCCGAGCTGAAGCACGCGGCCGTGAAGATCCTGAAGGCCGAGCTCCCGTGGCGACTGCTGTGCGTCGCGTGGCTCGAGCCCGACGACGCGCTGCGCGCCCGCGCACAACTCGGGCTGCTGATGCAGAGCTTCCCGTTCGCGACCGTCGTGCCCTTCGGTCGCGAACGCAGCGGCGTGCTGCTGCGCGCCGCTGCATACGAGGCGCCGGACGACGCCCTGCTGCAACGGATCGAAGGCGTTCTCGGCCTGGACGCGCGAGACGTGCTGCACTACGTCGACAAGCGTCGTGGGCAGCGGCGCAGCATGCGGTTGAAGTCGGTCGGGGCCGACGCGCACCTCGACGGCTTTCTGCTCGCCGGCGACATCAGCGCCGAGACCTGGGTCAAGCCCCTGCTGCAAGACGAGCTGCCCGCACGGGCCTATGGCCGGCTGCTGCTGATCCCGGGCGCCAAGGCGCCGGCGGCGCTCGAATCGCGGGGCAAGCAGGTGTGCAGCTGCTTCGACGTGAGCGAACGGCAGATCTCGAGCGCGCTCGCCGCGATCGGCGGCACGGCAGACGCTCGCCTCGCGCAGCTCCAGGCCCAGCTCAAGTGCGGCACCAACTGCGGCTCATGCATCCCCGAGCTCAAGCGCATCATCCACGTGACCCAAGCAGCGGCTTGAAAGTATTTGTAGCGTGGTCATTGTTCGGGCCTGAAAATTGCGAATTGGTGTGCGGGAGACGACATGGCGATCGCAAGCTACATCAAGGAAATCGGCCGGGGCAAGGAAGGCGCACGCTCGTTGAGCGAAGTGCAGGCGCATGACCTGATGTGCCAGGTGCTCGACGAGCGCGTGACCGATCTCGAGATCGGAGCCTTCGCGCTCGCCATGCGCATCAAGGGCGAGTCGATGCACGAGCTCGCGGGCTTTCTCACCGCGACGCACGAGCGTTGCATGCCGATCCGCACCGCGCGGCCGACGATCGTGCTGCCCTCGTACAACGGGGCGCGCAAGCTGCCCAACCTGACACCATTGCTCGCGTTGCTGCTCGCGCAGGAAGGCGCGCAGGTGCTGGTGCACGGGCCGATGCTCGATGCGGGGCGCGTCACCACCGCCGAGGTCTTTCACGACCTCGGCCTGCCGTTCGCGAGCAATGCGGACGAGATCGACAACGCCTGGGCGCGCCGCGAACCGGTGTTCGTCGCGACCCACGACCTGTGCCCGCCACTGTCACGCCTGCTCGAAGTGCGGCGCGTCGTCGGCCTGCGCAATTCGGGGCACACGATCGCGAAGCTGCTGCGGCCGTGCATCGGTGGCGACGTGCTGCGCGTCGTCAACCACACGCACCCGGAATACGCCACGGCGCTGACCGAGTTCCTGGCCCACACTCACGCCGACGCGGTGCTGATGCGCGGCACCGAGGGCGAGCCGGTCGCCGACCCGCGGCGCGCGCCGAAGCTCGATGTGTTCATCGGCGGCCGCGCGCGGCCCGATCTCTCGCGTGCGGCGCATGAAGGCGTACTGACCGAGTTGCCCGTGCTGCCGCGGACCCACGATGCGGCCACGACCGCGGTCTACATCCAGTCCGTCGTCAGTGGCGAGAAGCCGGCGCCCGGGCCGCTCACGCAGCAGGTCGACTGCCTGATGCGCGCGCTCGCGGCGATCACCCAGACCGCGCCACGGGAGCAAACCGCATGATCGGCCGCGTCACCCTTGTCGGAGCGGGCCCCGGCGACCCGGAGTTGCTGACCTTCAAGGCCGCACGCGCAATCGGGCGCGCCACCGTGCTGCTTGTCGATGACCTGGTTGGCGACGGTGTGCTCGCGTTCGCCCGCGCCGATGCACGCATCGTGCACGTCGGCAAGCGTGGGGGTTGCGCCAGCACACCGCAGGCCTTCACCGACAAGTTGATGCTCGCCGAGGCACTCAAGGGCGAGGAGGTGGTGCGCCTGAAGGGCGGCGACCCGTTCATGTTCGGGCGCGGCGGCGAAGAAGCCGAGCACCTGCGCGCGCACGGCGTCACCGTGGACGTGGTCGGCGGCATCACGTCGGGCATGGCCGCCGCCGCGGCGCTCGGCGTGCCGCTGACGCGCCGCCATCACGCGCACGGTGTGATTTTCGTGACCGGCCACGCGCGCGCCCACGGCCCGGCACTGGATTGGGTGGCGTTGGGCGCCGCCGCGGCGCAGGGCCTCACGCTGGTCGTCTACATGGGCGTGAGCGCGGTCGAGGCACTCGCGGCCGGACTGCTTCAGGCCCTGCCGCCGGCGACGCCAGCGGCGGTCGTCCAGCACGCGAGCCTGCCGCACCAGCGGCAACTGGTGTGCACGCTCGGCACCCTCGCGGAGCGGGTCCGGGATGAGCAGATCGGCAGCCCGGCGATCGTGATCGTCGGCGACGTGCTGCGCGGCGTCGAGAGCCTGCCCGCCGCCCTGGACGCCACCCGCGCCGCCTGACCCCATGCCCCGCATAATGCGCGGCAAACGACAGCGGAGGGTCACTTGAAGGAACTGAAAAAGCTCAATCAGCTCAGCGAATCGCATGGTGCGCTGCAGCCTGGCAAGGGCATGGTGTCGGGCGTGATCGCGCTGTCGCTGTCGATCCTGTGCTTCCTCGGCGTGTTGGCCTTTCACTGGCCCGAGTACCTCACCACGCCGCAGCTGCGCCAGTCGTACAACGTCGACGTGATGCGGCTGCTGCTGTTCTGGTCGCTGGTGATCGCCGGTGCGCTGTCGCTCTACAACATCGTCAGTGGCCGTGCACGTTGGCTCGCGCTTGCGGCGTTCGTTCTGATCGGGCTGTCCCTCGCGCTGGGCGGCCACAAGGTGCCGGTGGACAGCAACTTCCCCGACAACACGCCGTACATCGGCCTGGACTGGTTCATCCTCGACCTGCTCGGCTCGACGCTGATCTTCATCTTCATCGAGAAGCTGTTCGCGCTTCGCAAGGATCAGCCGGTGTTCCGGCTCGAGTGGCAGACCGATTTCCATCACTTCATCGTGAACCACATGGTCGTCGGTTTCGTGCTGCTGGCGACCAACCTGCTGGTGCACAAGCTGTTCGGCTGGGCCGCCAAAGATGGCATCCGCTTCTGGGTGCAGGGGCTGAATTTCTGGGCGGCGCTGTTTCTGATCGTGCTGGTCGCCGACCTGGTGCAGTACTGGACGCACCGCGGCTACCATGAGGTGCCGGTGATGTGGCGGCTACACGCCGTGCACCACAGCGTGAAGAGCATGGACTGGCTGGCCGGCTCGCGCCAACACATCCTCGAGCTGATCATCACCCGCACGCTGGTGCTCGCGCCGATCTACGTGCTGGGCTTCAGCAAGGAGGTGATCGATGCCTACATCATCATCGTCGGCTTCCAGGCGGTGTTCAACCACGCCAACGTGAGCGTGCGGCTCGGGCCGCTGCGCTACGTGATCGTCACGCCCAACTTCCATCACTGGCATCACTCGCAGGACGATGATGCGATCGACAAGAACTACGCCGCGCACTTCGCCTTTCTCGACTACCTGTTCGGCACGGCCGTGAAGTCCGATCGCGAGTGGCCCGAGCACTACGGCGTGGTGGGTGACTACGTGCCGAACGGGTTCTTCAGGCAGCTCGCCTTCCCGTTCACGTGGAAGGGATAGGTTTCGACGCGATCGTCGTCGGCGCCGGCGCTGCCGGCCTGCACTGCGCGGGGATCGCGGGCCAGCGTGGCCTGAAGGTGCTGCTGATCGATCACGCCGAAAAGGTCGCCGAGAAGATCCGCATCTCGGGCGGTGGTCGCTGCAACTTCACGAATGTCGACACCAGCCCGGCCAACTTCCTGTCCGCGAACCCGCACTTCTGCCGCTCGGCGCTGGCCCGCTACACGCCGCAGGACTTCATCGCGCTGGTGCAGCGACACCGGATCGCGTGGCACGAGAAGCACAAGGGGCAGCTCTTCTGCGACGAGAGCGCCGAGGACATCATCGCGATGCTGCTGCGCGAATGCGATGCCGGCGGCGTAACGCGGTGGCAGCCCTGCGGCGTGCACGCCGTGCGTCGTGGCGACGCGGGGTTCGAGATCGACACCGACCGCGGCACGGTACGTGGGGGACAGCTCGTGATCGCCACCGGCGGGCTGTCGATCCCAAAGATCGGCGCGACCGATTTCGGTTACCGCCTCGCCCGGCAGTTCGGCCACTCGATCCAGGCCACGCGCCCTGCCCTGGTACCGCTGACGTTCGACCCGGCGAGCTGGGCGCCGTTCGCCGCGCTGTCGGGCCTGTCGCTCGAAGTGCGGGTGGAGGCCGGCAAGGGAAAGGCGCGCGGGGAGTTCCTCGAAGACCTGCTGTTCACGCACCGCGGCCTCAGCGGCCCCGCGATTCTTCAGATCTCGAGTTTCTGGGAAGCCGGAATGCCGTTGCGCATCGACCTTGCGCCAGGACGCAACCTGGGCGCCGAGCTGCTCGCGGCCAAGCACGACTCGCGGCGCGTGCTCGGCAACGAACTCGCCGAGCTGATCCCCCGACGGCTCGCCGACGCGTGGCTCGCCCCGACGCCGGCGCTGGCCGCCAAACCCCTGCCCGATCAGCGCGACCGCGACCTGACGTTGCTGGCGGAGCGATTGCAGCGCTGGGAACTCAAGCCCCAGGGCAGCGAGGGCTACCGCAAGGCAGAGGTCACCGCGGGCGGCGTCGACACCCGGGAGCTCAGCTCGCAGACGATGGAAAGCCGGCTAGTGCCAGGGCTGCACTTCATCGGTGAGGTCGTGGACGTGACCGGCTGGCTCGGCGGTTACAACTTTCAGTGGGCCTGGGCCAGTGCCGCGGCCTGTGGCACGGCATTGCACAGCTGACCCACAACGCGCTATAATCGTCGTCTTTGCTAGCCTCACAACTCTCTACATGACTACGATTCGCGTCAAAGAAAACGAGCCATTCGACGTGGCACTGCGCCGCTTCAAGCGCACCATCGAGAAGCTCGGCCTGCTGACCGACCTGCGTGCCCGTGAGTTCTACGAGAAGCCCACCGCCGAGCGCAAGCGCAAGAAGGCGGCCGCGGTCAAGCGGCACTTCAAGCGCGTGCGCAGCATGCAGCTGCCGAAGAAGCTGTTCTGATCCCGCGGACCTGAACCCGCGCGGTTCAAGCCTGAGAAGCCCGCCACCCGCGGGTTGCCCCTCGAAAGCCCGCTCCTGCGGGCTTTGTCGTTTGTGCCCTCTGAAGGAGCGACCATGACCCTGAAAGACCAGATCACCGAAGACATGAAGGCAGCGATGCGCGCCAAGGATGCGCCGCGCCTGCTGACGATCCGCGGCCTGCTGGCGGCCTGCAAGCAGCGCGAGGTCGACGAGCGCATCGTGCTCGACGACGCTGCCGTGATCGCGATCATCGACAGGCTGGTCAAGCAGCGCAAGGATTCGATCGCCCAGTTCACCACCGGCAATCGCCCCGACCTGGTCGAAAAGGAAGCAGCCGAACTGCAGGTGCTCGAAGGCTACCTGCCGCAGCGTCTGGGCGCCGACGAGGTGGCCGCGCAGGTCGCCGAGATCGTCACCGAACTTGGCGCCAGCGGCCCCGGCGACATGGGCAAAGTGATGGCTGCGGTGAAGACGAAGCTCGCCGGCAAGGCCGACATGGGCATGGTCTCGGCGGCCGTCAAGAAGGCGCTCGCACCATGAGCGCACCGATCGTTCAGCATCTCAGCGCCGATGTCTGCGTGGCGCCGCAACTCGACCCGGCAGCGATGGCCTGGGCAGCCCAGAACGGGTTCAAGAGCGTGATCAACAACCGCCCGGACTTCGAAGGCGGGCCCGATCAACCCCCCAGCGCCGTGATTGCGGCCGCGGCCATCGCTGCCGGCCTGCGCTACGAACACCTGCCGGTCTCGCCGGCGGTACAGACACCCGAAGAGATCGCGCGGTTCGGTGCTCTGCTCAAGGACCTGCCGAAGCCCATCCTCGCGTTCTGCCGCACCGGCACGCGCTCGGGCAAGCTGTACCGGGCGGCGACCGGCGGCTAGAGGCCGGCGATCTTCATCCGGTCGATCAGCACCGAGCCGATGGACTTGCTGCCCATCGTGTAGACATCTGCGCCCACGGCCTGGATGCCCTGGAACATGTCGCGCAGATTGCCGGCGATCGTGATCTCGTGCACCGGGTATTGCAGGCGCCCCTTGTCGACCCAGAAGCCGGCCGCGCCGCGCGAGTAGTCGCCCGTCACGTAGTTCACGCCCTGCCCCATCAGCTCGATCACGAACAGGCCGCGGTGCAGCTTGCGCAGCATCGCGTCGAGGTCGTCTAGAGAGACCGTCATGCGGCTCGTCAGCGCCATGTTCTGCGAGCCCCCGGCATGGCCGGTGGTGCGCAGGCCGAGCTTGCGCGCCGAGTAGGTCGACAGGAAGTAGCTCTGCACGACGCCCGCGCTCACCACATCGCGCTTCTTCGTCAGCACGCCTTCGTCGTCGAACGGCGCGCTGCCCTTGCCGCGCAGCACGTGCGGATCTTCATGGATGTCGATGTGCGGCGGCAGCACGCGCTGGCCGAGGCTGTCGTGCAGGAACGTGGACTTGCGGTACAGCGCGCCACCGCTGGTGGCCTGCACGTACGCCCCGAGCAGGCCCGAGGCCAGCGACGATTCGAACAGCACCGGCACTTCGCAGGTCTTGATCTTGCGCGCCTTCAGTCGCGACAGCGCGCGCTCGGCCGCGTAGCGCCCGACGGCCTCGGGAGCCGCCAGCTCGCCCGGCGCGCGCATCGAGGTGTACCAGGCATCGCGCTGCATGTCGTCGCTGCCCGGCGCCGAGGCGATCGGCGCCACCGACAGCGAGTGGCGCGAACTCGCATAGCCGCCGCGAAACCCGCGGCTGTTGCCGGCGAAGAAGTGCGATTGCTGCGCCGAAACCCCGGCGCCTTCCGAATTGGTGATGCGCTTGTCCACCGTCAACGCCGCGGCCTCGCAGCGCAGCGCGATCTGGAGCGCGCCTTCGGCATCGATCGCCCAGGGGTGGAACAGATCGAGGTCGCGCGCGGCCTGGGCCGGCGTCGCGATGTCGTCGGCGTCCGGCAGGCCAGCGGCCGAGTCCTCGGCAGTGAAGCGCGCGATGTCGTGCGCGGCGCGCACGGTCTGCTCCAGCGCGGCACGTGAAAAGTCAGATGTGCTCGCGTTGCCGCGCCGCTGGCCGGCGTACACCGTGATGCTCATCGACTTGTCGCGGTTGCGCTCGACGTTCTCGGATTCACCCTTGCGCACCGACACCGACAGGCCGACGCCCTCGGAGACCTCGACCGCCGCGTCGCTCGCACCGAGCGACTTCGCGAGCGCGAGCGCGTCCTCGACGTGCTGCTGGAACTGGGCGCGGCTGTAGGCAAACCCCGATTGGGGCGTGGTGGTCGTGGGTGAGCGGGGCATGGGCGAAGAGGTCCGGTGAGCGCAGGTGCGGCAAGGGTGCCGATGAGTCTGCCGCGACTATCATACCCAGCCCCTCCGAATGAACCCGCCCCCATGTCCACTCCCGATGCCGACGACGCGCCCAGCGACTCGGGCCTGTTCGACAAGCCGAGCAAGACGCGCCTGAAGCAGGCCTCGCACGCGCTGCAGGACCTGGGCGAGGCCGTGGTCGCGCTGCCCGATGCGCGGATCGACGGCCTGGCCATCGCCGAGCAGCTGCTCGACGCGATCCGCACCTACAAGAAGACCAAGACACATGAGGGCAAGCGCCGCCAGATGCAGTACATCGGCAAGCTGATGCGCGTGCACGATGTCGAGCCGATCCGCCAGGCCGTGACCGACCTGCAGCTCGGCCGGGCCAAGGACTCGCTCGCGTTGCACGAGGCCGAGCGCTGGCGTGCCGAGCTGATCGCCGACGACGACGCCGCCACGCGCTGGATCGCCGAGCACCCGCAGGGCGATGCGCAGCAGCTGCGCAGCCTGATCCGCGCCGCCCGCAAGGACGCATCGCTGGTGCCCGGGAAGCGCAGCGGGCGCGCCTACCGCGAGCTCTTTCAATTCATCAAGCAGCAGCCCGTCGATGAGTGACTTTGACACCGTGCGGATCGGCATCGTCTCGATCAGCGACCGCGCCTCCAGTGGCGTCTACGAGGACCTGGGCGTCCCCGCCCTGCAATCGTGGCTGGCGTCGGCCGTGCGGAACCCGGTGCACTGGGAGACGCGCCTGATCCCGGACGAGCAGGCCGGCATCAGCGCCGCGCTGATCGACCTCGTCGACCTGCAGCACTGCGACCTCGTGCTCACGACCGGCGGCACCGGGCCCGCGCCGCGCGACGTGACGCCCGAGGCCACGCTCGCGATCGCGCACAAGGTCATGCCCGGCTTCGGCGAGCAGATGCGCCAGATCAGCCTGACCTTCGTGCCCACTGCGATCCTGTCGCGACAGGTCGCCGTGATCCGCGGCAAGGCGCTGGTCATCAACCTGCCCGGCCAGCCCAAGGCCATTGCCGAGACGCTGGCAGGCCTGCCGACGGCGCAGCCCCCGGTGCACGGCATCTTCGCGGCCGTGCCGTATTGCGTGGACCTGATCGGTGGCCCGTACATCGAAACCGACCCGGCCGTGTGCAAGGCCTTCCGACCCAAGTCCGCGCAACGCCCCACTCGGCCGGCGTGAATCACCGAGATCCGTCATGCGCCGCTTCGCCGCCCTGCTGATCGCATGCCTCACGACTGAAACGATTCACGCCGCCGAGCCGACCGTCGACTTCGTCGTCATCCGCAGTGACACGCTGATCGGCCTGTCGAACAACGTGCTCGTCTCGCCAAAGGCGTGGCGCGAGGTCGCGCGACTCAACCGCCTGCCCGACCCGAACCGCATCGTGCCCGGCCAGGTGCTGAAGATCCCGACCCGGCTGATGCGCGAGAAGCTGGTGGACGCCCGGCTGGTCAGCGCGGTCGATGACGTGCGCGTCAACGACGCCACCGCAGCCGACGGCGCCCCTGTCGCCGAGGGCCAGTCCGTGCAGACCGGCCCAGGCGGCTCGGCCGTGATCGCGCTGGCCGACGGCTCGCGCGTGCGCCTGCCGCCGAGCAGCCTCGCGCAAGTCGTCGCGAGCCGCCAATACGGCGATCGGGGCAATGCGCCGGTGGATGCAGCCGGTGGCTGGTTCGCCGGCACCATGCGCGTGCTGCGCGGCTCGGTCGAGGTGATCGCCACCAAGGTCCTGCGCGCGAAGCCGCTCGAGGTCGTGACGCCGACCGCCGTGGTCGGGGTGCGCGGCACGAACTACCGCGTCAGCCTCGACGATGGCGCAGACAGCCGCACGCGCGGGGAGGTCACCGAAGGATCGGTACGCTTCGACAGCGCGCGCGCCGGCCTCGGTGCCGACGTGCCCGCCGGCTACGGCGCGCTGGCCGATGCCACCGGTGCGGCGCCCGCGCCGGTGAAGCTGCTGGCGGCGCCCGACCTCACGCCGGTGCCCGCCCGCTTCGAGCGCCCGCTGGTGCATTTCACGCTGCCCGCCGAGACGACGCCCCTGCACGTGCAGGTCGCCTCGGACGCCGCGTTCGACAAGATCGTCAGCGACGAACACGTGCCGCCGGGTACCGACGTGCGCATCGCCGGGCTGGACGACGCGCAGTGGTACCTGCGCGCGCGCCGCGTCGACACGCAAGGGCTCGAGGGCTTCGATGCGACGCGCCCGTTCGTGCTGAAGGCGCGACCGGAGCCGCCGGTCTACCGCGCGCCGCGCAGCAACGCGAAGCAGCCGGTCGGCACCGTCGAGTTCGCGTGGGCGCCGAATGCGCAAGCGCAGCAGGTGCGCCTGCAGATCGCCGAGGACGAAGCCTTCGGCAAGCTCGTCGAACAGCGCGACGCGGTCACGACCGCGACGCTGAAGGCCGAACTGAAGCAACCCGGCGTCTACTACTGGCGCGTGGCAAGCGTGCGGGCCAGCGGCGATCAGGGCCCGTTCGGCGACCCGCAGCGCTTCGAGCTGCGCCCGTTCCCCGAGCCGCCCACCGTCGGCCCGGCCGAGGGCGGCGTCGGCTACCGGTTCGCGTGGAGCGGCCGGCCGCAGGACCGCCAGCAGGTCGAGCTCGCGAGCGACACCGAGTTCACGCAGATCGTCGCGAAGGCCGAGCTCGCCGCGCCGGAATGGCTGCTGACCGCGCCACCTCGTGGCGGCCGCTACTACTTCCGCTACCGCAGCGTCGAGCCCGACGGCTACATCTCGCCCTACAGCGCGACGCTGATCGTCGACGTGCCGCGCGACTGGAGCATTCTGCTGCTGCTCCTGCCGGCGCTGCTGCTGTTCTGACGCCTACTTGACCAGCCGGTTGAAGCGGTCGGCGTCGAACGACTCGGTGGTCTGCGCATCGGACGGCACGCAGTCGTCCGACGGCAGCTCGCGCGAACGCGCGGACAGCTTCTCGATCGCCTGCCACAGCAACGCGATCTGGTGCTCGTGGCCCGAGGCGTTGTCGATCAGGCCCTTCATCGCGTGCGACATCGGATCGTCGCCCTGCGTGATGCCGTAGGCCGAGAAGCCCATCTTCGCCGCGGCCTCCTCACGCGCGCCGTCCGCCGTCTTGAGCAGCACGCGCGCCGGGTTGCCGACCGCCGTCGCGCCGGGCGGTACTGCTTTCAGCACCACCGCACTCGCACCGATGCGCGCACCGTCGCCGACCGTGAAGCCCCCCACCACCTGCGCATTGGCGCTCACGATCACACCGCGGCCCAGCGTCGGGTGGCGCTTCGCGCCCTTCGCGAGCGAGGTGCCGCCCAGCGTCACGCCCTGATAGATCGTGCAGTCGTCGCCGATCTCGGCCGTCTCGCCGACGACCACGCCCATGCCGTGATCGATGAACACCCGCCGGCCGATGGTCGCGCCGGGGTGGATCTCGATGCCGGTCAGGAAGCGGCCGATGTGCGAGACGAAGCGCGCCAGCCAGTGCATCCCGTGTCGTCGGCACCAGCTGGCGCGGCGGTGCAGGACGATTGCGTGCAGGCCCGGATAACAGGTGATGACCTCCCATGCGCTGCGCGCGGCGGGGTCGCGCTCGAGAATGCAGGCAATGTCTTCACGCAGCCGCTGGAACATGAGGTGCTCGGGAGTTGAACGCGAGCCAGTTTAGCGCGGCCGGCGCCGGGCCGCTCCCAAGCGGCCGCGCGCCCGCTCGGCGGGCGGGGTGGTACGCCACACCGGGTGCACCGTTTAGCGTTTGCGCTCGAAACGTGCTTTGTCCATGGCGCGCGCGATGCCACGCAGGATGTGGACCTCTTCCATCGTCAGCTCGGCGCGGTTCAACAGCTGCTGCAGCCGCGGCATCAGCTTGCGCGGCACCGCCGGATCGAGAAAGTCGATGTCGATCAGCGTCTGCTGCCAGTGGTCGAGCACGCCCTGCACGGCCACACCGTCGGCGCGCTGCACGTCGGGCGTGCGTGCCTCCACGGCGAACCCGCCCAGCGCCTGGCGCCAGTCGTACGCGAGCAGCTGCACGGCCTGCGCGAGGTTCAGCGAACCGTAGTCCGGCTTCGTCGGGATGCTCAAGGCCACGTGGCAGCGGTAGACGTCCTCGTTGCTCATGCCGAAGCGCTCCGAGCCGAACACGAACGCAACCCGATGCGCCTGCGGCACGAGCTCGGCGAACAGCTCGCGCGGCGCGCGTGTCGGCGGCCCGAAATCCCGCGGCGTCATGGCCGTGGCACAGGCGAACGTGATCCCGTCGAGGGCCTCCGCCAGCGTCGGCACGACGCGCGCGCAGTCGAGCACATCGGTCGCGCCGCTCGCCATCGCCTGCGCCTCGTCGCGCTGCAGCACGTCGGGCCAGCGCGGCGCGACCAGCACCAGGTCGTCGAAGCCCATCACCTTCATCGCCCGCGCGGCGGCACCGACGTTGCCGGCGTGGCTGGTGCCGATCAGGATGAAGCGCGTGAGGTCGGTCATGGGCGGCGGGATAAAATGCCGATTATCCGCAGCGGCGCGTTTTCGACGAGTCGCAGACGCACCGCTCTTTCTCCCCGTCAAGCCTTGCCCGCGCCATGTGCGTCGAGCTCCTCATTGCATTCACAGGTCACCCATGTCCCAAGCGCTCCACCCCATGCTCAACACGGCGATCAAGGCAGCGCGCAGCGCCGGGGCGATCATCAACCGCGCCTCGCTCGACCTGGACCTGCTGAAGGTCAACACCAAGTCGCCGAACGACTTCGTCACCGAGGTCGACCACAAGGCCGAGGCCATCATCATCGAGACGCTGCTCGGCGCCTACCCGGACCACGGCATCCTCGCCGAAGAATCGGGCAGCACGCACGGGGCGAAGAACAGCGAGTACGTCTGGATCATCGACCCGCTCGACGGCACGACCAACTTCATCCACGGCTTCCCGTTCTACGCGGTCTCGATCGCGCTCGCGTTCCGCGGCCAGGTGCAGCAGGCCGTCGTCTACGACCCGACCCGCAACGACCTGTTCTACGCCTCGAAGGGCCGCGGTGCGTTCCTGAACGACCGGCGGCTGCGCGTCTCGCGCCGCACGCGGCTGTCGGAATGCCTGATCAGCACCGGCTTTCCGTTCCGCAAGGGCGACAACTTCAAGCGCTACCTGCAGATGATGGAAGTCATCATGCCGGCCTGCGCCGGCCTGCGGCGCCCGGGCGCCGCGGCGCTCGACCTCTGCTACATGGCCGCTGGCTACACCGATGGCTTCTTCGAGACCGGCCTGAGCCCGTGGGACATCGCGGCCGGCTCGCTGATGATCACCGAGGCAGGCGGCCTGATCGGCAACTTCACCGGCGAGGCCGACTACCTCTACCAGCGCGAAGTGCTGGCCGCGAGCCCGAAGATCTATGGCCAGATGGTGCCACTGCTGGCGCCCTTCACGCACGTGATCGCCGAGAGCGCCGCACCGGTGGCCGAGCCTGCGGCAAGTGCCACCGACGCGTTCATTGGCAGCGCCACCGAAGCGGCACCTCCCGTGCCACCCAAGCGCGCTGCAGTGCGCATCCGGAAGACCGACGCCTCGCGCTGAACGGTGGTCGCCATGGCCGATCTGGCGAACCACACGCCCATGATGCAGCAGTACCTGCGCATCAAGGCGGAGTTCCCCGACACGCTCGTGTTCTATCGCATGGGCGACTTCTACGAGCTGTTCTTCGACGACGCGCGCAAGGCCAACCGCCTGCTCGACATCACGCTGACGGCGCGCGGCACCAGCGGCGGCGAACCGATCCCGATGGCCGGGGTGCCGGTCGTCTCGCTCGACGGCTACCTCGCCAAGCTGATCAGACAAGGCGAGGCGGTCGCGATCTGCGAGCAGGTCGGCGACGTGGCCACCGCCAAGGGGCCGGTCGAACGCAAGGTGGTT
>JBDTVC010000096.1:0-16541 GCA_040007475.1 Burkholderiales bacterium
TGGTACTTGATCGAGACCAGCAGCTGGCAGATGTGGTCGTGCAGCTCGCGCGAGACCCTTGCCCGCTCCTCCTCCTGCGAGCTGACCACGCGGTGCGCCAGCGCCTTGAGCTTGCGGTCGGCCTGGCGTTGCTCGCTGATGTTGAGCGTCATGCCGCCGGCGAACACCGCGAGCGCCGAGATCACGGCCACCGTGGCCAGGCCGAGCAGCGTCTGGCGCACGCTGTCGAGCAGGTTGCCGCGCAAGCGCGCCGCCGCCACGTCGACGTCGTCGAGGTAGATGCCGGTCCCTAGCATCCAGCCCCAGCGCGGCAGCGCGACCGAGTAGGCGAGCTTGCGCTCGACGCGCCCGGTCGAGGGCTTGGGCCACAGGTAGCGCTGGAACCCGCCGCCCTCCTTCGCGCGCGCGATCAGCTCGCGGATCACGAAGGTGCCGTCGCTGTCGCGCATGTTCAGAAGGTTCGTGCCGACGAGGTCGGGCTGGCGCGGGTGCACGAGGTTCAGGCCGTCGTTGGCATAGACGAAGAAGTAGCCGTCGTCGCCGAAGGTCATGTTGCTCAGGATGGCCTTGGCCTGCTCCTTGGCCGCCTCGTCGTCGCGACCGGCACCGTACAGGTGGCTGATGGAGGTCATGGCCAATGCGATGTAGCTGCGCAGTTCGTCGCGCTTGGCGTTGAGCAGCACCTCTTCGAGCACCTGCGCCTGCTGCTGATCGAGGCGCTTCGTCTCGATCACCAGCAGGCCGCCGATCAGCGCGATCGCAAGCAGAAGCGGTGCGACCGCCAGCATCAGGATCTTGGCCTTGAGCTTCATCGGTGCCCGCTCGGCCGCCCGAAGGGCACCGCCGCCCCCTCGGGGGGCAGCGAACGAAGTGAGCGTGGGGGTCTCATCCCGCGATTGTGCTGCGCTGCGGCATGGCCCCACGTGGCCGTGTTTTCCCCTATGCAGAACTACGCAGCCCGACCTAGCACTGATGCGCATGCGCGATCACACCTCGACACACATAATTCCGCAGCGCCGCCTCGCGGCCTTGACCCAAACCAACAGTTGGAGACCCAGATGATTCGATTCTCGAAGATGGCCCTCGCCGCCGCCCTTGTCGCCTCCGGAACCCTCGCGTTCGCCGCCGACCCGATCAAGATCGGCGTGGCCGGCCCGTTCACCGGCGGCTCGTCGTCGATGGGCGTGAGCATGCGCGACGGCGTGCGCCTCGCGATCGATGAGATCAACAAGTCCGGCGGCGTGCTGGGCCGCCAGCTGGTTGCCGTCGAGCGCGACGACGAAGCCAAGAACGAGCGCGGCGTGCAGATCGCCCAGGAGCTCGTGAACAAGGAGAAGGTCACCGCCGCGGTCGGCTACATCAACACCGGCGTGGCCCTGGCTTCGCAGCGCTTCTTCCAGGAAGCCAAGATCCCGGTGATGAACAACGTGGCGACCGGTTCCCTCGTCACGCACCAGTTCGACAAGGACCCCGAGAACTACGTGTTCCGCAACGCGGCGCACGACAGCATCCAGGCGCCGATGATCGTGGAAGAAGCGATCACGCGCCGCGGCTACAAGAAGGTCGCGATCCTGGCCGACTCGACCAACTACGGCCAGCTCGGCCGTGAGGATCTGGAGAAGGCGCTCAAGGCCAAAGGCGTCACGCCAGTCGCGGTCGAGAAGTTCAACATCAAGGACGTCGACATGACGGCCCAGCTGCTGAAGGCCAAGGAAGCCGGCGCCCAGGCCGTGCTGACCTACGGCATCGGCCCCGAGCTGGCGCAGATCGCCAACGGCATGACCAAGCTCGGCTGGAAGGTGCCGCTGATCGGATCGTGGACGCTGTCGATGGCCAACTACATCGACAACGCCGGCCCTGGCGGTGAAGGCGCGCGCATGCCGCAGACCTTCATCCAGGAGCCGACGACACCGAAGCGCCAGTCGTTCATCATCAGCTACCTGAAGACCTTCAACCCGAAGAACGCGCGCATGGATTCGCCGGTCTCGGCCGCGCAGGGCTACGACTCGGTCTACCTGCTCGCCGCGGCGATCAAGCAGGCCGGCAGCACCGACGGCCCGAAGATCAAGGCCGCGCTCGAAGACCTGAAGACGCCGGTCGAAGGCGTGGTCACGACCTACACCAAGCCGTTCTCGAAGACCGACCACGAAGCGATCACCGCCAACATCCCGGTGTTCGGCGAGGTCAAGGGCGGCAAGGTCGTCTACGCGTACCCGGACGACCAGAAGAAGGCCTCCGAAATCCGCGTGAAGAAGTAAGCTTCACGCGCGCCAACGCCGCCCCGGGCTCTACGGCCCGCGGCGGCGTCTTCTTGTGCCCCACGAGAACCATCATGCAAATCCTGACCCAACTGATCTTCAGCGGCATTGCGCTGGGCATGATCTACGCCGTCATCGCGTTCGGCTACCAGCTCACCTTCGCCACCAGCGACACGCTGAACTTCGGCCAGGGGGACGCGCTGATGCTCGGCGCGCTGGTCGGCCTGACGCTTGTCGGGCTCGGCGTCAACTACTGGTTGATGATCCCGATCGTGTGCGTGTTCGGCGCGTTCCAGGGCGCGGTCGTCGAGCGCATCGGCGTGCGGCCGGCGATCAAGATCAAGAGCGAGTTCGGCTGGATCATGTCGACGATCGCACTGGGCATCATCTTCAAGAACGTGGCCGAGAACGTCTGGGGCCGCGACGACCTGAAGTTCCCGTCGCCGCTGCCAGAGTCGCCGCTGAAGTTCCTCGGCGCGAACGTGCTGCCGATGGAGATTCTCGTCGTCGTCGGTGCGATCCTGATGATGCTGGCGGTCGAGTTCTTCAACCGCAAGACGATCTACGGCAAGGCCGTGGTCGCGACCTTCAACGATCGTGACGCGGCCAAGCTGATGGGCATCAACACCGGCCTCGTGATCACCTTCTCGTACGCGCTGTCGTCGCTGACCGCGGGCTTCGCCGGCGTGCTCATCGCGCCGCTCACGCTGACCGGCGCCACGATGGGCGCGGTGCTGGGCCTGAAGGCCTTCGCGGTGGCGATCATCGGCGGGCTGACCAGCGGCCTGGGCATCGTCGTCGGCGGCATCATCCTCGGCGTGGCCGAGACGACGACCGGCTTCTACATCAGCACCGGCTACAAGGATGTGCCCGGCCTCGTGCTGCTGCTGATCGTGCTCGCGGTGCGGCCGCAAGGCTTGTTCGGCAAGAACATCATCAAGAAGGTTTGAGCCGGTCATGAAACGCAACCAACTCCTGCTGGCGATCGTCGGGATCGCCGCGCTGCTGCTGTTCCCGGTCGGCATCACGAACCCGTACTACATCCACCTGCTCGAGACGATCATGATCTACGCGATCGTGCTGTTCGGGCTGGACATCGTGGTCGGCTACACGGGGCAGGTCTCGCTCGGCCACGCAGGCCTGTTCGGCGTCGGCGCGTACGCGGCCGGCGTGCTGGTGATGAAGCTCTCGGCACCGCTGTGGATCACGCTGCCCGCGGCCGTGCTCGTCACCGCCGGCTTCGGCGCGTTGCTCGCGCTGCCCGCGCTGCGCGTCTCCGGGCCGTACCTGGCGATGGTGACGCTCGCGTTCGGCACGATCATCCAGATCCTGATCAACGAGATGACCTTCCTCACCGAAGGCCCGATGGGCATCAAGCTGCAGAAGCCCGCGATCCTGGGCCACCAGCTCGACGAGCGCGAGTACTACTGGCTCGTCGCGGTGCTGATGGTGCTGGCGCTGATCGTCGTGCACCGCATCCTGCGCTCGCACCTGGGGCGCGCGTTCGAGGCACTGCGCGGCAGCCCGGTCGCGTCCGACTGCATGGGCGTCTCGGTGTACCGCTACAAGGTCTACGCGTTCGTGATCAGCGCCGGGTTTGCCGGCCTGGCGGGCAGCCTGTACGCGTACTCCGAGCAGTACATCTCGCCGAACTCGTACAACTTCGAGCTGACCGTGCTGTTCCTGCTCGCGGTCATCATGGGTGGGCGCAAGAGCCGCATCGGTTCATTGGTCGGGGCGACCATCATCGTGCTGCTGCCCAAGCTGCTCGACGACATCGAGATGTTCCGCTACGTGTCGGTGGGGCTCGCGGTGCTGGTCGTTGCGACGACGCTGGTCGGTATCCAGCGCCAGCGCGTCACGCCCAGGCAGATGGCGATTCCGGTCGTCGGCAGCATCGCGCTCGCGGGGCTGTCGTTCTGGCTGCAGACCATGACCGACTGGCGGCTGTCGATCTTCGGCGTGATCATGCTGTTCGTCGTCTACTACCTTCAGGACGGCATCGTCGGCTTCGTGCGCAGCGCGCTGAACTTGCCCAAGCCGAAGCCCGAGGCGCAGATCGCCGGCGCCGCGCTGACCGGCAAGGACGCACTCTCGACCAGCGCCGCGAGCGGCTCGGCCGAGATCCTCAAGGCCGACGGCGTGCTGATGCAGTTCGGCGGCCTGAAGGCGCTCAACAACGTCGACCTCAGCATCAAGCGCGGCACGATCCACGGCCTGATCGGGCCGAACGGCTCGGGCAAGAGCACGATGATGAACGTGCTGACGGGCATCTATGTACCGACGGCCGGCACGATCGCGTTCGAGGGCCGCTCGGTGGTCGGCCGCACGTCGTCGGACATCGCGCTCTCGGGCATCGCCCGCACGTTCCAGAACGTGCAGCTGTTCGGCGAGATGACGGCGCTGCAGAACGTGCAGGTCGGGCTGCACCACACCTTCGACAGCAACCTGTTCGACGTGGCCGTCGGCACGCCGCGCTATCGGCGCGAGAGCACGGCGGCGACCGCTCGCGCAATGGGGCTGCTGCAGTTCGTCGGGCTGGCCGACCTCGCGTTCGAGGAGGCGCGCAACCTGCCCTACGGCAAGCAACGCCTGCTCGAGATCGCTCGGGCGCTGGCGCTCGACCCGCAACTGCTGCTGCTCGACGAACCCGCCGCGGGCCTGACCGCGCCGGACATCAAGGAGCTGATCAGCTTCATCCGCAAGATCCGCGACCACGGCGTCACGGTGATCCTGATCGAGCACCACATGGACGTCGTGATGAGCATGTGCGACACCGTCTCGGTGCTCGATTTCGGCCAGAAGATCGCCGAAGGCAACGCCGCCGCGGTGCAGGCCGACGAAAAAGTCATCGAGGCCTACCTCGGTGGCCAGGCAGCCTGAGGAGAACAAGATGCTGACCATCAACAACCTCTTCGCAGGCTACGGCAAGGTGCAGGTTCTGCACGGCATCTCGATCGACGTGCCCAAGGGCAAGGTCGTCACGCTGATCGGCTCCAATGGCGCGGGCAAGACGACGACGATGCGGGCCGTCTCCGGGATGATCGCCCCGACCGCCGGCGACATCTCGCTGAACGGCCAGCGCATCGACGGCAAGGAGTCTTACGACATCGCCAAGCTCGGCCTCGCGCATTCGCCCGAAGGCCGGCGCGTGTTCGCGACGATGACGGTGACCGACAACCTCACGCTGGGCGCGTTCCCGCGCCTGACCGGCAGCCGCCCCAAGGGCGACGTGGCCGGCGATCTGGAGCGCGCGCTCGAGCTGTTCCCGCGCCTGAAGGAGCGCCGCACGCAACTGGCGGGCACCTTGTCGGGCGGCGAACAGCAGATGCTCGCGATGGCGCGGGCAGTCATGCTGAACCCCGAAGTCGTGCTGCTCGACGAACCGTCGATGGGCCTCGCGCCGATCCTGGTCGCCGAGGTGTTCCGCATCATCGAGCGGCTCAAGAGCGAGGGCGTGACGATGCTGCTCGTCGAGCAGTTCGCCGCCGCGGCGCTGGGCGTGGCGGACTATGGCTATGTGCTGGAGAATGGTCGCATCTCGGTGCACGGGCCGGCCGAGAAGCTGCGCGACGATCCCGCGGTGAAAGCGGCCTACCTGGGCGGCGGCGCGCATTGATGCTCGCGCCGCGGGAGTGACCCCGATGGCGCTGAGCACGATCTGGCACGACGCAGGCCTGCCTGCGCAAGCCCTCAACCACCTGACACTGACGGGCGCCGATCCGGTGTTGCCGTCGTCGTTCGCCGTCGGCGCGGCGGCGCAAGTCTCGTTCGCCGCAGCGGCCCTGGCCGCGGCCGAGATCGGCCTGCACCGCAACGGGCTGCGCCAGCAGGTCAGCGTCGACATGCGCGACGCCGCGGTCGAGTGCTGCGGCCGCTTCACCATCGACGGTGTGGCCCCGAACATCTGGGACAAGATCGCCGGCCTCTACGCGTGCAAGACCGGCTGGGTGCGCCTGCACACGAACTTCGCCCACCACCGAGATGGCGTGCTGCGCCTGCTCGGCCTGGCGCCAGGGGCCGATACCGAGCGCGATGCCGTCGCAGCGGCGCTGAGAGGCTGGGACGCCGTCGCCTTCGAGCAGGCCGCCACCGATGGGGGCATGGTGGTTGCCGCACTGCGCAGTTTCGACGACTGGGACGCGCACCCTCAATCCGCCGTGATCGCGGCGCAGCCCCTCGTCGCGATCGAGCGCATCGGGGACGCGCCACCCCTGCCCCGGCTTGCGTTGCCGCGCGACCAGCGCCCGCTGAGCGGTCTGCGCGTGCTGGAGCTCACGCGCATCCTCGCCGGGCCGTTCTGCGGGCGCACGCTCGCGGCCCATGGCGCCGACGTGATGCTGGCCAACTCGCCGCACCTGCCGAACATCGAGGCGATCGCCGACCTCAGCCGAGGCAAGCTGTCGGCGTTCGCCGACCTGCGCGACGCGGCTGGGCGCGACGCCCTGCTCGCGATGCTGCGCGAGGCCGACGTTCTGCTTCAAGGCTATCGACCGGGCGCGCTCGCAGCGCTGGGCTTTTCGCCCCACGCGGTCGCCGAGGTGCGGCCCGGCGTCGTGATGGTCTCGCTGTCAGCCTATGGCGAGACCGGCCCGTGGGGCGGCAAGCGCGGTTTCGATTCGCTGGTGCAGACCGCCACCGGCTTCAACCTTGCCGAAGCGCAGGCCGCGGGCGAGACGAAGCCGCGAGCGCTGCCGATGCAGATCCTCGACATGGCGACCGGTGCATTGATGGCCTTCGGTGCGCAGGCTGCGTTGCTGCGCCAGCGAACCGAGGGTGGCAGCTGGCACGTCCGCGTCTCGCTGGCGCGCACGGGGCTGTGGCTGCGCCAGCTCGGTCGTGTCGCCAACGGGTTCACGGCGCCGGCGCCCAGCTTCGAGGGTGTGATGGAAACGAGCACGTCGGGCTGGGGCGAACTGAGTTCCGTGCGGCCGGCCGCGATGTTCTCGCACACGCCGGCCGGCTATGCGCGACCGTCCATGCCGCCCGGCTCGCACGCGCTCGCCTGGCCGGCGCGCTGAGAGCCCGCGCGTCGCGTCGCGAGGGAGCGGCGTGCCAAAATCGCGAGGCTGACGGCGACCGCCCCGTTTCACCCGAGCCCACGACCTTGAGCCTCGTCTTTCCCCACACCTTCGTGCCCTGGTTTCGCACCGTGGCGCCGCATATCCACGCGTACCACGGCAAGACCTTCGTCGTTGCGATCACCGGCGAGCTGATCGCCGCGGGCAAGCTGAGCTCGTTCGCGCAGGATCTGGCGATCCTGCACGCGATGGGCATCAAGCTCGTGCTGGTGCACGGCTTTCGCCCGCAGGTGAACGAGCAGCTGCGCTCGAAGGGCCACGAGGCGCGCTACAGCCACGGGCTGCGCATCACCGACGCGGTCGCGCTCGACTCGGCACAGGAGGCCGCCGGCCAGCTGCGTTTCGAGATCGAGGCCGCGTTCTCGCAGGGCCTGCCGAACACACCGATGGCCAACGCGATCGTGCGCGTCGTCTCGGGCAACTTCCTCACCGCACGGCCGGTCGGCATCGTCGATGGCGTGGACTTCATCCACAGCGGCGTGGTGCGCAAGGTCGACGGCGCGGCGATCCGCAGCGCCATCGACACGGGCGCGCTGGTGCTGCTGTCACCGTTCGGCTTCTCGCCCACCGGCGAGGCCTTCAACCTGACGATGGAAGACGTCGCGACCAGCACCGCGATCGCGCTGCAGGCCGACAAACTGCTGTTCATCACCGAGGTGCCCGGCATCCACGAGGACCTGAACGATCCCGAGAGCGCGATCGACACCGAACTCGCGCTCGCCGACGCAGAGCGGCTCCTCGCGCATTTGCCGCGGCCCGAGAAGCCGATCGATCCGGCGTTCTATCTGCAGTACTGCGTGCGCGCCTGCCGCGGCGGCGTCGAGCGCAGTCACATCCTGCCGTTCGCGATGGATGGCGCGTTGCTGATGGAGGTGTTCACGCACGACGGCATCGGCACGATGGTCGTCGACGAAAAACTCGAGAGCCTGCGCGAAGCGACGTCCGACGACATCGGCGGCGTGCTGCAGCTGATCGAGCCGTTCGAACAGGACGGCACGCTCGTCAAACGCAGCCGCACCGAGATCGAACGCGACATCGGCCATTACACGGTGATCGAGCACGACGGCGTGATCTTCGGTTGCGCCGCGCTCTACCCGTACCCGGAGGCGAAGACCGCCGAGATGGCCGCGTTGACCGTGTCGCCGCAGGTCCAGAGCCAGGGCGACGGCGAGCGGATCCTGAAGCGCGTCGAACAACGCGCCAAGGCGATGGGGCTGGACAGCATCTTCGTGCTGACGACGCGCACGATGCACTGGTTCATCAAGCGCGGTTTTGTGCAGGTCGATCCGGACTGGCTGCCCGAAGCCCGCAAACGCAAATACAACTGGGATCGGCGCTCGCAGGTTCTGGTCAAGAAACTCACCTGAGGATAAATATCATGGCACGCACCGTTCAATGCATTCACCTGAAGAAGGAAGCCGAGGGGCTCGATTTCGCGCCGTACCCTGGTGAACTCGGCAAGAGAATCTACAACAGCGTCAGCAAGGAAGCCTGGCAGATGTGGATGAAACACCAGACCATGCTGGTGAATGAAAATCGCCTGAATCTCGCCGATCAGCGCGCCCGGCAGTATCTGGCACGGCAAATGGAGAATTTCTTCTTCGGCACGGGCGCCGAGCAGCCGGCAGGGTATGTCCCGCCCACCGCCTCCTGAAGATACTGATTGATATCGGGCGACGACGGAGAATAGAATCCGCCCGACGCGGCGTGTCGACCGCGCATCGAAAAAGGATCCGTCGTGGCCACGTTGAAGGAATTGATCGCGCAGAAGCAGGCTCTCGAACTCGAGATCGACCGCGCCCAGAAGAAGGATCGCGACGACGCGATTGGCAAGGTTCGCGCGCTGATGGACGAATATGGTTTAACGGTGGCCGACCTGAGCGTCAGGCGCGGTCCGAAACCACGCGCCGGCAAGGGTGCCAAGGTCGCGGCCAAATACCGAAACGCGGCGACCGGCGATACCTGGAGCGGCCGCGGGCTGCAACCGAACTGGCTCAAGGCCGCACTGGCCGCGGGCCGCAAGCTGACCGACTTTGCGGTCTGAGCGCCGCTACCGGACCACACCGACGAAGTGCCACCCCCGCGGTGGCTCTTTTTGCTGGTGCGCCGCCCTTCCGTTCGCCTGTTTTGTCGGGATTGACTTACAGTCTCGACCACGCTAGCCCAGCACCACATACTGATCGACCGCGCCTGTGTCCGACGTCCGCCTTTCGAAGGTCTCCGCCGCATTTCTCGCGCCATTCGCTCCATCCGAGGAGATCCGCGGTTGGGCATTGCGCGCGGCGCTGCTGTTCGTCGCGTACTACGTTTGCGGCCGCGCCGGGCTGAGCACGCTGCCGCCCGGCGACCACGTGACGCTCGTCTGGCCGGCCACCGGCATCGCGCTCGCAGGGTTGTTGCGCTTCGGTCTGAGCATGTGGCCCGCGGTATGGCTGGCCTCCTGGCTGGTGACGATCTCGTCGGGCGCGACCATCGGGATCGCCGCGCTGATCGCCGTCGGCAACACACTCGGCCCGTCGATCGGCGCCTGGGTGCTGCTGCGCGACGGCATGCATGTCGAGCTCGATCGGCGGCGTGACCTCTGGCTGTTCGGTGCAGTGGGCGTCGGCTTCTCGATGCTGATCACGGCGAGCAACGGCTCGTTCTGGCTCGCGGCAGGCGGTGCGGTCGCGTGGTCAGACGTGCCGCTCGCATGGGCCACCTGGTGGCTCGGCGATGCCATGGGGGCGCTCGTTGTCGGCATCCCGTTGCTCACCCTGTCGCGGCGCGCGCTGGCCCAAGCCCTGGGCGACTGGCGCTGGATGCCGACATTGATGCTCGCCGCCGGTACGCTGGCGAGTGCAGTGCTTGCTGCCGTGGTCGCCGGTGCCGGTGGTGCCATTCAGTCCCCCCTGTTCTTCCTGCCACACCTGATGCTGTGCTGGCTGGCGTCTCGCAGTGGCTTGTTCGCGGCGTCCGCTACGAGCCTGCTGCTGACCATCGGCACGGTGCTCGCCACGCTGCACGGCTTTGGTCCGTTCCTGCAGCCCGACACGACGCAGGCCGTCGCGATGCTGGTGGGCTACATCTGCAGCCTCCTGGCGATCCCGCTGCTGACCACGGCGCTCACCGGCGAGATCGCCGCCAACGAGCGCCGCTGGCAGCTCGCGCTCGACACCTCGCACATCGGCATCGGCGACTGGGACCTGGCCAACGGCCGGATCGAGTTCTCGCCGCGCTGGCTCGCGATGCTCGGTCACAGCTCGCAAACGTTCGGCGATCACCTGCAGGCGTTCTGGTCGCTCGTCCACCCGGACGACGTGGCGGCGGTGCAGCAGGCTTTCGGGCCGTTGCGCGCGAGCAGTGCGATCAACTGTCGCGCCGAGTGCCGCATGCTGTGCCAGGACGGCAGCTGGCGCCCGTTCGAGCTGCACGCGCTCGTCTCCGAGCGGAGCGCCTCGGGTGAGCCGATGCGCATCATCAGCACGGCACGCGACATCAGCGACACCCAGGCAGCGCGCGAGCGCCACGACCTGACGCAAAGCGTCTTCCAGCACCTCCACGAAGGTCTGCTGATCACCGACGCCGAGCACCGGGTCCTGGAGGTGAACCCGACCTACTCGCAGATCACCGGCTACACGCGCGACGAGCTGATCGGCACGGTGCCGGCACTGCTGCGCTCCGCCGAATCCGACACCGAGCGCCACGCGCAGATGGCACAGGTCGGCGCGGCGCTCGACACCGAAGGCAGCTGGCGCGGCGAGTTGCGGCACACGCAGCGCAGCGGCGATGCGGGCCTGCTGCAGGTGGCGATCTCGGCGGTGCGCAACCCGGACGGCAGCGTGCGCAACCACGTGCTCGCGATCAACGACATCACCAACACGCGTCAGCAGTGGGAGCAGTTGCAACGCCAGGCCCACACCGACGAGCTCACCCGCCTGCCGAACCGCGTGCGCCTGGCGCAGATGCTTCAGGGTGCGATGCAGACCAGTCGGCGCGAGGGGTCGCTGCTGACCGTCTGCTACCTGGACCTCGACCACTTCAAGCCGGTCAACGACCAGTTCGGCCACGACGCGGGCGACCGCCTGCTGGTCGAGCTGGCCAACCGCATGCGCCGCTCGCTGCGCTCGTGGGCCGGGGGCGACGACGTGGTCGCGCGCATCGGCGGCGACGAGTTCGTGCTGCTGCTGCGCACCGCCACGCTCGAGGAGAGCCGCCACGCCGTCGAACGCGTGCTGAACCAGGTGTGCCAGCCCTACGTGATCGGCGTCGACACGGCGCCCGTGCTGGTGACGGCAAGCATCGGCGCCACGGTCTTCCCGCTCGACGGCGCCGACGCCGAGACACTGCTGCGCCACGCCGACCACGCGATGTACGGCGCCAAGCAGGCCGGACGCAACGGCTACCTGTTCTTCGATGCCGAGCACGACCGCCGCGCCGAGGCACGTTTCGTCGCCCTCGGCCGCGTGCAGGAGGCGCTGGACGCGAACGAGTTCCGCCTCTTCTTCCAGCCGAAGGTCGACATGCGCAGTGGCAAGGTGCTGGGCGTCGAGGCGCTGCTGCGCTGGCGCCACCCCGAGCAGGGCGTGATCTCGCCGGCGCAGTTCCTGCCGCTGATCGAAAACACCGGCCTGAGCATCAGCGTGGGCAACTGGGTACTGCAGCACGGCATCGAGCAACTCGCCCAGTGGCTGCGGATGGGGATGGACATCACCGTCAGTATCAACGTCTCGGCCCGGCACCTGCAGGAGCCGCTGTTTGCGCAGCACCTGGCCGGCCTGCTCTCGCGGCACCAGACGCCGGTGGCCCGTCACCTGATCATCGAGGTGCTCGAAACCGCGGCCCTGGCCGACGTGGACTACACGTGTGCGCTGATGGAGCAATGCCGCGAACTCGGCGTGCGTTTCGCGCTGGACGACTTCGGCACCGGATACTCGACCTTCACCTACCTGAAACGGCTGCCGATCGACATGCTGAAGATCGACCGCTCGTTCGTCATCAACATGCTCGTCGACCGCCAGGATCTGGCCATCGTCGAAGGCGTGATCGGTCTTTCTCAGACCTTCGGCTGCGCCGTCGTGGCCGAAGGTGTCGAAACGCAGGCACAGGCGCAGCGCCTGATCGAGATCGGCTGCGACGTGGGCCAGGGCAACGGCATCGCCGCCGCGATGCCTGCCGACGACTTGCCCGATTGGGTCGGCGCCTACAAAGGCATGATCGCGCCCGCGGAACTGGTCGCCGGCTGACCCGCGCGACGCGGCGTCACTCGCCGACGTTGAACGCCGGGTCGACGACGCCGGACTGGCAAGCACATCCGCAAGCGATCCAGAAGCATCCCGCTTCCTCCAACGTTCTTGTGGCCACGCGCGAATACCCGCTTGGTTTGGGGCCGCGGGCGGTCGCAGTCTGGGGCTGCATGTGCAGTGAGAATCGCCGCCGTTAGACTGGGCAAGTGATCCCGCCCGCATTCATTCACGATTTGCTCTCGCGCGTCGACATCGTCGACATCGTTGGCCGCCATGTGCAGCTCAAGAAGGGCGGCGCGAACCTCAGCGGCCTGTGCCCTTTTCATGCCGAGAAGTCACCGAGTTTCACGGTGAGCCCGAGCAAACAGTTCTATCACTGCTTCGGCTGTGGCGCGAGCGGTGACGCGATCCGCTTCCTGACCGAGTACAGCGGCATGAGCTTCGTCGACGCGGTGAAGGATCTCGCGCAGCAGACCGGCATGACCGTGCCGGAGGACGATGTCTCGCCCGCCGAGCGCGAGCAGGCAGCCGTGCAGAAGCAGCGGCGCGCCACGCTGACCGACGTGCTCGCCAGGGCCGCCGAGGGCTATCGCAAACAGCTCAAGGCCAGCCCGCGCGCGATCGACTACCTGAAGGGCCGAGGGCTGAGCGGCGAAATCGCGGCGCAGTTCGGTCTGGGCTATGCGCCTGATGGGTGGCGCAACCTCGCAAGCGTCTTCCCCAGTTACGACGATCCGCTGCTCGAGGAGAGCGGGCTGGTGATCGCCAGACCCGCTGACGACGAACCAGCGAGCGGGCCGAGCGCCGGGCCGCCCCAAGCCGGGCCGCATCCCCTTGGTGGATCGGCCGACGTACCCGGCGGCCGAGGGGCTTCATCCGGCAAACGCTATGACCGGTTCCGCGATCGAATCATGTTCCCGATCCGCTCCGTGCAGGGCGACGTGATCGGCTTCGGCGCGCGCGTACTCGACCGCGGTGAGCCCAAGTACCTGAACTCACCCGAGACCCCTGTGTTCAGCAAGGGCCGCGAGCTGTACGGGCTCTTCGAAGGCCGCACGGCGATGCGCCAGCGCGGCCACGCGCTGGTCGTCGAGGGCTACATGGACGTGGTCGCGCTCGCGCAGTCGGGCATCGGCAACGCCGTCGCGACGCTGGGCACGGCGTGCACGCCGGATCACTTGCAGAAGCTGTTCCGCTTCACCGACTCCGTCGTGTTCAGCTTCGACGGCGACAAGGCCGGGCGCCGCGCCGCCGGCCGGGCGCTCGAGGCCAGCCTGCCGCACGCGAGCGACACGCGCACGATCCGCTTTCTGTTCCTGCCGCCGGAGCACGACCCCGATTCCTACGTGCGGGAGCATGGGGCGGCCGCGTTCGAGGAGTTCATCGCCCAGGCCGTGCCACTCTCGCGCCAGCTGATCGAGGCCGCCAGCGAAGGCTGCGATCTCGCCACGGCGGAGGGTCGGGCGCACATGCTCGCCAACGCCAAGCCGCTCTGGGGCGCGCTGCCCGAAGGCGCACTGAAGCGGCAACTGCTGATCGAGCTTGCGACCGTCGGGCGTGACGACGCCGACCAGCTCCTGCGCCAATGGGGACATGCGCCCGCCAGGCCCGCGGCGCGCGATGGCACCCCGCGCCGCCCGCCTCTGCGGCGGGCGGCGCGCGTGAGCAAGGGCGCGGCCAACCTGCTCGACCGCGCGATCTGGCTGCTGCTGCATCGCAGCGACTGCTGGGCCACGCTCGACGGCGAGTCGCACGACATCCTCGCGGCACAGGTCGAGCCCTACGACGTGTTCTTCGGCTGCATCGAGCGCTCGGTGCATGAGCATGGCGCGCTCGGTGCCGCCGCGCTGCTGCAGGAGTTGCGAGAACGCGCGAGCGAGGTCGAAGGCGGCGCTGCGGTGCTCGCGAGGGTGGCGGCGTTTCACGACCCCGAGCCGACGACCGACCTGGCGAAAGAGCTGGCGCTGGTCATCGCCAAGCTGCGCCTGCAGGCGGTGGACGACGAGCTGAAGCTGCTGTTCGAATCCGGCGTCCAGTCACCCGACGCGCAGGCGCGCAGCCGCGAACTCGTGGAGGCGCGAAAGCGCCTGAAGGTCTAGATCGCGGTATAATCCTCGGTTGACAAACGCGCGGCAAGTGTGACAGCAGCACCTCCGGGCCCGGCCACCCTGCGGAATCAGGGCACCTTGAATCAGGTTTCAGGCCACCCTTTCCCGCAAGGACTGCACTCCAAATGTTCACCCGAGCTTGCCCGCACCGGCGCGTCACCGATGGTCTGTCCACCTCGGTGAGCGCCGGTCTTGAATCTGGCGTCCGATCGTCCGGGCGCAGTTCAGCTTGCACGCCGCCGGCGAGACAGAGGCCGGCTCCGACCACTCGAGGATTTGCATGACCGCGAAGAAAATCGCCCCCGCTCCGGCCGCCAAGGCAGCCAAGGCTGTGAAGGCCGACGACACCACCAAGAAGGTCGCCAAGCCGGCCGCAAAGGCTGCGCCCAAGGCGGTCGAGGTCGTTGCCAAGGGCAAGCCGGGCCGCAAGCCCAAGGTCGACGAGAAGGCGAAGAAGTCCGAGGACAACGACGTCGATCTCTCGGACCTCGAATCCGACCTCGAAGGCGAACCCGAAGTCGACACCGCGGCCGACGAGACCAAGGTCAAGGCCAAGCCGCTGCGCATGAAGGTTTCGCGCGCCAAGGAGCGCGCGCTGATGCGCGAGTTCGGCCTCGAAGAGACTGCGCTCACCGAAGAAGAAGCCGCCAAGCGTCGCCAGGAGCTGAAGACGCTCATCAAGATGGGCAAGACGCGCGGCTTCCTCACGCACCAGGAAATCAACGACCACCTGCCCGAAAAGCTGGTCAACGACGAAATCCTCGAAGCCATCGTCTCGATGCTCAACGACATGGGCATCGCGGTCTACGAGCAGGCGCCGGATGCCGCCACGCTGCTGATCGCCGGTGGCGGCACGACGACCGCCACCGAAGAAGAAGCCGAAGAAGCAGCCGAAGCGGCACTGTCCACGGTCGACTCCGAGTTCGGCCGCACGACCGACCCTGTGCGCATGTACATGCGCGAGATGGGCACCGTCGAGTTGCTGACGCGCGAAGGCGAGATCGAGATCGCCAAGCGCATCGAAGGCGGGCTGCAGGCGATGATGTACGCGATCAGCGCGTCGCCGACGACGATCGCCGAGATCCTGAGCTACGCCGCGCGCATCGGCTCGGGCGACATGAAGATCTCCGAAGCCGTCGACGGCTTCGTGTCCGAGGACGAGGCCGACGACTACGTGGCCGAGGAAGACGTCGACTTCTTCGACGAAGAGGACGACGACGACGGCCAGGGCGGCTCCAAGGCGCTGACCAAGAAGCTCGAGGAGCTGAAGGTTTCGGCGCTGGCCAAGTTCGCGAACCTGAGCATCAACTTCGACAAGATGCGCAAGGCCTTCGAGAAGGAGGGCTACCAGTCGCCCTCGTACAACAAGGCCCAGCAGGCGATCAGCGCCGAGCTGATGACGATCCGTTTCACGGTCAAGACGATCGAGAAGCTGTGCGGCATCCTGCGTTCGCAGGTCGACGACGTGCGCCGCTACGAACGCGAGCTGCGCAAGATCATGGTCGACAAGTGCGGCATGCCGCAGGACTACTTCGTCAAGCACTTCCCGCCCAACATCCTGAACCTGAAGTGGGCCGAGAAGGAAGCCGCCGCGGGCAAGTCGTACAGCGTGATCCTCGCGCGCAACCTGCCGCCGGTGCAGGAGTTGCAGAAGAAGCTGACCGACCAGCAAGCCAAGGCCGTCGTCCCGCTCGAGGATCTGAAGAAGATCAACAAGCGCATGAACGAGGGCGAGAAGGCCTCGCGTGACGCGAAGAAGGAAATGATCGAGGCCAATCTGCGCTTGGTGATCTCGATCGCGAAGAAGTACACCAACCGCGGCCTGCAGTTCCTCGACCTGATTCAAGAGGGCAACATCGGCCTGATGAA
>JBDTVC010000097.1:0-16369 GCA_040007475.1 Burkholderiales bacterium
CTGGAGAACGAGATCCTCAAGGAAGCGGTGGAGTACGCCGCCGAAAAAAAGTGGATTGCGCGCTCGCCCTTGTTGCCCGGAGACGACCAATGAAGACCGTCTGCGAGTTGCTCGGGCTGGCGCGCTCGAACATCCATGCGCTGCGTAGTCGGTCGGCGTCATGGACGGACGGGCGAACTCAACGCACACCACGCGACGACAAGCAATTGCTGTCGGACATCCGAGAGCAGATCACCGACTTGCCAAGCTATGGCTATCGACGCGCCTGCGCGCTGGTCAACCGCAAACGCACGAGCGCGGGGATGCCGCGGGTGAACCCCAAGCGCGTGTACCGCGTGATGGCCGGCAATGCCTTGTTGCTGCCCAAGGCGCCGCGGCGTCCTCAGTCGAGCCGGGCGCACACTGGCACCGTCTCGGTCCCACTCAGCGACACGCGCAGGTGCTCCGACGGCTTCGAGATCAAGTGCGATTCGGGTCAAACCGTGACGGCCACGTTCGCCAAGGATTGCTGCGATCGAGAGATCATGGCCTTCCGTGCCTGGGAGGGCAAAGGGCTGCCAGGCGAGCCGGTGCGCGAGATGCTGATCGAAGCCGTGGAGAAGCGCTTCGGCGCGGTAGAAGCCGTGCCCCCAGGTCACCAGGTGCAGTTCCTGTCGGACAACGGCAGCGCCTACATCGCTGACGAGACACGGCGCATCGCCAGGTCGTTGGGGCTGACGCCGGTGAACACGCCGGTGTGCAGTCCGCAGAGCAATGGTATGGCTGAGAGCTTCGTCAATACCTTCAAGCGCGACTACGTGAGCCGCATGGACCTCAGCGATGCACGAACCGTGCTGGCGCAGTTGCCTGCGGCGTTCGAGCACTTCAACGAGGTGCACCCGCACTCGAGCCTGAAGATGAGATCGCCGCGCGAGTTCAGGCGGCATCGGGTTGAGCACTCGCGCCACGCTCAGCTTGAACAACCGGCGCTACATTGCGGATAGGCCGTGTCCGGAAATGCAGGGGCAAGATCATCGGATCACCGGCTCCGCCGGGATCACTCGCCGCATGACGCGCGATGGGTGCAAATATCGCTTGCACCTGACGCTACGTCATGTTCTATCGTCGGCCTCATTGAGGGGGTGCTGATGCAGGTGAAGATCGGTGAGCTGGCGAAGAAGACGGGCCTGAGCATTCGGGCTCTGCATCACTACGACGCGATCGGACTGCTCTCGCCGTCACAGCGTACCGCCACTGGCGCGCGCCTCTACGGCTGCGACGATTTGATCCGGCTGCACCGGATCGAAGCGCTCAAGCAACTCGCCTGCTCGCTGCCGGACATCAAGGCGGCCCTGGACAGCACAGGCGGCGCGCCGCTGGACACCTTGCGGCGCCAGATCGCAGCGCTGAACGCTCAGGCGCTGCAGGCACAACGCCTGAGCCACCACCTGCAGCACCTGCTCGACATGATTGCCGCTGGCGGCGAGACCGCCACGGCCGACTGGCTGAACATTCTGGAGTTGATGAACATGTACCAAAGGCACCTGAACGACGACGAGCTGAGCACTCTCCTACAGTCCGGTCCGGGCACGATCCAGCAGACGGACGCGCAATGGGCGGAACTCGTCAGCGAAGTCAGCCAGTTCATGCTGCAAGCGCTCCCCACCGACAGCGCGCCGGCGCAAGCGCTGGCTTGGCGTTGGATGCGCCTGGTGATCCAGATGACGAGCAACAACCCGGCGCTGGCAGGCAAGCTGATGGCGATGCAGGTGCGCGAGACGCGTGCGCAGGACATCGTCGGCATCACGCCGGCGGTGTTCGCGTGGATCGGCGAGGCCTTCGCGCATGCGCGCTGCACGCTGTTCGCAAAGTACATGAGCGCGGCCCAGACCGAGGAGGTGCGGCGCCGCCAACTCGCCAACCTAGCCCACATGGACAGGTGGCCGGCGCTGGTGGCCGAGTTGCGCATGCAGATGGAGGCCGGCGTCGATGCGCGAGCCGCACCGGTACAAGCCATCGTGCTGCGCTGGCAGCAACTGTTCCGCGACAGCTATTGCGGCGACGATGCGGCGCTGGAGGCGCGGGTGCGCGAGGCCTTCGTGCACGAGCCCGATCTGCGGCTCGGCGTCGGCATCGACGAGGCCTTGCTGACCTATCTGCAACGGGCCCATGTCGTCGCTCACCACATGCCGGTCGAGAACGCCGGCCCGAAGCCGAGCGCGCTGATGGTGGCGATGCAGCGCGCGGCCCACCAGTTGCTCGAAAAGCCCCTGGTGCTCGACGACCCGCTCGCCCTGACCATCCTCGGCGCGAACGAGGCGCAGGCGCTGCGCAACGACCTCGACAAGTACCGCAATCCGATGGCCCAAGGCCTGCGCAGCTCGGTCGTGGTGCGCAGTCGGCTCGCCGAAGACGAATGGGCCGGCTCGATTGAACGCGGCGTGCGGCAATGCGTGATCCTCGGTGCCGGCCTCGACACCAGCGCCTACCGGCACACCCAAGCCCCGGGTCGCGTCTTCGAGGTCGATCTGCCCGCCACTCAGGCCTGGAAGCGGGCACGTCTGCGCGAGGTCGGCATCGCAATACCCGCCTCGCTCAGCTACGTGCCGGTCGACTTCGAGACCGTCAGCCTGGCCGAGGGCCTGGCCCGCGCGGGCTTCGATGCGAGTCAGCCGGCTTTCTTCAGCTGGCTCGGCGTGACGATGTATCTGGACGAGGCGGCTGTTGTCGAGACCTTGCGTTTCGTCGCCGGCTGCGCCAAGGGCAGCACGGTGCTGCTCGAATACGTCATGCCGCTGGCTGGGCTGCCTCCGATGATGCGCATCGCGATGGAGCAGATGACTGCTCAACTGGCCGAACGCGGCGAGCCGTGGAAGAGCTTTTTCGAGCCCACGGCACTGGCCGACAAGGTGACCGCGCTGGGCTTCAGTCACAGCCGGACCTGGACTCCGGATGAACTGAATCGGCGCTATCTGGCGGAACGTGCCGACGGGCTGCACATTGGTGCAGGCCCGGGACGATTGATGCTTGCGGTTGTGTAGGGCAAGACTGATGGAATCCCTCGGCCCGCCGCTCGCTGCGCAGAGGTCCGGTGATCTGAGGTGAATTGCTCCCTGTCTGTCTTGGGTCGGGGGCCGTGACGACGAGCGAGCCCCGACGGCTTAAAGGTCGAACCTCTGTTGTGTTCCGTTGGCAACCGCCTTCGGTTCTTTCCGTTCGGGAGGGGTCAGGATTGCAGGAGCCGTGTCCTTCGGCTGACCTGCCAGCTCGGGCCAGAACTCGCGCAGGTGGTACTCCTCCGCATCCCACAGGGGGATGTCGGTCATGGCCGGTGTCTCCAGCGCTTCTGACTGCCTAAACGCCCGACGCAAAAGCCAGCCCACCGCGAAGACGGCAAGCACCAACCCAGTCACCCACAAGTTCGTCATTGGACCCTCGACCTGAAGGTCATTCTGCGACGCTGATGTAACGGGCTCTATCCCCCAGAAATGGTTGACCTGCTGACTCGGAAACCCATGGCGAATGTCACTCCACGGTCATGGCGCACGGGCTCGGGCAACGGCATCAAGAAAATCGCCGAACGGGCCGTCGACTTCACCAGCACCGATTCGCCCTTGTCGAGCAAGGAGCTTGCCAAGCGCAGGCTGGTTCAAATGCCGATGCTGATCGGCGGGATCGTTCCGGTGCTCAACGTGCCCGGCATCGCCTCCAACAGGATGCTGCTGTCCGCGGGGGTGCTGGCCGACATCACGGTAGGGCGCATCGCGAAGTGGAGGGACGCGCGGATCATCGGCCTCACTCCGGGTCTGTCGTTGCCATCGCGCGCGATTGTGCGTATCGTGAGATTTGGCAAGTCGGAAACGACTGAAGGCTACACGCGCTACCTTTCCGAGGTCTCGTTTGCGGGCGTCATGGCGTGTCGATGTAGTCGGCAGAAAACGGGCGAACGTGTGCCCCACCACGGCGTCGTCTGATCAGGCAGGCGCCGCGCGAGGCTCGGAACGGATCGAGCCTTTTCGCCTTCTCAGGTCTTCGCCGACCTCTTGGGCGCTCTACTCGCGGATTGCAGGGCCGACGCCTTCGCGGCGTGCTTCTCGGCACGCGATGGTCTGTGGGCCTTGCCAGCCTTGGCCTCCTTGGGTTCCTTTTTTTCCTTGGGCTTCTCCCTGGCCTGCGGGTGGTGCGTCCTCACCAGCTTGTCGGCCTTCGCCCTCGGTTGCTGCGGTTGCGCCTGGCGCTTGGCCCGTTCCTCCTTGAGCAGGCGGCGCTCCTCGGCGAGTGCCCGTTCGGCTTCGGACGGCTCATGGTCCGCCCCATGCGAGTGGATGCGGTCCATCATCGCGTGATGAAGCATCGCGCCGTTCTTCGCGATGCGCTGGGTCAGCGAAGCAATGCGAATAGTCATGTCGCGCTCCTCAAAGTAGGTGGAAGGCCAATGTAGACCGGCCCGCCGCGTCCTGCCAATCGACTTGTGCGGCTTCGCCCTTGCCGCAGTGACTATCTCTATCTACAGGAGGACGGAATGTCGCCAATTCCGGCTCATGGCCGCGACTTCCTGTTCGCGGCCAACGCCGACCGCAGCCATTCGATCCGGCGCGGACTGAACGGCGGGTCTTCGAGGTGACGAACTCGACATCACGACCCTGAGCTGCCGATCGATCTTTTACCAAGCGGCCATTGGGTCCCGGGATTGGTTGATCAAAGGATGGCCTCGTCCGCGCGCCGCAGCATGCCTTTCGAAGGCGTGATGCCTAGCGCCTTCGCCGCGATGAGGTTGATCACCAGTTCGAACTTGGTCGGCTGCTCTACGGGCATCTCGCCCTGCTTAGCCTCGCACAAGATCTTGTCGACGTAGATCGCGGCACGCCGGAACTGTTCGGTGACGCTTGGCGCGTAGGCGATGAGTCCGCCGGAGCGCACGAACTCGCCGAACTGGTAGACCGCCGGGATGCGCTCCGAGGGCTGCCAGCTCGACGATCTCGTTCCGGGTGGCTAGCGTCAGCGGGTCGGTGAGCACGAACAGCCCATTGGCGCGTTCGTTTTGCATGGTCGCGAACGCTGGGCCGATGCCGTCACGGTCGCGCACCTCGACGGCCATCGGTGTGATTCCGAACGCCTCTGCTGCGGCCATCACGAGCGTGGACGCGACGACGATGAGATCGGGCCGCAGGCCGATCAATTCGTCGAGCGCACGACGGAAACCTTCGACTCTTCCTTCCACCCAACGAATATCGACGAGGACGTTCTTGCCCGGGACATATCCGAACTTGCGCATGCTGCCTATAAAGGCATCCACGAAACGCTGGCTGGCAGACGGCGCGCCTGCCTCGAGGAGTGCGGTACGTTTGGTCTTCGATTCGGTCTAGGCGCGCGCCGCGACTGATGGCCAGTACGACAACAAGGCAGTCAACGCCAGAAATCCTCGCCGGCCGGACACTGAGTCACAGCGACCGTCCGCCCGCGGACGCAGCTGGCGTATGACTGAACCGAGCGGCTCGTTAACCTTGATGTCCATCGTCATCTCGATCTCCGTGCAGCCCGTCACCGAACCACTTCGTCGGCACGCAGAACCAGCGCTTGCGGAATGTCGATGCCAATGGTCTTGGCTGTGGCGAGGTTCAGCGCCAGGCCCAGATTCGTCGGCATGTCGACCGGCGTCTCGCCTGCCCTTGCGCCCTTCAGGATGCGATCCACACAGGACGCGACCTGCTCCCATCGGGACACGAGGCTGGTGCCGTAGGACATCAACCCCCCGTCCTGCACCTGTTCGCGCCACTCCCACATCGACGCCAGCCGGTGCTTCAGCGTCTGGGCGATGACGGGTCCGCGATTGATCATGAAGTACGAATCCGCCATGACAAAGACGGCATCGGGTCTGGTCGCGACGACGCGCTTGAAAGCGTCGCCGTAGTCGCCATTGCGCAGCGTGATCAACGGGACGTCCATGCCGAGCTTGCTCGCCGCCTGTTCCAGCTCCGGCATCTGAACACGGCCGATCGCAGGGTCCCCGGATTCCAGCACCGTTACGCGCCGCGCCGAAGGGATCGCCGCCTTCAGCAGTTCGAGCTTCTTGGCGCCGAGAGTGCCCTCGGGGGCGATCAGCACGCCGGTGACGTTGCTGCCCGGGCGAGCAAGGCTTTGCACGAAGCCGGCGGCGATCGGATCCTGGTTGACGAAGAATACGATCGGTATCGACGTCGTCGCCTCCATGGCGGCACGAACACCCGATGGCGTCACGGCCACGATCACGTCGACCCGCTGTTGGACCAGTTCACGCGCAAGGGCCTGCAATCGCAGTGGATCGCCATTGCCGTATCGATGCTCGAGGTGGAAGTTGTGGCCTTCCGCATACCCCATGCGCGCGAACGCCTTTGCCAGCACCACCTCGGCGGAGACCGAATCCAGCGTCGGCGGCGCCGGCGTGGGCCGCAACAGGCTCACCCGGTAGCTGCGGCTCGCAGGCTGTGCAAGGACGCCGAGCGCGCCCGCGCCGAGCGTGCTGCCGAGAAAGCGCTGAAATGTCCGTCGACTGGTCATGGGCTCGATTCTCGCAACAGGTCGGGCCGCGCGGCCTGATCGTTTGCTCGGACCTCGGTTCGACCCAATCCCTCTACACTCGCACAGCGCCGATGGCGAACGTGTGCATACTTCGAAGCGGAGCAGCGGCGATGTACAAGGACCTTGGCGTACGCGATGAACCTGCGGAATACGGTGCTTGCGTCCGCGTTGGCGAGCCTGCGCCGTTTGCCAGCATTGATCGACCGCGTGAATGAATCGCCGCGACATCAACCGCGCTGTGATGTTGGCTCTGGCCGTCGGGCCGTGCGCTGTCGCGCCTGCTTCAGCGCAACAGCCAGCAAGGCTCTTTCGCATCGGCGTCCTGCGCTTCGGCGTGCCGGGCGATGATTTCCAGGTGGGATTGACCGCTGCACTGGCGGCCCTGGGCTACCACGAGGGCAGGACCCTCCATTCCGAATGGCGCTGGGCCACCCGCGCCGAAGACGCGCAGCGCCATGCGGCCGAATTGGCCGGCATGAAGCTGGACCTCATCGCGGCCTCGACGACCCCCGCCGCGCTGGCCATGCAGGCGGCCAAGCCGCAGGCGCCGATCGTGATGGTCGGGGCCGACGCCCTGGGCGCCGGCCTGGTGGCCACCCTGGCCCGGCCGGGAGGCAACATCACCGGAGTGTCGTTGAACCTGACCGCGCTGGTACCCAAACACTTGGAGCTGTTGCGCGAAGCGATTCCGGGGCTGCAACGCGCCGCCTTTCTCGGTTCGAAAGAAGACCGGGCTACGCCGCTCTTTTCCCAGCAGGCGCAGGCCGCGGCGGCGGCGTTGGGCCTTTCGATGCAACCGGTCCTCGTCAGCCAGGCGGCAGAGTTCGCACCGGCCACCGCAGCGATGGCGCGCGATCGCATCCAGGCGGTCGTGGTCCAGCCCTTGTTCGCCCCGAACGCCGGGCCGCTCGCCGAGGCGCTATCACGGAACCGGTTGCCGTCGATCTCGTCGCTGCAGGCGTTCGCCGCCGGCGGCGGCCTGATGACCTACGGCCCGAACCGGTCTGATCTTTACAAGCGGATCGCCGCCTTCGTTGATCGGCTGCTCAAGGGCGCCAAGCCTGCCGACCTGCCGGTCGAGGAGCCCACGCTGTACGAGCTGGTGCTAAACCTCAAGACGGCACAATCGATCGGGCTGGCGATGCCGCCGTCGCTGCGACGGCGCGCCGACGAGGTGATCCAGTGATGCCCTCGGCCTGCCCCGCATGAAGCGCCGACAGCTGCTGCGCGGCGCGGCGAGCGGAGTGCTCGTGCCCGTCGGCCTCCCGATGCTGCCCGCATGGGCCCAGCCCTCGGCCAAGGTCGCGCGCATCGGCTGCCTGAGTGCGCCCTCGCGAGCCTCGGTGTCGATCGCGCTCGACGCCTTCCTGGTGGCACTGCGTGCGCTGGGCTGGGTCGAGGGCCGCAACATGGTGATCGAGTATCGCTGGGCCGAGGGCCAGGTGGCGCGGCTGCCCGAGCTGGCGGCCGAGCTGGTTCGCTTGAAGGTCGACCTGATCGTCGCGCCAGCCGCGTCGGCGGCATTGGCGGCGAAGCAGGCCACGTCCACCGTCCCGATCGTGATGATCTTTCCGATCGACCCGGTCGCCAGTGGTTTGATCGCCAGCCTGAGCCGACCCGGCGGCAACGTCACCGGCACGGCGTCGGCCACCGGCGCCGAGCTGTCGGGCAAGCAGTTGCAGGTGCTGAAGGAAGTAGTTCCGCAGGCTGCCCGCATGGCCTTTTTGCACAACCCGGACGATGCCTCCGAGAAGTCTCAGGCGGCCATCCTAGACGCGGCGGGTCGATCAATGGGGCTGCGCTTGCGGCCCGTGCTGGCCCGCGGCCCGGACGAACTCGATGCCGCGTTCGCGTCGATGGCCAAGGAGATGGATGAAGCCGTGATCGTCGGCCGTGCAGCGATCTTCACGGTGCACGCGGCGAAGGTGGCGGAGCTGGCGCTGCAGAGCCGCCTGCCGTCGATGTATGCCTTTCGCGAGAGCGTTCAGGCCGGGGGCCTATTAAGCTACGCGGTCAACCAGCCCGCCTTCATCGGCCGCGCCGCCACGTATGTGGACAAGATCTTGAAGGGCGCGCTGCCGGCCGATCTTCCCGTCGAACAACCGACTCAGTTCGAGCTCGTGATCAACCTGAAGGCGGCGCGAGCGCTTGGCCCGAAGGTTCCGTCCTCGCTGTTGTTGCGCGCCGACGAGGTGATCCAATGAGCAGCCTGCCCGCCGACGGCTTGCCGGCAGCGCCCGATGCGCACCGCGGGCGGCTGCTTCGCAAGTACCTGCTGCTGATCATGTCTCTGGTGGGCACGGCGCTGCTCGCGTCGGGCGGCATCGGCCTGTACTTCTCATACCAGGAAACCCAGGCGTCTCTCGCGAGCCTGCAGGCCGAGAAGGCCGTGGCAGCGGCCGCCCGCATCGAGCAGTACATGAAGCAGGTCACGCAGCAGCTCAGCTTTGCCGCGCTCCCCCAGTTGGACGCGGCCGACACCGAGCTGCGGCGGGTCGAGTTCCTCAAGCTGCTGCGCCAGATCCCTGAAGTCACCGACATCGCCTGGCTCGATGCCGACGGCAAGGAGCGCAATGCTGTCTCGCGCTTGGGCATGGACGTCACCGGCTCGGGCCGCGACCGCTCGGGCGAGCCCGCCTTCGTCAACGCCAGACGGGGGCAGCCCTGGTACGGCCCCGTCTACTTTCGCAAGGAGACCGAGCCATACATGACGGTGGCGATCCGTTCCGGCGGCGACAAGAGCCCGCTGACGGTGGCAGAGGTGAACCTGAAGTTCATCTGGGAGGTGGTTTCGCGCATTCAGGTCGGAAGCAAGGGCAAGGCCTATGTCGTCGACGCTGCTGGCAACCTGATCGCCGACCCCGACATCGGCCTGGTACTGCGCAAGACCAGCCTGGCCACGCTGGCCCACGTGCGGGCACCCGTCCGCGTCAACCGGGACGATGACCCGGCGATGGTCTCGCACGACCTCGCGGGAACCCGCGTGCTGACCGCAGTGGCGCCGATCGCTGCGCTGGACTGGCGCGTGTTCGTCGAGCAACCGGTTGCCGAGGTGTATGCGCGACTGGACGCGGCGATCCTGCGCACCGGCCTGTTGCTGCTGGCCGGCCTGGTGATATCGGCACTCGCCGCGCTAGCGCTGGCACGCAGCATGGTGCGACCGATCCGCACGCTGGACGAGGGCGCACGCCGCATTGGTCAGGGCGACCTGCACCAGCAGATCGTGGTGCGCACCGGCGACGAGCTGGAGGGCCTCGCCGACCAGTTCAACCGCATGACCGCGCAATTGCGCGAGTCGTATGCCGGGCTGGAGCGCAAGGTGGACGAGCGAACCGCAGCGTTGACCGTGGCACTTTCGCGCCAGACTGCGACCGCCGAGATCCTGCAGGTGATCAGCCACTCGATGGCCGATGCGCAGCCGGTCTTCGACAAGATCATCGCCAGCTGCCAGCGGCAGTTCAACAGCGCGCGCGTGGGCATCAACCTCGTGCGCGACGACGGCATGGTGATCAATGCCGCCTACGGTGGCCCGGGCGCCGACGAATTCCGCGCGATGTTCCCGGTGCCCAACACCCAGGAAAGCGGTACCGGCATGGCGATGCGTGAGCGCCGCGTGATGCACTACCCGGAGGTTGATCTGCCCGAGGTGCCGCCCTATGTCCGCCGCGGCGCCGAGCTGACCCACGCCCACTCGGTCGTCTTCGCGCCGCTGATCTGGCAAGACCAGGGGGTGGGCACGCTGCTGGTCACGCGCGAGGCGAAGCAGCCCTTTGCCGATGGCGAGATCGCGCTGCTGAAGACGTTTGCCGATCAGGCCGTGATCGCGATCCAGAACGCCCGACTGTTCAACGAGATCCAGGCCAAGAGCCAGCAGCTGGAGATCGCCAACCAGCACAAGTCGGAGTTCCTGGCCAACATGAGCCACGAGCTGCGCACGCCGCTGAACGCGATCATCGGATTTTCCGAGGTGCTGATCGAACGGATGTTCGGCGAACTCAACGACAAGCAGGCTGACTACCTCGCCGACATCCACTCGTCGGGGAAGCACCTGTTGTCGCTGATCAACGACATCCTGGACCTGTCCAAGATCGAGGCCGGTCACATGGAGCTCGATCTCGAAGACTTCGATGCGCCGGCCGCGCTGGCCAATGCGATGAGCCTGGTGCGCGAGCGCGCGCAGCGCCACAACATCGCGCTCGAACTAACGGTCGGCGAGCAGGTCGGCGAGATCCGCGCGGACCAGCGCAAGTTCAAGCAGATCCTGCTGAACCTGCTGTCCAACGCGGTCAAGTTCACGCCTGACGGCGGGCGCGTTACGGTGCAGGCGCGGGCGCTGCCCGGGGCGCTCGCGGTGTCCGTCATCGACACCGGCATCGGCATCGCGCCGGACGATCAGGCGGTCGTCTTCGACGAGTTCCGCCAGGTCGGCCGCCACTACACCAACAAGCAGGAAGGCACCGGCCTGGGGCTCGCGCTGACCAAGCGCTTCGTCACCCTGCATGGCGGCACGCTGATGCTGCAAAGCGTGCTGGGCCAGGGTTCGACATTCACCTTCACCTTGCCGTTGGGCGTGCCATGAAAACCATCCTGATCGTTGAAGACAACGACAAGAACATGAAGCTGGCGCGCGACGTGCTGCAGGCGAAGGGCTATGCGACGCTGGAGGCGATCAACGGCCTGGACGGCGTGTCGCTGGCGCTTCAACACCGACCGGACCTGATCCTGATGGACATCCAGCTGCCCGACATCAACGGCTTCGAGGCGATGCAGCGCATTCGCGCCGATGCCAGCTGCGCCGCGATCCCGGTCGTGGCCTTCACCGCCTCCGTGACTGCCGGTGACCGCCACCGCATCAGCGAAGCCGGCTTCAACGGGTTCCTGGGCAAGCCGATCGAGCTGAAAACTTTTCTGGCCACGGTGCGCGAACAACTGGGCGAGGCCCCGCAATGAGCAGCCCGGCGCGCATCCTCGTGGTCGACGACACGCCGGCCAACGTGAAGCTGCTCGTCGACGTGCTCACCGCCAAGGGCTACGACGTGTGCGCGGCCACCAACGGCGCGGACGCGCTGGCCATGATCGCCGCCGCGCCACCCGACCTGGTGCTGCTCGACATCATGATGCCCGGGCTGTCGGGCTACGACGTCTGCCGGCAGTTGCGTACCGACCCCGCCACCGCACTGCTGCCCGTGGTGCTGTGCACCTCGCTCGACGCCACACAGGAGCGCATCAACGGCATCGAGGCGGGTGCCGACGACTTCCTCACCAAGCCGGTGAACCGCGCCGAGCTGTACGCGCGCGTGAAGTCGCTGCTGCGCATTAAGACGCTGCAAGACGAAGTGCAGGTGCAGAAGGCGCAGCTGGCCGACTGGAACGCCACGCTGGAACGGCGGGTGCAGGAACAGCTCTCGCAACTCGATCGGCTCGGCCGCCTGAAGCGCTTCTTCTCGGCGCCGCTGGCCGAGGCCATCATCGCCGGCGGCGACGAGATGATCAAAACGCATCGGCGCGAGATCAGCGTGGTCTTCATCGACCTGCGCGGCTTCACGGCCTTCACCGAAAGCGCCGAGCCCGAAGAGGTGATGGAACTGCTGCGCGAATACCACGCCGCAGTCGGCGCAATCGTCGTCGCCCACGAGGGCACGCTGGAGCGCTTTGCCGGTGATTCGGTGATGGTGTTCTTCAACGACCCGGTTCCGATCGATCGTCCCGCAGAGGCCGCCGTGCGCACGGCGCTGGCGATGCAGGCGGCCTTCGTGCCGGTCGGCGAGGCCTGGCGCAAACGCGGCTTCAGTTTGGGCCTGGGCTGCGGCGTGGCACAGGGCTATGCCACGCTCGGCACGATCGGCTTCGAGGGCCGCTGGGACTATGCCGCGATCGGCAACGTCACCAACCTGGCGGCCCGCCTGTGCAGCGAGGCCGCGGCCGGCCAGGTGCTGGTCGACCGCAAGATCATGGCCTGGGTCGAGGCCCATGTCAGCGCGAAGCCCGCCGGGCCGTTCGCGCTGAAGGGCCTGGCGCAGCCCGTACCTGCCTTTGAGGTGCTGGGCTGGGTCTCTGCATGAACAGCGCAGGCCTTCCCGCTTGTCCTCACCTGCCGCCGCGGTGGAGGCTTGGATGAACAGGCGTGAAACCGTTCTGGCGATCGCAGCGGCAAGTGTCTTGCCGGATGTCCTGCTTGCTCAACAGGTCAGCCCGATGCCGGTCATCGGCTTCCTGCACCCAGGGTTTGCTGGCGCGATTTCGGGCTCGGACTCTGCGTTGGAAGCCATGCTCGCGGGACTCGGCAGCCTCGGCTATGTCGTCGGCAAGACGATCAAGATCGAATATCGCTGGGCGCAAGGCAAGGTTGAACTGCTTCCTTCGTTGGCGCGAGAGCTGATCAAGCTCAAGGTCGATCTGATCGTCGCGGTCGCGCCGCCTGCGGTGAAGGCGGCGATGGCGGCGACTCAGGACTTAGCCATCGTCGCCCACGACCTCGAAACCGATCCGGTCGCCGGCGGATTGGTCTCGAGCCTGGCGAGGCCCCGGCGGGAACCTGACCGGTCTGTTCCTCAATCATGCCGACCTGGCCGCCAAGTGGCTGCAGCAGATCACGGAGATCAAGCCAGGCGCACGGCAACTGGCGGTTCTGTCGGATGCCAGCACGGGGCGCTACCAACTCGATGCGATCAATGCAGCGGCCTCCGCCGTGGCGGTCCAGCTCTCAGTGTCTGAATTCCACGGTGCCGTCGGTATCCAGAGTGCACTGGACGCGGCTTACAGGTCACGGCCGGATGCGCTCGTTCAACTGGGCTCGCCGCTGATCAGAGCGTCGGCGAGGGCGATTGCCGCCTCGCTGGCAGCGCAGCGCATTCCCGGCATCTCGCCCTATCGGGCGTTCGTCGAAGGTGGGGGCCTGTTGTCGTACGGCGTGAATTTGCCGGTGATGAACCGCAGTCTGGCGCTCTATCTATTCAAGATCCTGCACGGCGCTCGCGCGGGCGACCTGCCGATCGAACAGCCCACGCATTTCGAGTTCCTCGTGAATCTGAAGACCGCCAAGGCGATGGGCATCAAGATTGCACAAAGTGTTCTGCTGCGGGCGGACGAGGTGGTCGAATAGTCGCTCCAGGCGCGAGACTTCTGGGATCGGCTGGCAACTGGCGAAAGTTGTCGCCGTCGTAAGGAAACCTGATGCACAGACGAAGCGTTGTACTTTCGGCCGCGATGGCGGCATTCCCGTTCACAGCGGTCGCTCAAGCCACGGGACGGACTCGGAGACTCGGCGTGCTCATGAGCCCCTCGCAGACCAATCAGCAATCCGCCCGAGATCTGGCCGGTCTGCTCGAGGGGCTGAAGGCATTGGGATGGGTCGAAGGCAAGAACTTGCAAGTGGAGTACCGCTGGGCGGAAGGTAATGCGGATCGCGCATACGCGTGCGCAGGTGAATTGGCCAGCGCTTCACCTGACCTGATTTTTTCCAGCGGGACCGTCTCACTCAATGCGCTAAGGAAGGCCAGAGTCGAAATTCCGATCGTGTTCGCGAACATCACGGACCCGGTTGCCGGTGGCTTTGTCACCAGCCTCGCCCACCCAGGTGGCAACGTGACTGGATTCACGCCGTTCGAATACGACATCGGTGGCAAGTGGTTGCAGTTGCTCAAAGACGCGGTGCCGAGTGTGGCTCACGTCTCTTTGCTGGGCGATCCTGCGAACCACAATTTCGCGGGATTCGTGCGCGCGTTCACCGCAGCCGCCAAGCCGATGAAGGTGGAACCGATTTCTGCGCCCATTGGCAGCGTCGCCGACATCGAGCGGGCCATCGAAGCCCAGTCGAAAATTCAGAATGGCGGTTTGATCGTGACAGCCGCCACCTTTTCAATCGTCAATAGCGACTTGATCGTTGCCCTGGCGAGCAAGTTTCGATTGCCGGCCATCTACTGGAATAGCGTCCACGTCCAACTTGGCGGCTTGATGTCGTACGGGCCCAATTCCAATGAGCTCCACCGCGCTTCGGCAGATTATGTCGACCGAATTTTCAGAGGCGCCAAGCCGGCGGACCTTCCGGTGCAAATACCGAATAAGACGAACTTGACGATCAACCTGACGACTGCGAAGGCGCTGGGCGTCACGATCCCGCAGTCGTTGTTGCTGCAAGCGGACGAGGTGTTTCGATAGGGGACCGTGATGGACGCGAGCTTTGTAAGCGGCGAACACCCGCTTTCGGCAGGAGTGCCAAGCGTCTGCTGGTGGCCGGGACCGGGTCTCCCCCGGGGGGGGGGCGCCGCAAGCTGACCTTGGCGGGCAGAGCCATCGCGCCGAAGGTCAGCTTCCTGGCGCCGCCTCCTACTCATTGGCGGCAAGGAAGAGACAGACGACGACCGACCCGAAAGTCGACGTGCACCGGCCAGCCGCCCCCACATTTTCCTGCGGCCCGGCAATCGATTGGTTGACGATGTGGTACTGCTCGCTCGACCAGCAATTGTTCTGTTGAGCGCCTTACGCCAAGGCCATTCTCAGAGCCAACAGCCCAAACACGGTCGAGACCCGCCGAAGGTGACGTGATTCCGGGTGGGTGAGCAACCAGAGCTCTGTCTGGCATTCGTCGAGCACCGGCGTCAACGCCGCGAGGTCGGCGCGTCCCTGACCGAGAAAGACGGGCAGCAAGCCGACCCCCAAGCCCAGGGCCACCAGTTCCATCACCGTCAGTATGCTATTGACCCGATACGTAGGCGCCACTTTCGGAAAGTGCTTCTTCCGCCAGACCACCGATGGATGGTCCGGCAGGGCATCGTCGGGTGCGACCCACTCGGCCTTACCGGCCTGAACGTGCTCGAAGCGCTTGATCGGCCCCTTCTTTGCTGTGTAGAGGGCGACGCGGATCGGACCGACGTGTTTCCCGACCAGATGCTGCGGTGGCCGCTTGGTGGCCCGGACGGCAATGTCGGCGTCGCGTCGAGTCAGGCTCGCCAACTCATTGCCCGAGTGCAGTTCGTAGTTGAGCAAGGGGTGCGTCGTCTTCAACTCCTTCAGTACCGGGCCGACCAGGCCATGCAGGATCGTGTCGGTGGTCGTGAGTCTCACCGTGCCCGACACCTGCTCCGGCCGCAGCTGTGCTGCGGAGCGGGCCGATTCCAACTGCGCCTCCACCTGCTCCGCGTGGCCTGCCAGAACCTGCGCTTGCTCGGAGGGCAGGTAGCCCGACCGGGAGCGCTCGAACAGGCGCTGCCCCAAACCACGCTCGATGCGCTGCACGCTGCGGAAGATGGTCGAAGGGTCAACGCCGAGCCGCTCGCCGGCACCGGCGAGCGTTCCCGCGCGCATCAGCGACAACACGGTCTCGAGATCCACCGCGTTCAGGCGGTATTGCGTTCGCGCATTCATGGTTTGCAGCTGTGCCTATTTTCATTGCGCATTCGCAATCCTAGACTTCTTCCATCGTCAACTCAATGGAGAACTGCAATGAATCAATCGAATGCCAACGGCCCCGGCCGGTACGGCGTGGCCATGCTGCGGGTGAGCCTGGGCATCATGTGGGTGGCGCATGCTTCCCTGAAGTGGTTCGTCTTCACACTGCCGGGCACCGCGAAGTTCTTTGAAAGCGTCGGGGTTCCGGGATTCCTGGCCTACCCTGTCTTCGCCGCCGAAGTTCTGGGCGGCCTCGCCCTCGTGTTCGGCCTCTACGCGCGGCAGGTATCCCTGGCGCTCGTGCCGATCATGGCGGTGGCCGCTTGGGTGCACCTGCCGAATGGCTGGGCCCACACCAGCCCCGGTGGCGGCTGGGAGTACCCGGTCTTTCTGATCGTCGTTTCGGTGGCGGTGTGGTTGCTGGACGATGGCGCGTTCGTGATCC
>JBDTVC010000098.1:0-16038 GCA_040007475.1 Burkholderiales bacterium
AGGAACCGCTGCGCATCCAGCGCCGCCATGCAGCCGGTACCGGCACTGGTGATGGCCTGGCGGTAGACGTGGTCCTGCACGTCACCGGCGGCGAACACCCCCGGCACACTCGTCATCGTGGCCATGCCGCTCAGGCCGCTCTTGGTGATCAGGTATCCGTCCTTCATCTCCAGCTGGCCCTTGAAGATCTCGGTGTTGGGCTGGTGCCCGATCGCGATGAAGCACCCGGTGAGCTTGAGTTCGGTGCTTCCTTCGCCCTGGGTGCTCTTCAGACGTACCCCGGTCACGCCGGAGGCGTCGCCCAGCACTTCGTCGAGCGTGTTCCACAGGTGCAGCTGCATCTTGCCCTCGGCCACCTTGGCGTGCAGCTTGTCGATCAGGATCGCCTCGGCGCGGAACTTGTCGCGCCGGTGCACCAGGTGCACCTTGCTGGCGATGTTGGATAGGTACAGCGCCTCCTCGACGGCGGTGTTGCCGCCCCCGACGACGCAGACCTCCTGCCCGCGGTAGAAGAAGCCGTCGCAGGTGGCGCAGCCGCTGACGCCCTTGCCCATGAAGGCTTGCTCGGAGGGCAGCCCGATGTACTTGGCCGAGGCGCCGGTGGCGATGATCAGGGCGTCGCAGGTGTAGCGGCCGGAGTCGCCGGTGAGGGTGAAGGGGCGCTGGCTCAGATCGACGGTGTTGATGTGGTCGAACACGATCTCGGTGTTGAAGCGCTCGGCGTGCTTCTGGAAGCGCTGCATCAGGTCCGGGCCCATCACGCCGTCGACATCGGCGGGCCAGTTGTCCACATCGGTGGTCGTCATCAGCTGGCCGCCCTGGGCGATGCCGGTGATCAGCAGCGGCTTGAGGTTGGCGCGCGCGGCGTATACCGCGGCGGTGTAGCCCGCCGGGCCCGAGCCGAGGATCAGGACTTGGGCGTGTCGGGGGGTCTGTGTCATGTCGGTTTTCGTCACGGTCTCAAAGCCCGGCAATTGTCAGCGATGAAGCAAACCGCGGCGCCGGTAGGAAGCCGATGACTCGTGCGTCCGCACGCTCCTGGCCCCGCGTGTCGAAGAACAGGATGCCGGGCGGGCCGAACAGGCCGAAGCGCTTCAGCAAGGCCTTGTCCTCGGGCGAATTGGCCGTCACATCGGCCTGCAGCAGCAGCGCATTGGCCATGCGCGCGCGCACGGCCGGGTCGCTGAACGTGAGGTGCTCCATCTCCTTGCACGAGACGCACCAGTCGGCATAGAAGTCGAGCAACACCGGGCGCCCGGCGGTCTTCAGCGCCGCGTCGAGTTCGGCGACGCTGCGGACACGCTTGAAGTCGCCTCCCTTGGCCACCGTCGTTGCAGCCCCGTCGCCGCCGCGCGCGAAGTGTTTCAACGGCTGCATCGGGTTGTCGCCGCCCGACAGCGCACCCACCACCTGCGTTGTGCCCATCACCGCGAGGATCAGCGCCACTCCCTGCGACAGACGCTGGCGGCCCGATGCCGACGCGTCCAGCCGGTCGAACAGCTTCAGGTACACCGCACCCACCAGCAGCCCGCCGCCGAGGATCACCATCAGCGCCCAGCCCGGCAGCACCGGCGACACGATCCACAGCGCGACCGCCAGCAGCAGCACGCCGAAGAAGGACTTCACGCCCTCCATCCATCCCCCGGCTCGCGGCAGCAGCGAGCCCGCCGACACGCCGACGAGCAGCAGCGGCACGCTCATGCCCATCGCGAGGCTGAACAGCGCCAGGCCGCCGATCACGACGTTCTTGGTCTGGCTGATGAACACGAGCGCACCGGCCAGCGGCGCAGCGACGCATGGGCCGACGATCAGCGCCGACAGCCCGCCCATCACGAACACGCCGGCGAACCTTCCGCCCGGCAGACGGCTCGAGGTCTCGGTGATGCGGCTCTGGATGAAGCTCGGCATCTGCAGCTCGAACACGCCGAACATCGACAGCGACAAGGTCGCCAGCATCAGCGCGAACGCACCCAGCACCCAAGGGTTCTGCAGTGCCGCCGCAAGCCCTTCGCCGAGCAACCCGGCGACGACGCCGAACGCGGTGTAGACCATGGCCATGCCGAGCGAATACGCCAGGGCCATCGTGAAGCCGCGCATGCGCGACACCGGCGCACCCTGGCCGACGATGATCGACGACAGGATCGGCACCATCGGCAGCACGCAGGGCGTGAACGCGAGCAGCAGGCCGGCGACGAGGAACACGCCGGCGATCGTCAGCAGGCTGCCCGACTTGAGTGCGGACTCGACGCGCGCGGTCTCCGACACCGGTGCTGCGGTCGGCGCGACGGCAGGCACCGGCGCGACACTCGCGACGACCGGCGTTGCCGCGGCCGGCGTGTTGCCGTCTTCCGGCTGCCACACGGCCTTCACGATCTGGCCGCCACTGACACCGGCCGCGATGAACGCGGTCTGCGGCGGGTAGCACAGGCCCTTGTCGGCGCAGCCCTGGTAGGTCATGCGCACGCGGAAGTCGCCGCTGGCGGCCGCGACCGGCAGCGGGATCGTCACGGCGCCTTCCAGCACCTCGACGTCCTTCGAGAAGTTGGCGTCGTACACGACACGGCCCGCCGGCACCACGACCTTGCCGAGCTGCGCGCCCGTGCCGTCGAGCTCGACGCTGATGCGGTCGCGGTACAGGTGGTATTCGGGTGCGATGTCGATGCGCACCTCCAGGGCCTTGGCATCGACCACGCGTGCCACGCCGCGGAAGGCCTGGGCCGGGTCGAGGTACTCGGTCTCGGCGGCCAGCGCCGAGCCGAACAGTGCAGCCGAGCAGGCCGCGAGCAAAGAGGCGCGCACGCGTCGCGGCCAGAGGGAGATCGTCATTCGTTGACTCCGAAAACAAATGGCCGGCCCTCGGTGGGGCCGGATTGAAAACGCTGCAGCGAGGTGTCCACCGCGAGACAGGTGGCGCGCTGTGTCGAGAGGAACTCGCGCGCCTGCTTGCCCTTGAGCATCGCGATCGTGCTGAGCGCGCCCGCGGCCACGCAGGCCGGGGCGGTGACACTGATCGAGGCCCATGAGCTCACCGGCCAGCCGGTGCGCGGGTCGAGGATGTGGCAGTAGCGCCGGCCTTGATGCTCGAAGAAGCGCTCGTAGTCACCGCTGGTCGCGAGCGCGCCATCGCTCATGTCGACGGCCGCGATCGTGCCCTCGTCGCGACGCGGATGCTGGATGCCGAAGCGCCAGGGGCGGCCGTCGGCGCGCGGCCCGAGCACCCGGATGTCGCCGCCGAGGTTCACGAACCCGTGGCGCTGGCCGGCCGCGGCGAGCACGGCCGCCGCGCGGTCGGCCGCGTACTCCTTGCCGAAGCCGCCGAAATCGAGCTCCATGCCCGCACGCCCGAGATCGATGCAGCCGTCCTGCCAGCGCACCTGCGACCACCCGATCAGCGGCAGCACGCGCGCGAGCGCGGCGGCCTCGGGCAGGCGCCCGGTGCGGAAGTTCCAGACCCGTCGCAGCACACCGGAGGTGATGTCGAACAGCCCGTCGCTGAGCGTGTGAAGCTGCGCCGCGAAGTCCAGCAGCGACGCGGTCTCGTCATCGACGAGCAGCGGCTCGCCGCGGCCGGCAGCCGCGTTGATCTGCGAGACGATGCTGTCGTCGCGGTAACGCGAGTACTTCAACTCGATGCGGTGCACCTCGTCGATCGCGCGCTGCGCCGCGAGCGCGAGCAGCGGCTCGTCGTCGCCGTCCAGCCGGATCTCGCAGACGCTGGACATCGCCGAGAACCGGAAGCCATACGAATCCATCCGGTCGAGTGTGCCATCGCGAAGGCGAGGCGTCGGCGATGTCGCGAGCTGCATCGATCAGAACCGCTTGTTGACACCGAGCTGGAAGAACTGCGCCTTGAACGGATCGATCCCGGGCGAGCCGTTGCCGCCGATGCGCCAGTTCGAGCGCTGCTCGTAGCGCTCGTACTTCAGGTCGGTCGACCAGTCCGGCGCGAGCTGCACGCCGAGCTTCAGGCCCACCGTGATGGCACCGAACGCCGAGAGCCGCTGGTCCGGCGAGATGTACTGCGGCGGGTTGGTGAAATAGCCCGGCGGGTATGGCGCGCCAACGTCCGGGTCGTACACCGGATCGAAGTAGAACGATGCCGCGCTCTGCGAATACAGGCGCAGCGACGGCGTCAGCGTGAAGCGCCCCGCGAACGGCTGAACCCACTCGGCACCCAGCGTGTGGGCCTTGATCCCGAAGGTGTCGCTGTAGAACCGGTAGCTGGTGCGCAGCGACGCGCCAAGATCGGCGAAGTGGTGGTTCCAGCGCGTCAGCAGGATGCGCTGGTCGCGCCGGTCCGGGCGGATGTCGGGCTCCTTGTACGGGTCGGAATAGAAGCCGCGGCCGCGGTTGTACGTGAGGTTCACCTGCACGATGTCGTCGCCGCTGAGCGCTTGCGTCACGCCAAGCATCACCTCGCCGGTGTGCTTCTTCTCGTGCAGCGCCGGGTCGTTGGTCGAGCCGATCTTGTCCGACGAATAGCCCACGCCGACGTTCCAGGTGCGGTTGTTGTCGTCGCTCGAGAAGCTCGCATCGAGCGACAGGGCGTTGCTGTCGTAGTCGTGCTCCTTGGACTTGCTCACGCCGACCGAGAACGACGAGCGCTCGAAGTAGCGCGTGACCTTCACGTCGCCGGCATGGCGCTCGTCGGTCATGTTCATCGTCGCGCCCGAGATCGCGCTGTGATAGCGCGGCGTCGCACCGGAGACGCTGTCGGACACCAGCGAGCCCTCGACGGCCCACTGGCTCGACAGCGGCGCCAGCACGTAGATCGACGGCGCCTTGACCTTGATGCGGTCCAGCCCGGGTTGCGAGTCCTGGTACTGCAAGTACTTGATCGACACCTGGCCGTGTTCAGGCGCGCCCTCGGCATGCGCCATCACACCGGGCAGGCTGAGCGCGGCCGCGATGATCGCGCCGGCTTTGTCGCGTGCGTCAGTTGCAGCCACAGCCACCCCCGCCCACGCCGTAGCCACCGGATGCGTTCTCCTTGCTGCCGTAGATGTGCTGCACGAAACGCTGGTCCAGCGGATCGGCAGCCATCGTCATCTCGGGCTTCGACAGATTGCCCTTTTCCCAGGGCTGCGGCGGATTGATCGCGCAGCCGCCGAGGGCGGCCACGCCGAGCAATGCGAATGCCGCGCTCGACCAACGACGAAAGATGCTCATCTGGGTACCTCGTGGCGGAGTGTTCACTTGGCGCTCAGGGCCGAGGCGATGCGCGACTCGAGTTCCTGACGCTCCTCCTCCTTGAAGCCCTTGTGCGCGGCGACAACCTTGCCGTCGCGGCCGATCAGGTAGGACGAGGGCATGCTCTTCACGTCGAAGCGCTTCGCGCTTTCGCCTTTGGCATCGAACGCGACAGTGAACTGGGCCGGCACCTCGCTCAGGAACTTGTCGGCGTCCTCGCGCTTCGCGTCGACGTTGACCGCGAGGATCTCGAAGCCCTGCGCTCGGTACTTCGATTGCAGCGCGTTCATGAACGGGAACGACTGCTTGCACGGCCCGCACCAAGAGGCCCAGAAGTCGACGTAGACGACCTTGCCCTTCAGGTTGGCCAGGTTCACGGCCTCCTTGAGGCCCGGCAAGGTCAGTTCGGGCGCAGCCGCGCCGGTGTCGAGCGACCAGGCCGCAGGCGCAGCGAGAGTGGCGAGGCAAAGCGCCGCAAGACGCAGGGGACGGATCAGGCGATGGGTATTCATGAAGAGTCTCTCTTGGACAGGGGTGACAGGGGGGTTCAGCGCCGCGACCGGAAGCGCCACGACAGCACGCAGACCGCGAGGAAGACGAGCAGCAGCAAGGTCGGATCGGTGAGGCTCAGGCCGTTCGCGATCGAGCAGCCGCCGGCGCCGGCGTTCTCCATCGCAGGCGCGGCACTGACGGCCGCGGAACGAACAGCCTGGATCGACACCTGCACCGGCGCCGCCGCGGCATTCGTGTCGATCTCGAGGATCCCGGCTTCGGCCGTGGCCGTCGTGCTCGACCAGCCGACGCTCATCGCGCAGGTCTGGCCCGGCATCAGGTCGAACGGCGCAGCCGGGCAGCCGCCGGTGGCCGTGGTGTCCAGCGTGAACGAGCCCACGGCGACGCGCATCGCGGTCACGCGCAACACGGCGCTGCCGGTGCTTTGAACGTTCAAGGTCTGCGTCGGTGCGGCGGCACTGCCGGTCGAGGCGGTGAGGCTGATTGCACCAGGCACCGCCAGTGCGCCCGGCTGGGCCGCGGCGGTGCCGTTGCCGCCGAGTGCGATGTCCGGCGGGTTCGTGCCGGACGACACCAGTTGCAGCGCCGCACTGCGCGCACCCACCGCACCGGGCTGGAAGGCCAGCGCGACGGTGCAGGTGGCACCTTGCGCCAGCGCCGCGTTGACGGCACAGGTGCCGGTGCCGCCGAGCGAGAAGTCGGCCGCCTGCGCGCCGGCGAGCGTCATCTGCTGCAGCGTCACGGCGCCCGGGCCCTGGTTCGCCAGCGTCAGCGTCTGCGTGACCGGAGTGGCGCCGACGCCCGCGTCGCCGAAGTTGACCGCGGCCACGGCCGGCGTCCACGCCAGCACCGGCGATGCGGCGACACCGGTGCCGGACAAGCTGACCGCATGCGGCGAGCCGGCCGCGTTCGACGCGACGGTCACGCTCCCGTTGAATGCGCTCGCGGCGGTCGGCGTGAAGCTCGCCGACAGGATGCAGCTCGCACCGGCCGCGAGGCTCGCACCGCAGTTGTGGGTCACGCCGAACCCGCTGGTGGCGGTGATGCTGGCGATGCTCAACGGCCCCGAGCCGCTGTTCGTCAACGTGGCCGTTCTCGCCGCCGAGGCGACGCCGACGGTCTGGTTCCCGAAGACCAGCGCGGCCGGCGTCAGACCAACGCTCGGCGTGGCCACCGCGGCGCCCGTGCCGGCGAGGCTGAGGACGGCCGCACCGTTGCTCGCGTCGGAGCCGATGCTCAGCGTCGCGCTGCGCGCGCCGAACGCGCCGGGGGTGAACGTGAACGCGACCGTGCAGGTGGCGCCGGCAGCGAGCGTGCCCGTCGCCGCGCAGGTGCCGGCGCGAGTGAAGTCTGCGGCCGCCGTGCCCGTCAGCGTCAAGGCGTTGAACGTCAGGGTGGCGGCGCCGCTGTTGCTGACCGTCACGGTCTGGCTCGCGCTGGTGCTGCCCAGGGTCTGGCTCGCGAAGGTCAGCGTCGCGGCATTCAGCGAGATCGCAGGTTGCGGCGACGCCGTGCCGATGCCGTTGAGGGCCACCGCCGACGGCGAGCCCGCCGCGTTGTGCGTGATCGCTAGGCTGCCGCTGCGCGCACCGAGGGCGACCGGCGTGAAGCTGAGCTTCACGACGCAGGACCCGTTGGCCGCGACGCTGCCACCAGTCGCGCAGGTGGAGCCGGCGGCGAGTTGGAATTCGCTCGCCTGAGCGCCGCCGATCGTGAGCGCGCTGATTGCCAGCGGCGCATTGCCGGTGTTGCTCACGGTGACGCTTTGCGCCGCCGACGTCACGTTCAACGTCTGGCTGAAGCTCAGCGTCCCGGGTGAGACACCGATCACCGGATTCAGCGCGACGCCGGTTCCCGACAGGCTGGTGCTGCTCTGGCTGCCGGCCGCGTTGTGCGTGATCACGAGGCTGGCGCTGCGCGCCCCCGCCGCCGATGGCGTCAAGGCCACGCTCACCGTGCAGCTGCTGCCCGCCGCCACCGATGCGCCCGCGGCGCAGCTGCCGCCGTTGATCACGAATTCGGTGCTGCCGGTGGCCAGCGTGCCGATCGTCAGCGCCGCCGTGCCCGTGTTGGACAGGGTGGCCGTCTGCGCTGCGCTCGTCGTGCCGACATTGACGCTGCCGAACGCGAGCGACGCGGTCAGCGAGGCGACCGGCGCCGCGGCCGCCATGGCCGTGCCGCTGAGGCTCACGGCGCCCGGGCTGCCGGCGCCGTTGTGCGCGATCGACAGCGACCCGGTGCGTGCGCCGGTCGCACCGGCCGCAGGCTTGAAGGCCATCGAGACCGTGCAACTCGCACCGGCGGCCACCGAGCCGCCGGCACTGCAGGTCCCGCCCGCGATGACGAAGTCGGCCGCATTGCTCGACGTGATCGCCGACAGGCTCAGCGCGGCGTTGCCGGTGTTGCTGACCGTGACGTTCTGCGCCGTGCCGGTGGCGCCGATGGCGACCGAGCCCAGCGCCAGCGATGCCGGCGTGATGCTGGCCACCGGGGCCGGCGCGACCGTGCCGGTGGCGGTGCCGCTCAGCGCGATCACGATCGGCGTGAGCGTGTTGTTGCTGGCGATGCTGAGCGCGCCGGTCCGCGTGCCGGAGGCTGTCGGCGTGAAGTTCACGAGCACGGTGCAGCTCTGGCCGGTGGCTACCGTCGTGGCGCAGGTGCCGCCGGCGCGGGCGAAGTCGCCCGTCGTCGTGAAGGTCAGCGCGTTGAGCGAGTAGCCCGACTTCAGGCTCGCATAGACCGTGACCTGCTGCGCCGTCGCGGTACTGCCCACGGCCGTGGAGCCAAAGGTCAGCGACGTCGGCGTGTTGCCCAGGTACGCGGCGATGTCGGCCACCTGCTGCGCCGTCATGCCGCTGAGCCGGCCCATGCCGCTGTTGTTGCTGTTGATGTTGCTCTGGATCCAGGCGCGCGTGTTGCGGGCGTTGTAGATCTTGCTGGCGTTGCTGGTCAGCGGTGTGCTCGTGTTGTGGCAACCCGATGACGCGCAGTTCGCGCTGAACAGGCCGGCACCACCGGCAGGGTCGTCCGCATGCGCGGCAAACGAGGCGAACGCGCCGATGAAGGCCGCGACGATCAGGCGTTTGAGAGGTTTCAAGGTGACGACATTCATGAAGAGAGCGTCAGCCAGACGCCGTTGAAGAGGGCGTGCATCACGATGCACGGCGCGAGGCGGCGTTGCCGCTGGTAGATGAAGCCGATCACCAGCGCCGGCAGCAGTGTGAGCGCCGCGAGACCACCGCCGCGCACGACCAGATGGGCAAACGCGAAGGCCAGGCCGACCGCGAGATTGATGACCAGCACGCTGCCGGCCGAGTGACCCCACCTGCGCAACAGAGCTTCGTGCAGGCCGGCACGAAACACCGTCTCTTCCAGAAGCGGCGCAATGACGAGCAGCAGCAACCAGGGCGGTGGCAAGCCCGAAGACGCCTGCACAGCCGTCTGCACCACGGCCAGCACTGGCAGCGCGCACAGGATCAGCCCGAGCACCGTGGTAGGCAAAGACGCTGCGGGCGAGATGGGCAATTTCGACATGCACGAATAATATGGGATATATTCCCACGTAATTGCAACGAGTCGTTGCTCATTTGTTACTGCTGTGCTCCCCCGGAATGGGACACAATCCCATTGCGAACGACATTCCGATGCCTTCCGCACACGAACACACCCGCCACGGCACATCACGCGAGCGCCCGTACGCCGGATCAAGCATGAATCGCAAGAGCCCCACAACGCCCGTCGAAGCACCCTCCTCGCGCGCCACGCCGAGCGAGGAGCACGCTGCGCTGGCGCTGCGCGAGTCCGCCGTGCTGCTCGCCCCGGTCGCGCGCTGGCTGCTGCGCAACGGTGTCTCGTACGGCGCGATCGCCGACCAGCTCAAATCGGTGTTCATCGACGCGGCGCGCAGCGAGCTTTCGCATGCGGGCACCAAGCCGACCTTCTCGGCACTGAGCATGCTGTCGGGGGTGCACCGCAAGGACGTGCGCGCGATCGAGACCGAGGCTCAGGAGCGCGCAGCGCCGACCCAGCGGGGCATCCCGCTGGCCTCGCAGGTCTACACGCGCTGGGTCACCGCGCGCCGCTACCGCACGCGCGACGGGCAGCCCCGAACACTGCCGCGCAGCGGCCACGGCATCACCTTCGAGGAACTCGCGCGCGAGGTCTCGCAGGATGTCCACCCTCGCACCGTGCTCGACGAGTTGCTGCGCCTGGGTCAGGTGCGGCTTGATGGTGAGCAGGTCATCCCGCTCAACGTCGCGTTCACGCCGACGCAGCAACTGGGCGAGTCGACCTCGCTGTTCGCAGCCAACGCGGGCGATCACATCGCAGCGGCCGTTCAAAACCTGTCGTCCGAGACCCCGCCGTTCCTCGAGCACAGCGTGTTCGCCGACGGGCTCAGTGCCGAGTCGGTGGCCTTGCTCCAGAAGCAGGCGGTGACCTCGTGGCTGAAGGTGTTCGAGGCGATGGTGGCCTCGGCCACGGAGCGGGTCGAGGGCGACGCCGCGCTGCCACCCGCCACGCATCAGCGCATGCGTTTCGGTACCTATTTTTACAGCGAACCGCAGCACCCCGCCGACACTGTCGATGACGCGCCGCCGGCAGGCCGCGCCGCGCGACCCGCATCGGCGCCGCGCCCCAGGAGGAAGAAATGAACAACAACAACAGATCACTCACCGCGTCGTTGGCAGCCTTGTTCGGGGTCGCGTTCCTCCTCCTCGTCGCGTCCTGCGGTGTCGGCTCGGGTGGTACAGGCATGCCGAAGAGCGGGGCACAGGGCACCGTCAACGGATTCGGCAGCGTCATCGTGGATGGCGTGCGCTACGACGATACCCAGGTGCCCACGCTGCGCGAGGATCAGCCCGGCGTCGAGACACAGACCGCGTCGGTGCTGGGCGATAACCTCGAGGTGGAGCACACGGACGCGGGCGTCGCCACGCGCGTGCGGGTCGACGCCGCGCTGGTCGGGCCGGTCAGCAGCGTCGGCGCGCCAGGAACCTTCGTCGTGCTCGGCCAAACCGTCGTGGCGAACAGCGATGCCGCGCGCGGCCCGGTCACGCAGTTCAGCGGCGGCTACACGGGCAGCACGTCGGTGACCGCGGGCGATGCGGTCGAGATCCACGGGCTGATCGTCCGCCAGGGCAGCGGCTTCACGATCCAGGCCACGCGCATCGGCCGCCTGACGACCCTGCCGCCCTACCTGAAGGCCACTGGCCTCGTCAGCGCGCTGGCGATCGGTGGATTCAATCTGGGCGACCTGGGGGTCGACAGTTCGACGGCCACCCTGGTGCCGCAGGGCGGCCTGCTCGCCAACGGTGCGGTCGTGTCGGTGCTCGCGCCGAGCGCTTCGCTGACGACCTCGGCGGGCGCCCCGCGGATCGTGGCCGCGCAGGTCCGCGTCAAAAAGGTCGGCTACGCAGGCGATCTGGTCTCGATCAGCGGCGTGATCGCGAACCTTGACACCGCGACGACGCGCTTCGAGCTCGGTGGCGTGAGCGTGCTGTACGCTGGGGCCTCGATCTCGCCTGCCGGCTCCAGCCTGGCGACGGGGCGCTACGTGCGCGTCAGCGGCGTGGTGGCCACGGACGGCTCGGTGCAGGCCAGCACGGTGACGATGCGCGACGGCGTCAGCGAGCCCGAGGGCGAGCTGCACGGCAACATCATCGGCTACGCGGCCGCGACCAAGACGTTCAGCGTGCGCGGCGTCGCCGTCGACGCCAGTGCCGCGACGCTCGAGAGTTGCCCGGTGGGCGGGCTCGCCGAGGGCCTGTATGTCGAGGTCGAAGGCGCGCTCGGCTCGACCGGCGTGGTGGCCCGCAAGGTGCACTGCGAAGGCGAAGCCGCGGGCTCAACGGTCGAGCGCACCGGCATCGCCAGCGCCGTCGACACGGCAGCAACGAGTTTCGTGCTGACCCCTTCATCGGCAGCGCCGATCAGCGTCCACTGGACGGCGACGACCTACTTCAAGGCGGTGACGCCTGCCACGCTGGCGGGCAAGCGCGTCGAAATCCAGGGCACGCTGGCCAACGGCGTTCTGACGGCGCAACAGGTCGAGCTCAACTGAGCCCGGGGCGAGGCGGCCTTTCCCCGCGCAGGCGTAGTGCGGCGCGTTCGACCACGCGCCCCACGTTCGTGGAGGATCGCCCCGCCCCGCGGTCACAATGGCGTCGCATCCGACCCCTGACCTTGCCGACCGATGAACGATCCGACCCTTCCTGCGCGCCCCCAGCGCGGCATCCGCAGTTTCGTCGTGCGAGCCGGTCGAATGGGCTCCGGCCAGGTGCGTGCGCTGGCCGATCTGGGCCCAACGTTCGTGCTGCCGTACTCGGCGCAGCGGACCGACTTCGCCGCCATATTCGAACGTGATGCACCGCTGGTGCTGGAGATCGGCTTCGGCATGGGCGACGCGACGGCCGCGATCGCACTGGCCCTACCGGGCACCGACTTCATCGGCGTCGAGGTGCACACGCCCGGTGTCGGCGCGCTGCTCAAGCGCATCGGCGAAATGAAGCTGACCAATCTGCGATTGATCCAGCACGACGCAGTCGAGGTGCTCGACCACATGATCGCGCCCGACTCGTTGGCGGGCGTGCACGTGTTCTTCCCCGATCCGTGGCACAAGAAGAAGCACAACAAGCGCCGGTTGATCCAGCCGGCGTTCGTCAGCCGCCTCGTGAGCCGTATCGCGTCCGGCGGTTACCTGCACTGCGCGACGGACTGGCAACCCTATGCCGAGCAGATGCTGGAGGTGCTGTCCGCCGAGCCGCTGCTGCGCAACACGGCCGAGGGCTACGCACCTCGACCCGACTACCGGCCGTTGACCAAGTTCGAGAACCGCGGCCTGAAGCTGGGCCACGGGGTGTGGGATCTGGTGTTCGTCAGAGCTTCGTAGCGCGACGGGCCGAGCGCCGGGCCGCCCCAAGCCGGCCCGACCCCCCTTGGGGGGGGTGACGCGGTACGCCGCGTCGGGGGCTCCGTCAGTCGGCCCAGGTGACGATGCCGGTGTAGGCGGTGAACAGCACCACGATGCCGAACGCGATGCGGTACCACGCGAAGGCGACGAAGGTGTGGGTCGCGATGTAGCGCAGCAGCCAGCGCACGCAGATCCAGGCACTGATGAAGCTGACGAGGAAGCCCACCGCGAACAGCGGCACGTCGGCCATCGACAGCAACCCACGCTCCTTCCACAGGCTGTAGCCGCCGGCCGCCACGAGCGTCGGAATGGCGAGGAAGAAGCTGAAGTCGGTCGCGGCCTTGCGCGACAGGCCGAGCAGCATGCCACCGATGATGGTCGAGCCCGAACGGCTGGTGCCGGGGATCATGCCCAGGCACTGCACGAAGCCGACCTTCAGCGCGTCCCACGGCGTCATCTCGTCGATGTCGTTGATGCGCGGCGGCTTCGGGTTGGCGCGCTTCTCGACCCACAGGATGATCAGCCCGCCGACGATGAAGGCCGCGGCCACGACCGGGCCGTTGAACAGATAGGCCTTGATGTTCTTGTAGACGAAGAACCCGATCACTGCGGCCGGCAGAAAACCGAGCACGACGTTGAGGATGAACCGCCGCGCGCGCGCACTGCTGCCAAAGTCGCGCACGGCGCCGGACAGGCGCTCCCAGTAGACGATGATCACCGCGAGGATCGCGCCGGTCTGGATCGCGATGTCGAACACCTTGGACTTGTCGTCCGTCATGCCCAGCAGCGAGCCGGTAAGGATCAGGTGGCCGGTACTGGACACCGGCAGGAATTCGGTCAGGCCTTCGACGATCCCCATGATCGCGGCCTTCAACAACAACATGAGATCCAAGAGCGACTCCGGTGCGCGAGAACAATCGTCGATGGTAGCGGGGCCTATCGTGCCACCCGCCTTGACCCGCACCCTGCGCAACGCTACATTACTGACCGCTCAGTCAGTATGAAGTTCCCCCCCAAAGCCCCGCCTGCTTCGGTGCGGCAGCGGCGCAAGGACGCCCGCCCGCAGGAGCTGCTCGATGCTGCGCTCGACCTTTTCGTCGAGCGCGGCTTTGCCGCGACCCGCTCCGAAGACGTGGCCGCGCTGGCCGGTGTGTCCAAGGGCACGCTGTACCTCTACTACCCGAGCAAGGAAGAGCTGCTGAGGGAGGTGATCCGCCACCACGTGATCAACCCGATCGCCGAGGGCGTGCAGATCATCCGCGAGTTCGAGGGCCCGACGCCCGACCTGCTCGCGCTGATGCTGCGGCTGTGGTGGGAGCGCATCGGCGAGACGCGCGCGTCCGGCATCATCAAGTTGATGACCTCGGAGGTGAGAAACTTCCCCGAGATCGCGCAGTTCTACGTCGACGAGGTCGTGTCGCCGTCGCACCAGATGCTGGCGCAGGTGATCCAGCGCGGCGTCGATCGCGGCGAGTTCCGCGCCATCAATGTCGACGAGGTGGTGCATGCACTGGTCGGGCCGCTGGTGTTCCTGGCGCTCAACAAGCATTCGCTGGGGGCGTGCTCGGCCGCCTTCATGCTGCAGCCCAAGGTCGTGATCGAGGCACTGGTGGACATGGTGCTGTACGGCCTCGTACCGCGACCCAAAGGAAAGAAATGAAGCGTTGGTTGAAGTGGCTGATCGCGGCTGTCGTCGTGCTGGCACTGGTGCTCGTCGCGGGCCGCGCGCTGAAGGCCCGCAAGCTCGCGGCAGCCGCTGCCGCGCCCGCGGCCAGCGCGCCGGTCGCGCTCGAACTCGGCAGCGCGGACGTGATCGCCGTGGGCATGCAGCCGCTCACGCGCACGCTGGCCATCTCGGGCGGGCTCAAGGCGGTCACGAGCGCCGTGGTCAAGGCCAAGGTGGCCTCGGAGCTCAAGTCGCTGACAGTGCGTGAGGGTGACACGGTGAAGGCCGGCCAGGTCGTCGGCAACCTCGACACGACCGAGTTCGAGTGGCGCGTCAAGCAGGCCGAGCAGACGGCCCTGTCGGCGCGCACGCAGCTCGACATCGCCAAGCGCGCACTCGAGAACAACCGCGCGTTGGTGGCGCAGGGCTTCATCTCGGCGACCGCGCTGGAGACCACGATCTCCACCGAGGCCGGGGCGGCCGCCGGCTACCAGGCTGCGGTCGCGGCGACCGAGATCGCACGCAAGTCGCGCGCCGATGCCGTGCTCGTGGCGCCGATCAGCGGCATCGTGTCGCAGCGGTTCGCGCAGCCCGGCGAACGCGTGGCGATCGACGCGAAGGTGATCGAGATCGTCGACCTGTCGCGCATCGAGCTCGAGGCCGCCGTCGCGCCCGAAGACGTGGGCGGCGTGCAGATCGGCCAGGTCGCGCGCTTGAGCGTCGATGGGCTGGCCGAGGCGGCGACCGCGAAAGTCGTTCGCGTCAACCCGAGCACGCAGGCCGGCACGCGCGCCGTGATGGTGTATATCGCGTTGCAGCCGCAGCCGGGCTTGCGCCAGGGCCTGTTCGCACGCGGCAGCATCGAGCTGCAGCGCAAGAACGCGCTGGCCGTCCCCGTGTCGGCGGTACGGATCGATCTGGCCCGACCCTATGTGCTGGCGGTGGTCGACAACAGGATCGTGCAGCGCCCTGTCGAGCTCGGCGCGCGCGGCGAGGCCCGGTTCAATGGCGTCACCGAGGCGGCGGTCGAAATCACCAGCGGCGCAGCGGAAGGCGCGATGCTGCTGCGTGGCACCGCCGGTGCCATGCGCGACGGCACCACCGTCAAGCTGACCGCACCCGCCGCGTCTGCCGCATCCGCCGCACGCTGACATGTGGTTCACCCGCGTCTCGATCAGCAACCCGGTGATGGCCGTGATGGTCATGCTCGCGTTCGTCGTGCTCGGGCTGTTCAGCTACCAGCGCCTGTCGGTCGACCAGTTCCCGAACATAGACTTCCCGACCGTTGTGGTCGTGATGGACTACCCCGGCGCGTCGCCCGAGATCGTCGAGAGCGAAGTCACGAAGAAGGTCGAGGAAGCGGTCAACACGGTCGCCGGGATCAGCTCGCTGTACTCGCGATCGTATGAAGGCACCTCCGTCGTCATCGTCGAGTTCAACCTCGATGTCGATGGCCGCAAGGCCGCCGACGACGTGCGCGAGAAGGTCGGCCTGATCCGCCCGCTGCTGCGCGACGAGGTCAAGGACCCGCGCATCTCGCGCTTCGATCCGCAGAGCGTGCCGATCTTCAACGTCGCGGTGCTGTCCACCGATGGTCGAAAGAGCCCGCAGGAACTCACCACCTGGGCCTCGCAGGTGCTGCAGAAGAAGCTCGAGAACGTGCGCGGTGTCGGCTCGGTCAGCGTGGTCGGCGGCATCGCGCGGCAGATCAACCTGTACGTGAAGCCGGCCGCGCTCGACGCGCTGGGCATCAGCGTCG